>NZ_CP106735.1:4502080-4812735 GCF_025639805.1 Reichenbachiella carrageenanivorans | reverse complement strand
TGCGTATGGTGCGTGTGCGTGTCGTTTGATAATACAGCCAAAGTAGTGAAAATCTGCCGAACCTACTAGCGAATCGGTGAGAGCTGCGTTCCGCCGATCTTCCGGTGCGGCGAACTGACTTCACTATAAGCAGAGAAGTAATTGCCACGGCAGATGCACGGGCTTGTTCCGCCGAAGCTGGCTAAATGCTCAGTTCGCACATGCATCTATACGCCATGTTAGGCTCAGTTTATCCTTTCTCGTCGTTCGTACTTGTCATTCATTGTTAGACAGTGCACAGCAATTACTAATCTTATCCTAACGTCTGAAAGTTCAAAAGATTGATGCTTGGTTACTATTGAAATCATTGCAGGAGAGATATCACCTGCTTCTACAAAGGATTCATAGTAATTATTGATCACAGGGTATTCTCGGCTAAGTTCCTTTAGAAAGTCAACGTACTTGCTCTGATAATTGAGACCTATATCCTTGTACTTCACTCGGCTATTCGACTGAACATCAAATGTACTTAGTTCACCAAATCCCCACAGTTCTTGAAATGTTGACGATGAAATATTATCATAGAGTTCGGTCGTTTGTTTTGGGTATGATATGTTCAACTTAATATTATTGTTCCTGATCGATTCTTTAAGCTTATTCAGATAGAGGTCATAACAGTTGTCAATTGATGTTGATGATGTCAGACAGATTTGACTTTCAAAGAAGTCCATAATTGTTGTAAGATCTGTGATTTCTTCTGGCGTAAAATTGTGGTTGATTGTAGGGTTGTTCAATAATGAATTCGTTCGTGAGCTCGAACAACTGAATGTACAAATTGATAATACGAGAAGGAGGATTTTGTTCATGCCGCAATTGAGCCTAACGACCAGCTATGATGAGTGGGGATTAGAAAGCATTAACCGCTCGACTCGCACATAGCCACGCCTACGCGGCTCGGCCTTGATTTAAATTTAAGACTTGTGGCGGACTTTCCAATCCCCACCAAAGTATCCTGACCGATAAAACCCCATTCATTCATAGCATTTGTTAGCGATATTTTTCAAGGAAATCAGTGCCATTTCTAAGTAGTTTTTTAAGGTTATCTTTGATTTGTTCATTTCTACTCTGTCCAATCTTAGATTTTATCTCTCCGAGGTTGGGGTAGTTAAGATAGAGGTCAATTAGCAACTTTTCTTCCTTGCTGTTTGATATTTTCTTGTCAAAACCGTAATAGTCGATTTCTTTCAACCAAATGCAGAGACCTTGAATACTATTAGTTTGTTCAAAAAAAGCAGATACCAGTCCTTCATAATGAGCTTTTAGTTTGTCGTATGATTCATTAGATTTTTTTTGACTTGAATAACCTAAGTACCAATCTCCAATTGTAGATTCAGAGGGAAAGCCATAATGTGTATCAATATAAACAGTAGAGAAGGGGGCGAATTTTCTCTCAATTTTTCCAACTTTATCAGTTAACCTATTTAGAAAATCATTTATCACTGGAACGTCTATACCGAAAATTAGAACTGTTGTTTTCTTTGTTGAGGGTTGTAATTTTATGTACTGCGTGAAATGGTTGCCTTCTTTAAGAAATATACCCGATTCAAAGCTGTCAAATCTAACATCATAGCTATACCATTCGTAACCAGGTGTTTGTAAATCAGCCTGTGATTTCCAATTTCTGTTCTTTCTCCATTCTTTTGTCATCAATTCAGCATTCCACATTACGCCTTTTGGGGTGTAATATTGAAATCCATTATGCTCAAAGAATGGAGCTACTAATTCAATAAAAGTCTCATATGAATTTGACATTAAGTATTTTCAGTATTTCTTCTTGCCTAATTATCGCTAACCTTTAGCTTTCCTGTCTATAATTAATCAAAGAAATAAAGGTTTTACTTTTAATAGTAAAAGAAAGCAAGCCAGAACTACGCGCTAACCAAGTTACCCAGACTTATCGGGCGATTCAGGGCTTGCTTTCCATTGTTAAATGTTCAGATAGATATTCAGGGATCCCGATCCGTCGAGATGCCCTAACATCAAGGTTTTGAACTTAATATTGAAATTATGGAAAATACCACCCCTAAACAAATCTTCTACCCACATATCGTGGGTATAGACATTAGCAAAATGAGTATTGATGTGGCTTTGATTAACAGCTCATCGATGAAGTGCAACAATGGCTTGTTTAGTAATGATAGCGAAGGCTTCCAGAAAATGAAAAGATGGCTTAAACAACATGGCAATGACTGTGGTGAGGACATCCTTTTCTGCATGGAACATACCGGTATCTATACCAGAAACATTGTCAAGTATTTGCTCAAAAGAGGATGCAAAGTTTGGCTGGAATCCTCCCTGCACATCAAAAGAAGTATGGGACTAATCAGGGGTAAGTCAGACAAAATCGACGCTGAAAGAATTGCCAATTTTGCTTTTGATCATCAACGTGATGCCAAACTGGTCAAACTCTCACATCCTACCTTAAACCGCCTCAAAGATCTAATGAAAACCAGAATGAGGCTTCAAAAAAGTTTACACAGTCAGCAAATTGCTGTAGATGAGTTGACCAAAGTAGACCCAAAAGCAGGACGTGAAATCGAAAGAATCAGTAGGTCAGCTATCAGTGGGTTAAAAAAATCTTTAGATAAAGTTGAAGCCAAAATGGACGAATTGATTCAGATAGATAAACACTTAAAGGCCCTCTACGAATTGGTCACTTCGGTGAAAAGTGTAGGCAAGGTTTTGGCCGTGGATCTGATCGTTTATACAGAAGGATTTACTCGCATGTTGGACAACCGAAAGCTGGCTTGTTATTGCGGTGTAGCTCCTTTCGAATACAGTAGTGGAACCAGCATATTTGCCAGTCCAGGCACATCAAGTTTTGCCAACAAACAACTCAAATTTCATCTACACATGTGTGCGATGAATGCCATCAAATGTCACAAAGAACTTCGAGGATATTACCTTCGGAAAACCGAAGAAGGGAAAAGTAAAATGAGTGCACTCAATGCAGTGAGAAACAAACTACTCCATAGAGTAGTCGCCGTAGTAAAAAGAGGAACTCCTTATCAAGAGAAATTGGATTAAAAAAAGACCAATACGCTTGTTTTTACCATAGATATCGCCTGTGTAGGACGATGTGCCCTCACGGCTTGATTAAAGCAGAAAGATAGCCGATCCGCGCACAACCACAAAAGTCTGTTTAGCCATTACGTTTGATTTAGACCGCCAAGGAAACCACGAATGCGTTATCGGTATTCTAGAGATTCCGCGAGGAGCGGTGGTGCTGATTCTGGCATTGGTTCGGAAAGCTCGCAAGGGCATTCGTGCCTACACCATGTTGTATGCCGTCTTTTTTGATTGAGTTGCCATTTTCTCCTTAACTATGCTATAAAGTTCTTTGCGATAAGGGAATTTTAGATGCTTTTTAGGTCGCATGTTCCACAAGTCGAATTCTTCGTTCGTGGTTAGATAAACGTTATGAAAAAGCAAATCGTCATCGTTCACATCACCCATATTGAATTCACTAGTTAGTTTGGTTGGGCCAGCTCGATTGCCACGGATATAGATGCCGAATTTTTTAATTTCTTTAAGGTTAAGTCTCTTGGTTCGAAATAAGTTTTTGGTCTCAATAAAGTCTGTTCCGAAACGAACCTTATAGGATTTGAGGAAAATTATTACAAAAGGAAGAAGAGAAGCAGGAATTAGCATTATCAGAATTACCCAAATGTTGGGCAATAAGTACATAATGAACAAGGAAAAGGCTGTTAGCAGTCCAGCGTAGAATATTATCATCCATGCAGATCCTTTGATGAAGCGAGTTCGGAATTCTTGATATTCTGTGTTCATAGGATTATCGCTCATGGCATACAACGATCAGATAAGCTCAGTGAGCACATCCTTTTAAATTGATTCTATATTTACTGTTTCGCACTGAAATTTCCTTATAGCTCAGTTTGCTTCATTGAGCTTATCATTTGTTAGCGGTATTCTTATGTAGCTTTTTGGTCTTCTTCACATCGATTCCTGTTAGGCGACTTTCCAGAATTTTGTTAGCCAATTTACTTGATATGAATATATCTATTCCTGTTCTCTTTGAAGTTACTACATCAATATTTATAGAATTGTCAATAACTATTTTCTTAGCCTTAATACTTGTTTTTGGTAAAAGACTGTTTGGGGATTGATTCTTTAGTTCTTCCCTATATTTCTGGTAATGCTCTTCACTGTCAAAAGTTATATCTTTTTTGTTTTTTCCAATGAGCCCTTCTTGGGTATAGAAGATAGATTGTTCATAAATAACCCTATCGCTCAAATCATTTTTTAAGTGGAGAACAAAATACTTCATCGTCTCGGATTTATGATTTAAGTAAACTGGAAAAAACCAATGGTTACCTAACTCGAAATCCTCAAGGATATTCTTAAATTTTTCTGAAATAATCAGGCTAAATGTTCCTAAGACTCCATTACTAACTAAATCAGTGAATTTTGAACTGCCATACAAATTAAAAACTCCGAAATCTGGGGCGGTATCTGTAGGTGTCGAATAAAACGTGAATTGATTGTACATCGATTTAGGATCTTTTATATCCCAGTTGCCACCAGTAATATCTTTTATTTGAGGATAATTAGGTCCAGTTTCTTCGGTGTCACATGCAGCTTTTAATGAATAGAACTCCTGTGAATCTGCCAATTCATCAAAATATGATTCTTCTTTCTTTTGAGCATTAATTGCAATTCGATCTAAAGGGTGCATATGATTGTTCTTTTACCGCTAACGACTCTGTATGAATCGTGCGTTTTGGTGAAGATAATGTTTCGTCTACTAAATAGCCAACTCTGCGAAGTGGGCTATTACTTTTTTAATTTCTCAATAGGCCAATTCGCAGAATTGGCGGGGCTTCCATAATGCAGAAAAGCATCTTCTTACACTGTCCAAGCATGATTTCATCACAGCATGTTATGGGTATTTTCAATTTCAAAATCCGTTTCTTTTGATTCTTGGTCTAAAAACATTTACAAATTGGTTTAGCCAGTTCTTGTAAAAGTCCTTTATTTCTTCTCTGTTGGAGTCACTGAATACATCGTTAATTGATATTGCTATTTCTGCGTTAAAATCACCATCCCAGTTAAACCGTATTTGTTCACCAAGTTCCTTTCTAATATCCTCTTTAGAATCTTCTAAAGAATCCAAAATTGCCTTTCCTTCAGCATCTCCTGAAACTCTGAAATAGACACCAACCTTTTGTTGGCTTTTGGAGAAGTAGGCACTTATCCATGCTTTTTTTGATTGTGCTGGATATACGTAAAGGTTCGTTCCTTTTGCAGGATTCGGCATTGGTTGCCCTGGATCGTCAAATGATAACTGCGATATCAACTCGTTCCAGAACTTAATGTAGAAATTCCGCTCTATTTCCTTTTTAGAGTCAATTACAACAGGATCTGTTGATCTGTCATCAAAATCATCATTTTGTGCCAATATTAGCCCTTTGGGTATTTCAACTGTCAACTTTGAAAGTTCGATAGTTTTTACCAAGGTTTTTGGTAAAATCAACGTACCTAAACCCTTAGCCTTAAAAATACTGAGTTCGACCATCGCAAATGTGAAATTCAAATGACCAGCGTTCGAGAGAAATTCAGCAATACCTTTTGCGCCTTCACGTACACCATCTCCAGCTATAAGAAGCAAAAATTTCCCTCTTGATAAATTTCGACTCACTGAATCAATAAAATCGGGTTCAGATGGAGTCAAATTTGGGTCTTTAGATTTTGCCAATTCATAAAGAGTATTGCCTTTTGTGCCTAATTTTCGGTTTATTTCTCTTTGAAGGTCTTCGTAAGACCAGTTGGAAAGTTCCTTAGCATAATCCAGAACTTGGGCTACAACTTTCCGTCTGGCTTCTGGGTTTCTCCACAGCTTCGTTTCTACAATTGTTATCTCACCGTTGGGAGATACTAAGAGTACATCCAAGGGGCCAACAGGAGTGTTAAGTTCCGTACATACAGGAATGACAGGATTATAGGATTCGTCAATATCACTTATTGGAAGGCAGTCGGGCTCTTCGAAGATCAAGGTTTGAATTGACAGTTCATCAATTGCAGCTTCTTTTTCTAATGGAACTCTTTCGTTCTGATTATTGATAAGGAATGGAGTTCCATAAGCAGTTTTCTTCATATTACAATTCTGTTACCCATAACGCCTGTGTATAGATCGTGCGTTTTGGTGAAGATAATGCTTCGGATTCAAAATAGCCAAATCTCTGATTTGGTCTATACAATTTTTGATTCAAATAGATCACATCTGAGATATGGCGGTGCTTCCAGAAAGCAGAAAAACTCACTCAACAATCTACATAGCATGACTCTTATACACCATGTTATCTTCCTTTTTTTAGATTATGCTTAATTAAATAATATATTGCGATGAGAAACCTGATTAACCTAATGGAAGCAGAAAAGTTCACATTCAAATACAGGGGTGATTTAGAATATATTGATTTTGATACCCTGTATACCAGCCAATTACATTTTGCTGAGTTCATACGTGAAGTTAAGAACAGCTTAGCTCCAGACTATGACCTTAAAATAAAACTACGAGCATTACCACCTGCTAGCTTTCCAATTGAACTGTTTATAGATTTTAAACAGGTAACAAATTTGATTACCTCAGGGCAAGATATTCTAAATAATGTAGGAGGTATTGCTGGGTCTGTTGTGGTAATTATAGAGCTCTATAAGCATCTAAAAGGGAAGAAATCTTCTAAAGAGGAGATAGGAGAAAATAATACAACTAATATTTATAACGTTAAAGGTGATGTTTTTGTGATTGATAGTTCTATTTATAGCGCAATTAAAAGCAATCCTAACATACAGTCTGAGTTGAAAAATGTATTTGACAAAGTAGATAAAGATGATGATGTTGAAAGTATTCAGTTATTAGATAGTTCGAATGAGGAGTTATCTTCTATACTAAAAAATGAGTTTGAGTATTTCGACGTGAAAGACAATTTGTTTGAGGATACGGAAGGGATTGAAAGAGAAAAGTATAAACTTATCGAATTTGCTAACTTGAATATATTCAAAGTGGTCTTTTCAAAAGGGTTTAAGTGGCAATTTTATTACAAGGGGATTAAGATTAATGCTGAAATAGAGGATAATGACTACTTGATAAAAGTCGTTAAAGGCAGTATGAGTTTCTCTAATGGGGATATTCTTGTTTGTGACTTAGCCATAAAACAAGTATACAATGAGTTTGCAGGGACGTACGAAAACAAGGAATACAAAGTCACTAAAGTTCATAAAAGAATACTCCGAGCCGAGCAATTAAATTTAGAAGATTAGTGGAAGATAACGTCCGCGTATGGCGATGTGCCCACACGGTTTGATAAAGCACTAAAGTAGCCGAATCGCGACAAACTACAAAAGTCTATTTAGCCATTCCTGTTGATCGAGACAGCTTGAGTCACGAATGACCATTCCTCGGTATTCTATTGATTCCTGAGCGGCGCGGCGGTGCTGTTTCCCGCACACCATTGGTCACGCAGCATGGGCATTCGCTATCACGCTATGTTAGAGCCCGTTTATTTTCGTCTTGCTTATTCGTTCGTTGGAGTTTAACCGTGCCAGATTCTGTAGTTGACCACCTTGCCTTCTTCAAGTTCCAATACTAATGATCCAGTGTCTATCCAATGTCTTGACATTCCCAGATAGTATCTTAGTTCAGAATTGCTCCTACCCGAGGGTTGACCAAGAAGTTCAATTACCTGTTCGCTTGACATTCCAATGAGTTCGAAGTTCGTGGTTAGGCTATGAGTCATGTCCCATCTTAAAGAGGCGCTTGCTTCCGTATCTTCCCAGTTCTTCCAAAGTTCGGAGTTGAATTCGGTTCTGTTCTTGAAGTTCTCAATTTCAGGACTAAATACGAAGTATGCAACATATCCAAGGTAACCGATGATACCAATAGAAAATAAAACGGCTAAAAGTTTGATTATCCTCATGACCTTACGAGTTGCTCTGATGGGCTCTAACGTTTAGTATATGGCAAGTAGGGCAGTAGAAAGCGATAATCTTTCAAGTTTGCACTGAGCCAAATCGTTGTATTTTGTTTTTATCTTATTCATTTTAAAAGCCAAATCAACGATTTGGCGGTGTTTGTAAATAGTACTGAACTTTCGTAAGCCACTAGGCTCCCTATTTGCTATATACCGTGTTAGGTGCTTTTTAATTCTATATAATATTCGAACCAACTACCTCCATGATGGTCTCGTGTTCTGATTCCTATTTTATGTTTTTCATTTTCCCAATGAGTCCAAATACCCCACTCACCAATTTCATCACTATCAGGGTTTCCTAAATATTTTTTTAGCTGAGATATCAAGTCTAATGCTTCTTTTTCATCTTTGACACTTCCTTTGAGATAATCAAGGGTCTTGTTTTCAAACGGTGAGTAGGTAGCTGTAAGTTTTATTTTTAATCCTTTAGCAATTTCAACAACTCCAAAACTCATAGATAGATAATTTCCTGTTATATTATGAGATTCTGATTTTGGGATTAAGTCGGTAAGCAGACTGTCCCAATGTATATGAGTTCCGTTTTGAAGCTCAATTCCTTCTTTAATGTCATTGAATATTTCCTCTCTCATTAATGAATTTTAGGGTCTGTTTTTTTTATTAAAAGCCATTATTGCATTATGTGCAATTTTTCCGATTTCACCCGAGGTGTGTCGGTCTTTATATTTGGATTGAGAATAATATTGAATATCACGAGCTAGCTCTTTTAAAAAATCATGTCCTGATTTTCTATAGCTCTCAGATTCTTCTTTATTCAACTTTATTAGCATTGAGAATCCGAATGCTGATACATTACAGTTCACATCAATGTAAAAGTCTATTCCATCCTCAAGGAAAAACCAAAATCTATCTTCTTTATCAGTGACTATCATAATTCGTAATTGCACCTAACGACCATGTATGTGTCGTGCGATTCGTAATTGATGTAGACGAAGCTAGTGATTTTTACTTTGTCAGCCCAACAGCAGACCTTCAAAGACAGCCTGACTGATTCTACTCTAACGAGAATGCAGCTCGTCTTGGCTGGCTAGTGGAGCAAGTAAAAATCACATGCTATACATCAGCTGTTTACCAGAAACCACTGGTGATCCGTCTGTGCGCATGACAGCATACAACATGTTGTCTTTTCGTTATTTTTTCGTTCCGTTCCGGGATGTTCGATAGTGCTCGATACTTTTTTCTTGATAAAAAAGTAACCAAAAAATCAAGGCTGTGGATCATTTAGCTAAAATTCGCTGCCTTCCGCTGAAAAGAAACAAACTCGACCGACCCTTCGCTCGTCCAACCCTTCGGCCTCAAACAGTGTTTCTTTTTTAACCGCTCCTGTCAGTGAATTTCTTAACGCTAAATCCTCCAATGCCGAAAAAAAAAGGTGCTGATTTTGGCCAGAGGAATGGTTTTCAGCCTGCAGCTTCACTATTTTCATTGCTTCCGCCCCTGCGCTACCTACTTAAGCAAGCTTCCTGCGTTCCCAACGTTTAAGCATGAAACCGTTCACCTACTGGCTGAAAACAATCGAATTCCCTCAAAAGTCCCCGTTTTCTTTGGCTCTGCGTATAGTTATGATTTTTAGAAAGGCAATGAAAGACAACGCCACTGTATCAATCGTGGCGTGTGATTTAGTTTAAGTTTCGGCTACAAGATAGCCAAATCTCTGATTTGGGCCGGGACGCGCAGTCTATCCCTTTTATTAATTCCATAGAGCTAATCTGAGATATGGCGGGGTTTCCAGAACGCTGAGAGCTTTCTTTCACAGCTGAACCGCCATGATTTGATACAGAATGTTACCACACGTTATTCAATTTTACATTTAAAGATTATTTTTTCTAGAGATCCTTTTTGAGCGTCAGTTAATTTCCCTTTTCGTTTACAGCTCTCATTTAGTGATTTCACAAAAGTTGTATCAAACCAAGTATTCTGATCTGCCCATTTCAAGACAAGATTAATTCTGGAGAATTGTGTGTTCGCTTCGCCACTCGTAAAGTCTAGCAGCTTCTGATTTATCCTTTCCCTTATAGTTTCTTGCTTAGTTGAGAGTTTTCTTTTCCGAATTGTGTCAGAATAAAACTTGTACTCAAATTCAGAAACTACTTTTTTGCTAAACAAAAATTCCAATACTTCTGAGCTCATTGATTTGGTCAAATCTTCCTTTAGCCTCTTTATAGAAGTGAAAATCTTATTCCCGTCTTCAATACCTAGAAATTTGTTTACGCAACAGTTACCAACTTCTGTTGTGTTGTTATTCTCGGAATTATTAAGAACACAGATGTTTTTTATTGGATAATGTCCGCAAAGGCAGGATTGAAGCTCTTCACTAGAGTATGCATATTCAAAAGTCCATTCGTTTTTAGCCTGATTCCAAATTTTGGATTCACTAAGTTTTAGAATTTCCTCAGTTAATTTGAATTGCATACTTAGTAATTATCGCATGGGTGGTAACGACCAGCTATGATGAGTGGGGATTAGAAAGCACTAACCTCTCCTCTCGCACATAGCCACGCCTTGATTTAAATTTAATACTTGTGGCGGACTTTCCAATCCCCACGAATATTTCTTGACCGATGAAACCCCATTCATTCATAGCAATTGTTATGTGGCTTTGTTTTCGTTATACGTCTTGATTAATGCTTCTATTAGTTCATGGACATATTGAAGTTCAAATTCAGGCCCGGGAAATACGTGGTTGGACGAGTCAATTTTGTTAAGTCTGACTGTTCGCAAGCTGCTCACATAGGTTAAGCGTAACTTGGCCTCTGGGTCATCCCATCCAAGAGGGATTTCCAAATATTTGTTACCAGTTGAATCCGTTTTGGGTTCCATATTTCTTTTTTAGTTCTCGGTTCAATTTTTTGAGTTCCTTATCATCCATAGCAGCATATTTATTGAGTTCAGTAACCGCTTCTGTCAAAATTTGGAGTTTTTCACTACTCTCAAATGCTTCCTTTATCTTTCGCTTGTAGCCTGAATGAATTGAAATGATTTCTTTCGTGATGAATTCATATTCCGTTCCAATTTGTTTTTTCAAGTCTGTTTTTTTGACTTCAAATTTCTTGATTTCTGATTCAACTAAATTCAAGCTATCTAAGGCATTTGTAAACTCGTTATCGGTAAAGAATTGATATGAAATATTTTGAGTATACCCGTCAATAGTTATGGATTTGGTTAGACCGTTATCGTAGGTTGAGGTTTGTATTTCTCTGAAATCGGTCTCCTGATTGTTTTCAAATATTCTGATTTTTTCTTTTTCGATGAATTCCGTCTCCTTGTTGTAGACGTAAAACTTACTATGGTAGCTGAAACCTCTTCTGTAATCAATGGCCTTAATGAAACCGTCTTCATAATATTTGACATTTTTTGTCCATGTCTGTTCCTCCTGATAACCTCTCATAACGTGTTCAGTGATGAAGTTAATCCAGCCATTGGTATAAGTGCCATAGATGAACTTTTTGGTTAGAAGTTTATTGTTGTAAACATCTACCTGCTCCAGAAATCCATCCGTGTATTTGTATTCTTTGTTGATGTAAAGGTTTTCCTTTCTGTAACCGAGAACTTCAGCTAGGGTGTCGCCATAGTAATAGAATTTATCCTCCCCGAAAAAGGACTTGTCAGAATTGGCAAGGACAATCCGCTGAGTTTTGCCATCTGGTCGAATATGAAGGTTGACAATATCACCACGTTCCACGATAATCAGCTTCACCTTATTATCAGTCAGTTGATTTTCATACAGGTAGTAGTTCCATAGTTCTTCGTTCAATTGTGCGAAAGAAGCAGTCCATGAGATTAGTCCAAAAATTACGATTAGCTTTTTCATTGGCGAGTTTGCAGTAATGCCACATAACGCCACTGTATCAATCGTGGCGTGTGATTTAGTTTAAGTTTCGGCTACAAGATAGCCAAATCTCTGATTTGGGCCGGGACGCGCAGTCTATCCCTTTTATTAATTCCATAGAGCTAATCTGAGATATGGCGGGGTTTCCAGAACGCTGAGAGCTTTCTTTCACAGCTGAACCGCCATGATTTGATACAGAATGTTACCACACGTTATTCAATTTTACATTTAAAGATTATTTTTTCTAGAGATCCTTTTTGAGCGTCAGTTAATTTCCCTTTTCGTTTACAGCTCTCATTTAGTGATTTCACAAAAGTTGTATCAAACCAAGTATTCTGATCTGCCCATTTCAAGACAAGATTAATTCTGGAGAATTGTGTGTTCGCTTCGCCACTCGTAAAGTCTAGCAGCTTCTGATTTATCCTTTCCCTTATAGTTTCTTGCTTAGTTGAGAGTTTTCTTTTCCGAATTGTGTCAGAATAAAACTTGTACTCAAATTCAGAAACTACTTTTTTGCTAAACAAAAATTCCAATACTTCTGAGCTCATTGATTTGGTCAAATCTTCCTTTAGCCTCTTTATAGAAGTGAAAATCTTATTCCCGTCTTCAATACCTAGAAATTTGTTTACGCAACAGTTACCAACTTCTGTTGTGTTGTTATTCTCGGAATTATTAAGAACACAGATGTTTTTTATTGGATAATGTCCGCAAAGGCAGGATTGAAGCTCTTCACTAGAGTATGCATATTCAAAAGTCCATTCGTTTTTAGCCTGATTCCAAATTTTGGATTCACTAAGTTTTAGAATTTCCTCAGTTAATTTGAATTGCATACTTAGTAATTATCGCATGGGTGGTAACATCCGGATATCACACACTAGTGGTTGATATATCCATTGTGTTTTTATCCAAATCTAGTGGATTAATTATTTGTTTGAAACTCGAATTGGCTACGTGCGTGTAAATTTCTGTGGTTTTTGTGGAGTTGTGACCCAGCAAGAGCTGAATGTAGCGGATGTCCGTGCCCGCCTCGAGCAGGTGAGTGGCAAACGAATGGCGAAGTACATGAGGGGTCACTCGCCATCTTATCTTGGCCTTTTTGGCCGCTCTGGTCACTATTTTTGCTATACTCGTGCCACTATATTTCCCCCCTGCAGAGCCTTCGAATAGGTAAGTATTCGGCTGGTAGGTGCGGTAGTACGCCCTCAGGTCTTGTAGTGTATTTTGACTGAGTAGCGTGTACCGGTCTTTTCCACCTTTGCCATTTGTTACTTTTATCATGCCTCGCTGGCTTTCTATGTCTTCTATTTTGAGGTCGAGTAGCTCCCCGCGCCTGAGTCCTGCTGAGTAGAGTAGACTAATGATGCACCGATGTTTGAGGTTGGGCGTGGTGGCTATCATTTGGAGTACTTCGCCTCTGCTGAGTACCTTGGGCAAACTTTCCTTCTTGATAGGACGCTCAATAGCATAAAATCGGTTAGGCATTTCTTTGACTACTTCATAGTAAAATTTAATGGCATTGATCGATTGATTGATATACGAATCGGACTTGCCTGCCTGCACGAGCGTTTGCAAATAAGCCTTGATTTTGAATTCGTGAATGTTGATTAGATCAGTCTCTTCTCGGTAGTAGTTGATGAATCTCTCAAATAGATGAATGTAGCTCCTAGCCGTATTTAAGGCATATTTTCTGATTTCTAGTTTTTGATAAAAGTCATCAGGACAGTGTCGCCAATTGCCTTTTACTGGTCTTTTCCTGAATTGATCCACAGACAAGGGAGTGCTGCTATGGCTCACTGGGCGGTTGAAAAAAAAGTAATGGCAATTGATTCCACACACATCTTTGAAGGTGTTGAAAATTCTCGTCAGATGCTGGCTGTTGTTTGGCAAAATAGCCATTTGATACCGTGTACTCCATTTGATACCAGGGAGCGATTTAACCATAGCCTGCAACACCTTGTCAGGGTAAAATTGAATGCCAATCATTTTCTTATTGGCGATAAGCAAATGCTTCAAAGTGATTTGTCGGTATTTGGTTTGTGAAGTCATAAGCAAATCACCTTGATGAAAAAACAATAGCCGTGTTTATAAACGTGTATTTCCGTTTAAACACGTATATTTATTAACAGACCAAAACCTACCTAATACATGGAAAACCAACATTGTAAATGTTGCGGAGCTGCCCTGACGGGGCGTTGGGACAAGCAGTACTGCGACGACCACTGCAGATCCACCTACCACAACCAGCACAAACGCAAACACGAACGGGTGATCGCGGCAGTCAACCGCCAGCTCAGAAAAAACAGAAACATCCTAAAGCAATTTTGCCCAGAAGGCAAGGCCACTGTACGTCGAGAGCGACTGCTCGATCTCGGGTTTTCATTCCAATACTTTTCGTCTATTTATCGAGAAGGAACGGTGCCTTATTATTTTTCATATGAGTATGGGTTTGCCCCAATAATGCAACCCTCCCGAACCGACGGCCAGCTCACCGCCAAAGTTTTGATCATTCAGTACCAAGATCATATGAAAGGGAAATTTGATCCATGGAAAAGCTGAGCTTTTTATGCTTGCTCGGCCATCAATTTCATGGGCTCTCTTTGGTGGACGACTGCTATTCACATTTTTCGAATAGCTATAGGGTAGATTAAAATCAGATATTATCCACCCATGTATATATATTCATTATTTCGTGCATAAGTCTTTACCTTGATTGGGTAAAGCTCTAGGTAGGTTTAGCCACTTGCGACCAGCGGGACTCTAAACGTATTAAACAAAATCATAAAACCTAAAATCCATGAAAAAATTAAAATCCCTAACCTTAGGTTTGTTTTTAGCAACAGCGCCGATCATCGCACAACAAAAACTCCCTGATAACTTTCATTTCGAAACCTTGACCAACGGCTTACAGGTCCTCACCATAGAGGACAACACCGTGCCGCTGGCTACCATCGAAATCACCGTGCGTAATGGCGGCTATACCGAATCCCCAGAGTACGATGGCTTGTCGCACCTCTACGAGCACATGTTTTTCAAAGCCAACAAAGACTTGCCGTCTCAGGAAGCTTTCCTAGAACGTACCAAAGAACTGGGTATCGTGTTCAATGGCACCACTTCTGGCGAGCGGGTCAACTATTTTGTGACCTTGAGCAATTTGAAACTAGCCCAAGGTATGGCGTTTATGAACTCCGCTATTCGCTACCCGCTCTTCGACGAGCAGGAAATGAAAAACGAAAACCCCGTGGTAGATGGGGAATTTCAGCGGGCAGAGTCAAACCCCGTTTTTTTCCTGCTTCAGGATAGTGATAAAAAAATGTGGGGCGACCTATATAGTCGCAAAAATGTGATCGGCGACCATGATGTGATCCTGACCGCCACCACCGAAAAGATGAAAACAGTGCAAGGCAAATATTACCACCCCAACAACTCCATATTAGTGGTAGCAGGCGATGTGCAGCATGAGGACGTATTGGCCAAAGCCAAAGCCATATTTGGCGACTGGCAGCCATCTGGTTTCGACCCGTTTGAGAAGTATCCCATTCCCGAATTTGCACCACTCAAAGAAACGACCTATTACATCACCGAAAACGAAAATGCCAGAACACCCATCGTACTGATGCGTTACCACGGTCCTGATACCCGCAAAGACATCCCATCTACCTATGCTGCCGATGTATTTAGTTTTATCTTGTCGCAGCGATCGTCGCAGCTACAACAAAACCTAGTGGAAAGCGGGCTGGCCATGAATGTAAACGTAGGCTACGCTACCAACAAATACGTAGGGCCTATTCATGTCTTTATGGTGCCCAATCCTGAAAAAATCACCGAAGCCTATGCAGCACTCCAAGCCGAAATAGATCGGTGGGATTCGGACGATTATTTTACCGATGAGCAATTGGCTACAGCCAAAAATATGCTTGCCATAGATGATGCCTACAGCAAAGAGAAGACTTCGGCGTTTATCCATACCGTCACGTACTGGTGGGCTTCTGCCAGTATAGACTATTATACCAGCTATGTAGAAAATCTAAACAAAGTGACTCGAGAGGATATTAAAAAATATGTCAATACTTACATCAAAAACCAGCCTCATGTCACAGGTATATTGGTGTCGCCACAGATGAAAGAGGATCTAAAAATCAACTCATTAGAAACCTACCTAAACAACTAATACCATGAAAAAATCAATAAAAATTAATTGTGCGTTAATCATCAGTATGATCTGGGGTATGTCTGTTTTCGCACAGACGCAGGAGTTTGACGTAAAGGGCCTCAAGGTGATTTACAAAGCTGTACCTAAGCAAATCGTAAGTGCAAGGCTCTTTGTGCAAGGAGGCACGGCCAACTATCCTCTGGAGCAGAGTGGTATCGAGGATTTTGCTTTTCGCTTGGCGGTGACTGGCGGTACTACGAGTATGGACAAGCTGACATTTTCTACAGCACTTGAGCAGATGGGAACCACCATCAGTGCTGGTACCGCTTACGACTATGGGCAGATCAGCATGAAGTGCGTCAAGCAAAATTGGGACGCTTCATGGACATTGTTCGTAGAGACTATACTGCACCCAGCTTTTGATGAGCAGCAGTACCAATTGCTCCAAGATCAGCTCATTGCTGAGGCCAAGCAAAACGAATCCGACCCAGATGAAAGCCTGATACAGGCGGCTATGGCCAATGTGTTTGCAGGGAAAAATTATGAAAAAAATCCCAGTGGTCATGCCGAGTCTTTGGCACAGTTGAGCTTGGAGGATTTGAAAAAATACTACACCCAAACCGTAGGCAAGGAGAGGAGCTTTTTGGTGATCGTTGGGGATTTGGATGTCAACGCCTTGAAAAAGAAAATAGCTGCTTCGCTATCCAAACTACCAAAAGGAACCATGCCACCAGTCGAAGATAGAAACATGCTCGGGGAGATATCCAACAAGATCAAGGATCGCGACATAGCCACCAACTATATGGCGGGAATCATGAGTGCACCTACCCTTGCATCTGAGGATGGCACGGCCATGATGATCGCTATGAGTATATTGAGCGAACGGTATTTCGTGGAGCTAAGAACCAAGCGAAGCCTGTCCTACGCGCCCTATGCCTACTATGACAACGGCAAAGTGACCAACCCCTTCAACTTGATTTATATCTCTACCACAGATCCTAAGCAGTCGATCCAAGTGATGGTGGATGAAATTTCGAAATTGAAAAAGGAAGGTTTTAGTGAGAAGGAACTGAAAAATAAAAAACAGAAGTACCTGACACAGTTTTATATGGGGCAAGAGACCCTGGATTCGCAGTCGCAGAGCCTCGGGACCAACGAACTCAAAGGTGGTTGGGAAATGGCCGAAAACTTTACCGAGAGGGTAAATGCCGTCACGCTAGAGGATATCAATCGGGTGATCGACAAGTACTCGGATATCATCAGTTGGACCTATCTGGGCAAAGCAGATATGGTGAGTGAAGAGGACTTTTTGCAGCCGAGCAAAGTCCCTGCCGATGCCAAAGTAGAAAGCACAAAGTAAACGAAAACACCTACGAAAGGAGATAGGAGCCTGGGTACTAGGCAGGAGGTAGGGCGTCCTTTATTCTTTTTCTAGATGTACGACTGTTCTCTTTTTTGCTCTACTTATATTTACTTTTTTAAATCCTAAAATTAACGAACAATGGCTTCTATCACATTAAAAGGTACTCCTATAAATACAGTGGGCAACTTGCCTGCTAACGGCACTCAAGCGCCAGATTTCGATTTGATCAAAAATGACTTGTCACATGTGTCATTGGCTGATTTCAAAGGCTCAAGAGTGATTTTGAATATCTTCCCAAGTATAGATACAGGCATCTGTGCGGCATCTGTGCGTACGTTCAATGAGAAAGCTGCTGGACTAGACAATACTAAAGTTTTATGTGTTTCGAGAGATTTGCCTTTCGCTCAGGCGCGGTTCTGCGGAGCAGAAGGGATCGATAGTGTAGACACAGTTTCTGATTTTGCAACGGGTGGATTCGGGCAAGCCTATGGTGTAGCGATTGCCGATGGTCCTATGGCGCATCTTCACTCAAGAGCTATTGTAATTTTAGACGAAAATCATCAAGTGATATACTCAGAGCAAGTGCCAGAGATCGTGCAAGACCCTGATTTTGACAAAGCATTAGCTGCTTTGTCTTAAAGCAACTCATACAATACCACTCCTGATGTAATCTTCATGGACGGAAGTTACACTGGGAGTGGTTTGAATACAATTTCCTTTCTTTATTGACTCCTTATGATGTGTTTGTTGGGGAGGTCAGTCGGTTATTTTCAAGTCCTGTTTTTTGATATTTTTCGGTATCGAAATTTGGCTTTTCAATTTTGAATTTCATTAAAAATAACACTCTAATAACAACCAAGCTCTTAGTTGTGCGTAACTTGCGTATGACAAATGGGAGTCTAAGCCCATTTATCATGCCTTTTAATGTCGCTACTTTCGAGTAGCGACATTTCTTTTTTTGTGGCGGATCAATTAGTGAAAGGAGGTTGTCGCTTTCGTTAGTATTGGCTTATCGCCAATGCATATAGCATCCCAAGAAATACGTGCTTACCGAATCGAGTCTTGTGCCAGCCAAGGTACGACGGGAGAGCGATAGTAGTGGATATCCTGCTCTTCGAAACGCTTTTCTTGTGCAGCCAGTCGGAGCCTATAGTTGGCCCAGTCTCTGACCGACTGCGGCGACCAGCCAATCTCTGCATAGCCTAGCAGTCTAGGGAATACCATGTATTCGATGTCTTCTATCGTTTCGATAGTCTCCGTCCATAAGGGGGCCTCTATACCCAGTATCATATCTGAGGATATCATGGTGATGGTGTCTGGGTCCCAGTTATAAGCTTGATCTACTTCTATCAATGCTGCCCAAGTGTAGCCTATTCGGGTGGAGGTGTCGTACTTCATGTCCATATAAGAGAGAGTAGCAGGGGAGAGGATGATGCGATTGCCATTTTCGGCAGCTTTGGAGGCATTGCCTGCGCTTTTCCATTGCTGCACGATAGATTCAGGAGCTATGTTGGCCTCGGCTACTTCATCCCACCCGATGAGGGTTTTGCCATATTTGTTTACAATTTGCTGTATGCGATTTATAAAGTAGATGTAATCTTCCTTTTTTGTGGCATGCGACTCATCGCCGCCTATGTGCAAGTACGGGCCTGGTGTGATCTCGGCTATTTCCTTGAGTACAGCGTCTACAAATTCGTAAGTGGCTTCATTGTCCGTGCAGAGTGTGCTGAACCCCACTTCCTTGCCCGTGTACAAGTCTTGTTGCTCCCCTGTACAACCTAGCGCTGGATAGGAAGCCAAAGCCGCCTGTGTATGCCCTGGCAAATCGATCTCTGGGATCACGGTGATGAACTGGTCCGCAGCGTATTGCACAATCTCTTGGTACTGCGCTTGGGTGAAATAGCCCCCTTTGCCACCGCCTACTTGGGTAGTAGACCCTATACTGGTGAGCTTAGGTTTGGATTTGATCTCTATCCGCCAGCCTTGATCGTCTGATAAGTGGAGATGGAGGGTATTCAGCTTGTATGCAGCTATGAAATCGATGTACCTTTTGACTACATCTACACCAAAAAAATGCCTCGACACATCGAGCATAGAACCTCTGTAGCTGTAGCGTGGGTAGTCTAGGATCGTGCCTGTTGGGATTTCTACTGAGGTCTCTATTTGGGCAGGAGGGAGTAGTTGAAGAAGAGTTTGGATGCCATAAAAGATACCTCTTGGGGTTTGGGCCGAAAGATGAATTTGCTCTTCTTGGATTTGAAGGGAGTAACCTTCAGTTCCTAAGAGGCTGTCTTTAGCATGGAGGGAGAGTAGTATAGTTGATTCGTCCGTGTTTGCTGAAAACCTCAAAGGTTCATATTGAGAAACTAAATATTGCGCAACGGCTATTAGCGACTCCTCATCGGTACCCACCTGAGTGGTGGTAGATAGTGTAAAGTGTCCATTTGCTGTAGTAATAGCTACGGGGTGAGGGATGATGGTGTGGTCGGACAAACCAGTAGGCCCCGAAGGTGATGTGCAAGATGAAAAATAGGCCAAACTACCAATAAATAGCACGCCAAGGACATAGGAATACTTCGATTCTAAATTCATGAATTTGATTCATTTTAGTGAAAAAATAGAATTAGAAGTTTTGGGGAGGGTTTGAAATGGAGGGGTCAATTCAATTTCAGGGTTAAATCTCATCAAATTTGTTGCGTATCACAACTAATTTAATATTTATTCTTAGTTGAAATTTCAATGATTTATAAGAACCATAATAATACATTAATGTAAAGCAAACTAAGGTTCTCATGACATGAGAAGAGACATATTTCAGGCGATAGTTGACCCACACAAGGAGAGGTCATCAATTTGATTGCGATTCCCTACAATTTTGAGATGACTAGACCAGCCATTTATCAGCATATCAAAATACTGGCAGAGTGTGGCATCGTATTCTTAAACAAACAGGGCAGGGGGCGCTATCGAGAAATACAGCCCACTAAACTAAAGGAAGTATCTAGCTGCTTGGTACCAATTCGAGTTTCAAACAAATAATTAATCCACTAGATTTGGATAAAAACACAATGGATATATCAACCACTAGTGTGTGATATCCGGATGTTGTCGACCATGGCTTTTGTGCATTGCGCTTTTGCCTTGTGGCTCTTGATCTGTGCGCCGTACCGGAACAGTCGGCCATCTACCAGACGCTGACTTTACTGCCTTTTTCCATCTTAGTTTTCGAGCGAACGAGCGGCCTTTGCGGTTGCGCTTATCTGTTTTACGTCTGAACTGGCGGGCTGCTATGAGCCTGAACCTGCTGGTGCGTGGCGGCACTGCCCTGGATGAACTTTTTTGACTTGTGTTTCGCTACTTGTGGCGGTCGATCTGCGTTGCTGGCGAACAAAAAAACGGTCGACAACATGGTGTAGGTCGCTCATGCCTTTTGTGGCGGTTGTCCGTGGGCGTTGGTGCTATCGGAACTGCCGTTCCGATCGGGGAGGGTCAGCGGGCCGAGGAATCAGCAGTGCGGTCGAACTACGTTCCTGTCTTGTGTAACTGGCGAACAGTCTGTTGCGGTTTTAGATCGGATCGGCTAACTTCACTGCCATCACAAACAACCGCTGTAGGCACGCCGCCTACACAGGCGTTAGCATCAACAATCTAAATGCGAAGATTTTTTTCATTAATACTATTATCACTATTAGCGTTTGAGGCAATAGGTCTACTTTGGAATATTTTCGTGAAATTAGATGTCATTTCGCCATCTAATGAACTTCCATTGGCGAACATACAAGGAATAGTCGTTTCTAATAATCTAATCCTCATAGGATTAGGTGATTATGATGTTATTCAAGAATTTGACCTATCAGGAAGCCATATTAAAAATTGGAAAATTAATAGTTTGAACAAGGGTTTTCTCTTCTGGATAGATGAACAGGGGAATCCCAAATCCGAGAACCGATGGTCAATAGGTAAATTAAAGAAGCCTTTAACTACTCAATACTTTCGAGATGCAAAGTTAGATTCAGTGCAACTGATAAGCTTATCGAATCAATGGAACGAACCGGAACTATATGTCGATCAAAATGGAGTCAAATATGAGATTCGAAATCCTGTATACCGTCAACTAACTAGAACGGCTAATTCAGAAACAGAAGTGGTATTTAGTCAAGGCTTAATAAATAATATTTGGTGCGGTTTAACAAGAACATGGCTCTATTGTGCGGCAATTTGGTTTTCATTCTTATTTCTTAACATTATTCCATTAACAAAACATGTAATGAACGGAGAATCATTCAGCCTAAAATCAGGGTGGAAGGAAATCTGGCGAAAATGATGCTAACAAGCTGTGATCAAATCATGGCGGTTCAGCTGTGAACGAAAGTCCTCTGCTTTCTGGAAGCCCCGACATATCTCAGATTGGCACTATGGAATCAAAAGGGATAGCGCAAATCAGAGATTTGGCTATCTTGTAGCCGAAACTTAAATTAAGTCACACGCCACGATTGATACAGTGGCGTTAGGCATTATTAAACTTGAACATGAACGAATCATCTAAAACACCAAACCTATTTCTATATTCTTTAGTACTACCAGTATTTTGGCTAACATTTGGTTTCGTGTTGGACGCAATTGCACCAGGAAAACGACTAGGAATGTTCGGGCTATTTCTAATCGTTTATGCTACCCTAACTCCAATATGCTGGCACTTCACTAAAAACTTTGGTCGACATTTCAACAAAGCCGAAAAAATCAAACTAATTATCTTCTTAACTCTTTGGGCAGTTATCTGTGAACTCTGGGCATTATGGTACTACGTCAGTTTCGAATCAACTTCGGGATTTGACGAAGCAATCTATGGAGTAATTGCATTTACAGTGGCTATAGATGCTCTATTTATGACACTGGGAGTTCAATTTGCAGCAAAACGAATCAACAATCATTTTCTGAACCGAATGGAAGAAAAAAATGCCTAACAATGCATATAGCGCATGCCCATAGCTGTGTGACCGAATCAATGCCATAACATGCTCCGCCGATTCACTCGGGAAGCGGTAGAATGCCGAGGAATGGTCATTCGTATGCCGATAGGCGCCTGTGAGACTGAGCGACCAGACTGGCTTTGGCGGTTTGGAGTGATTCGGCTACTTTAGTGCTTTTAGAATCCGCATGGGCACATCGCTATATGCGGGCGTTGTCTTTCATTGCCTTTCTAAAAATCATAACTATACGCAGAGCCAAAGAAAACGGGGACTTTTGAGGGAATTCGATTGTTTTCAGCCAGTAGGTGAACGGTTTCATGCTTAAACGTTGGGAACGCAGGAAGCTTGCTTAAGTAGGTAGCGCAGGGGCGGAAGCAATGAAAATAGTGAAGCTGCAGGCTGAAAACCATTCCTCTGGCCAAAATCAGCACCTTTTTTTTTCGGCATTGGAGGATTTAGCGTTAAGAAATTCACTGACAGGAGCGGTTAAAAAAGAAACACTGTTTGAGGCCGAAGGGTTGGACGAGCGAAGGGTCGGTCGAGTTTGTTTCTTTTCAGCGGAAGGCAGCGAATTTTAGCTAAATGATCCACAGCCTTGATTTTTTGGTTACTTTTTTATCAAGAAAAAAGTATCGAGCACTATCGAACATCCCGGAACGGAACGAAAAAATAACGAAAAGACAACATGTTGTATGCTGTCATGCGCACAGACGGATCACCAGTGGTTTCTGGTAAACAGCTGATGTATAGCATGTGATTTTTACTTGCTCCACTAGCCAGCCAAGACGAGCTGCATTCTCGTTAGAGTAGAATCAGTCAGGCTGTCTTTGAAGGTCTGCTGTTGGGCTGACAAAGTAAAAATCACTAGCTTCGTCTACATCAATTACGAATCGCACGACACATACATGGTCGTTGGGTGTAATAAACGCTACTTATAGTCTGTAGACTCATAGTATTCATAGAGCTAATTTTACTCCAAAATAATATTCAATGACAATTGAAGAAAAATTTGGGGTAGTACTTCGATCAATAAGAATTTCAAAATCATTATCACAAGAAGATTTTGCGTTCAAATGTGGGCTTCATAGAACCTACATTGGAAGTATAGAAAGAGGTGAAAGGAATCTTTCCCTTGTAAACATTGATGCAATTTGTAATGCACTAGAGGTTTCTCCGAGTCAATTTTTCATTGAAATTGAAAAAATTGACAAACCTATATGAAGTATTGCTATAAGGAGATTTCTAGTAGATCTAAATATGATAAATTACAAATCAAAAAATGTCATCTAGAAATGGGGCATACTGGTAGTTGTTCAGAGTTTCCATTTTTAGAACACCTATCCAAGAACTTTAAACGAATTTCTGATAAGATTAAAAGAGATTCTACAATGACTACAGGAGCTGCCTGGAAAAGTGAGGATGCTGGGCCAAACAGGATTTTGAGGTGGGTAATGCTTGCATCAGATGAAAATTTGAAAAAGTTTGGCATTAACATGGAAAACCTAAAAGATGGAGTTGTAGCAAAACTTAGAGAAAAAGCTGCTGACTATGATTCTTGTATTCAAGTAGCAATTAAGTTGACATGGTTAGTTTATCAAATGGAGGGAGCTCCAAAATGTCCCGATAACATAAAAGAATATTTAGAGTCACACTTTGGCGAAATGTCAAATATAACTACCTGTGCAATTTGCCTTGACAAGATCGGATTCGATTTATTCCATACAGCACAAAGAGGAAAAGCGAATCTAGAAACATGCCATTTAAACCCACGAATGCATGACCCAATGAATGTTGGATTTGGACACCGAGAATGCAATATTGCTCAAGGAAATAAAACATTAGATGAGTTTTATGAGTGGATTGCTGCTATTCTCACTAGGTCAAAAAACACTTAAAAAACATCATCTATAATGTTGTCATTCAACTTATGTAGTAGCCTATTCCTCTCAACAAGAGTTTCTGTGAAATCTTGGATCATTAAATTCCATGAATCATTCTTTTCTGGAATAGGCAGGATTAGTTCATTTAATCTATTACCAATACTCCCAAGTGTAGATTGTATAAAAATGAGACTCCTAATTTGTTGAATAACAGGTTTTTGATTGAATATATAGAGTAATTCGAAAGGAGAATAAATTGATGATTTTAGTACTCTAATTATTTTCACATGGCTTTGAACAACACACTTAGTCATCCCATTCAATATCATAGATGTTTTACCAATCCTGTATCTACCATCAGCTACCATGAGAATATCATTTTCTTCTATACTCTGTAGACTCTTGAAATTTGAGTAAACCTCTTCACTAACTGACTTAGTAGGATCATAGTTGATTTCTAGGTTGATCAAATCAGAAGTTCTGATAAATGGAATATCTCCAGTTCCATATGCTTCCGAACCCACTTCATTTCCTTTCCTTATAGCAAGTTGATTAGAGTCAACCAACTCGTTAATTGATATAAAACTTTTTACATCAAACTCGAATATTTGCTTATTCTTCCAATTATTTTCCTTCACACAATATCTTGGAACAACGTAATATTTATCCTTCACACAGGCTGAACTCCAATTTTGAAGTCCATTATTAAATGATTTTCCGAGTAAATCGAAATCATCCTTAACTTTTTCACCTTTACTAGACAGGCTTCTGCCTCTTTTATCATGACCACAATTTTCGGCAACAGCAACTAGAAACTCATTCTTAGATTCCGTTCCCTTTTCAAAAAAAAGAATATTAGTTTTAACATCTGTACTGGGTTGAAACAACGTCCTTGGACAATCAATCATTCCAATTATTTGACCTTGAGACCTAATATAATCCCATACGTATCCCAAACTTTTATTTCCGAAAATTCCCTCTGGAAGGACTATTCCTGCTTTTCCTCCTTTTTTCAAAAGTTTAAAACATAATTCTAGAAAGAGCAATTGTGGGGATTGCTCATTTAATAGCTGATTAGATTTAAACCATTTATCCTCGCTCTTAACATAAGACCAACTATGACCAAACTCATATTGACCAAGAATTTCTTTATCCTTGATGCCAATTTTTGCTCCAAACGGTGGATTAGTTAATATCACATCAACTTCTCCTAGATTGCGAGCTAAATCTTTATCTCTTAAATCAAGTGAATTCCTATTAATAATATTAAAATTACTTTTGGAATAGATTTCCAATATTGAAGTCGCTGTGTTTGACAAGAATTCATCTTTCTCAATACCTATCAATTGTCCACAGAAGTGCTTCTTATTGTTTGCGAAAGACGTAAATGCTTCAACTAAAAAACCTCCTGTACCACATGCAGGATCACATATTACATCTGACTCCTTTGGCGATAAAATCTGTACCATCGAAGAAACAACTGACTTAGGTGTGAAAAACTGTCCTTTATCACCTCTTAAATTCGGTCCAACTAATGATTGAAAAGCATCCCCAATTATGTGTGCGGGTGCATTTTGGATATCGATATCAATTAGCTTATCGAACACAAATTCAATGTGCTCTTTTTCTAATTCAAAAGGGGTAATAAACATTTCAATGTCTGGATACTGTTTTTTAAGAACTTTAAATATGGTATCAGAATCGCTCTTTTTCTGATCTGTATTTGATAAACAATACAAAAGAACTTTAGAGATATCCTTAATTAACACCTCTGCCCTACTAACATTACTGTTAGAATAAAGGTGATAATATATCTCCTTGAACACCTTCAAGTAATCATCTCTATCATTCAATGGGAAAATTAGATCTTTTTGTAAGCTCTGCATATTTTGAATATTATAAGTATCATTGCACGACATGACAAAGATAATGAAAAACTACACCCAACAAAATGTATAGTGAATGCGCTTTTGAGATATTTTCAACTGTATCTGCAATTCGATACTTTAGTGGTATTAGAGAGTGTAAGCGCACTCACCATACATAGACGATATCTATGGTAAAAACAAGCGTATTGGTCTTTTTTTAATCCAATTTCTCTTGATAAGGAGTTCCTCTTTTTACTACGGCGACTACTCTATGGAGTAGTTTGTTTCTCACTGCATTGAGTGCACTCATTTTACTTTTCCCTTCTTCGGTTTTCCGAAGGTAATATCCTCGAAGTTCTTTGTGACATTTGATGGCATTCATCGCACACATGTGTAGATGAAATTTGAGTTGTTTGTTGGCAAAACTTGATGTGCCTGGACTGGCAAATATGCTGGTTCCACTACTGTATTCGAAAGGAGCTACACCGCAATAACAAGCCAGCTTTCGGTTGTCCAACATGCGAGTAAATCCTTCTGTATAAACGATCAGATCCACGGCCAAAACCTTGCCTACACTTTTCACCGAAGTGACCAATTCGTAGAGGGTCTTTAAGTGTTTATCTATCTGAATCAATTCGTCCATTTTGGCTTCAACTTTATCTAAAGATTTTTTTAACCCACTGATAGCTGACCTACTGATTCTTTCGATTTCACGTCCTGCTTTTGGGTCTACTTTGGTCAACTCATCTACAGCAATTTGCTGACTGTGTAAACTTTTTTGAAGCCTCATTCTGGTTTTCATTAGATCTTTGAGGCGGTTTAAGGTAGGATGTGAGAGTTTGACCAGTTTGGCATCACGTTGATGATCAAAAGCAAAATTGGCAATTCTTTCAGCGTCGATTTTGTCTGACTTACCCCTGATTAGTCCCATGCTTCTTTTGATGTGCAGGGAGGATTCCAGCCAAACTTTGCATCCTCTTTTGAGCAAATACTTGACAATGTTTCTGGTATAGATACCGGTATGTTCCATGCAGAAAAGGATGTCCTCACCACAGTCATTGCCATGTTGTTTAAGCCATCTTTTCATTTTCTGGAAGCCTTCGCTATCATTACTAAACAAGCCATTGTTGCACTTCATCGATGAGCTGTTAATCAAAGCCACATCAATACTCATTTTGCTAATGTCTATACCCACGATATGTGGGTAGAAGATTTGTTTAGGGGTGGTATTTTCCATAATTTCAATATTAAGTTCAAAACCTTGATGTTAGGGCATCTCGACGGATCGGGATCCCTGAATATCTATCTGAACATTTAACAATGGAAAGCAAGCCCTGAATCGCCCGATAAGTCTGGGTAACTTGGTTAGCGCGTAGTTCTGGCTTGCTTTCTTTTACTATTAAAAGTAAAACCTTTATTTCTTTGATTAATTATAGACAGGAAAGCTAAAGGTTACCTCGCATTAGTCCCTTTGAGAAATAATGGAGTACTCGAACTGGAAAGATTACATAAATAAAAATTTCAACGGGGACGAATTCACCTTTGAAGATAAGACCAACGAAAAATTTGGTTTATTTGACATTAAATCGAACGTTTCAACTTGTTGGATTTCATTCATTTGGCTAAGTAACGATTGGAATGAAATTGAAGATGTACAATATTACAGTTCCGAAACAACTGCTTGGTCTGGTGAATCTATCGGGCCTAACCCTCAGAAATTTGGCAAACTAACTTCGGAGAACGTGGAGAGACTTAACAACTTCTTGAAAGTTCCTCTGAATTGGGTTGGACTGGTGAAGAGTTGCAACTTTTTGGCAAAACCCTAAAGCGAACTTCTTTCGAACTCCCTGAACGAAAGAATCGAATCCTAACAGAGTTTGGAGGTGACTTGGGCTGTCTAACTTATCTTCTTTTCTGGCCAATTCTATGGCTGGTGAACATTCTTATAAAGCGAGGGATCATCGGAACTAGAAGACTGATTACGGTTAAACCAATGCGAAAAGACGCGAGGTAATATAGTGTAGGCACGAATGCCCTTGCGAGCTTTTCGAATCAATGCCAGAATCAGTACCACCGCTCCGCGCGGAATATGCAGAATGCCGAGAACGCATTCGTGGTTATTTTGTCGCTCCAAACTTGCGTTAATGGCTAAACAAGCTTTTGCGGTTGTGCGCGGATCGGTTATCTTTCTGCCTTAATTAAACTGTGAGGGCACATCGTCCTACACAGGCGATATCCCTCATTAGGATTTTTCGAAAACCATTGGTTAATTTGCACGTACAACCTAATAACAAAAAAACACGTGTCATGAATACCAAATTAACTCTTACGCTTGAAAAGGAAATTATAGAGCAAGCAAAAAAATATGCTTCAAACAAAGGCCGCAGCTTATCTGAAATGGTAGAAAACTATTTCAGATACATAACAGAGTCTAAAATGCAGTCAGTCGCAGAAAAACAGCTATCTCCTAGAGTCCAAAAACTAAGAGGTGTACTTAAGACAGGCTCTTCATTCAGCTACAAAAACAACCTTAACGAAGCAAAAGACAGCAAACATGGCATCTAAAATATTTGTTGATACTGACGTCATCATTGATCTCTTAATTGATCGACAACCACATGCTGATGCCGCATCTATAATATTTGATTTGGCTGATAAGAAAAAACTTAAACTGTTCGCATCGTCAATTTGCCTCAACAACGTTCATTACATCGTACGAAAAGAACTTGGAGACAAGAAAACAAGAACAATCATAGGTGAAATTCTAGAATTAGTTGAAATTCTTAGCGTCTCCGGAAAAGACATTGAAAATGCAGTAAACAGCGAATTCAAAGATTTCGAAGATGCGATTCAGCATTCAGTAGCACTAGGTGGCAAAGAAATTTCCGCTATAGTCACCAGAAACACCAAAGACTACAAAAAATCTCAAATCCCAGTCTTCAATACTGAAACATATGTGAAAATGGCATTAAAAGAGGGATAACATGCTGTATAAAATCATGCTGTGATAGTGCGGCTTGAAACATTCTGCTTTCCCCCGCCTCGCCATATCTCTGACTTGATCTATCTCAATTGAAAATGTATAGACCAAATCAGAGATTTGGCTATATTGTAACCGAAACAAAATCAGCGTCTCTCAGCACGATTCATACAGAGACGTTGTGGGGCATGAGAGGCACTTAAAATAGAATGTTGAATTTACTGATGACACGAAAAAAGTGGGAAGCCCAGTCTATACCTCAAAGTTTAAGGTCAAGGTGGTTTTAGAAGCAATCCCCTTACACCTCAGTAGTACCTACCACCTGCATGGTTTCTAGGCTTGGATTTTCGCTGCCGCCTTTGGGCTCTATGGTCACGGCAAAGGCCGCTGCCGCTGATACAGATTTCATTTGGAGTAAATCTGTACTAGTATCGAATACACCCATATCTACAGGTACGCCATCTACGATGGCCCAGAGCTGGTATTGCTGTTGCTCGCTCAGAGATTTTAGATTTTGTATTTTGAGATAGACCTCTGCTGTATGGCTATTCCAGTATACTGTGGCTAGGGATTGAGGTGAGTTTTCGGTGCCGTTCATTGCGATGCGTGCGTAGTCTGGGCTGCTCAGTATATCGAGATCCGATTCTAGTCCTTGCAGTCGTTTGTTTACAAACTGATAATTGTCGGCCACTTCCTGATTTTGCGCGATCAATACTTCTAGCTGTCCTTGGGTAGACTGCCACTGGCTGTAGAAGTAAAAGGCCAGTGCAGAAGCCAGTATCGCTACAGACACAGACGCAGCCACCGCAAAATTGAATGGCCGTTCTGGCGCTACAGTAGGCATTTCAATGGCTTTGGGAGCTGATGCGGATATTTGTGTTTTGATTTTTTCTTTCAGGGCAGGAGGAGGCATTACCGCGGTATGTAGTGCCAGTGTGCCCATTGTGTTTTCTATTAGCGATAGTTCGAGGCGGATTTCCTTATGTACTTCGCACATTTGTTCTACTTCTGCCCGCTCTGTTGCAGGCAGTTCGTCGAGCACATAGAGCTCTAAAATACCGGACGCTATGTATTCCTCGATATTCATCTGACGTCTAGTGTTTTTCTGAAATAAATGAGTGCAGATCGTACGCGAGTTTTCACGGTGCCTAGTGGCAACTGGAGTTCATCTGCAGCCTCTGCTTGTGTAAATCCCCCGAAATAAACTAATTCCATCACTTGCTTTTGGTTTTCATCCAATTGATTCAACAACTCACGAACCCCAATGTGATCTTCTTGTGAAGGGGTGCTTTCACGATCCAGTTTATATACGGAGTCTCCTACATTATCGGATTTTCTACGCTGGCTCATTTCCTTAGATCGAAGTTTGTCGATGGCCAGATTTCGTGTCAGGTTGAGCATCCAGGTAAATAGTTTTCCTTTCGAGGCATCGAATGAATCTATTTTATTGTAAATCTTCAGGAAAGCATCTTGCAGGAGTTCGTCGGCAATGTCTCGGTCTATTACGATCCTAGACACCACACCATACAAGGCACCAGCGTAATTGGTGTACAAGTACTCGAAGCCTTTTTCGTCTTTGCGGCGAAGCAGACGAACCAATTCCATTTCCTGAATTTGCAATTTTCTTATTCGTTGGCAGATAATGAATGGATAAGTTAATGAAAATATCTGCTAACGCAAGTGAACCATGTGGTATGGGGTTTAAATAAAATTCAATGATTTAAAATCTCCTTTGATGATGGCTCTTGCATCGGTTTTGAGCCAGTCGTTGAGTACCGTACTATAGACCTGTTTGAAATCTATCTCATGTTTGAGGTCGCCTTGATCTAGCTGGTTGATGTTGGGGAGTGGGTTGTACAGCCCTTGTTTTTTGAGTCCTCCGCCCATGAGGAATAGATTATTGGCTTTGCCGTGGTCAGTTCCCTGACTCCCATTTTGGGTGACACGTCTGCCAAATTCCGAAAAGGTAAGCACCAATGTGTTTTTCCATCTGTCTGAACTTTTTAAGTCATCGGCGAAAATTCTCATGGTTTCGCTGTACATCTGAAGCAGCCGCTCTTGCCGACCCAGCTGATTGTTGTGCGTGTCGAATCCGCTTAGGCTTGCGTAGTAAATAGGGGCGTCTACTCCAGAACTAATCATTTCACTGATCTCTTTCATGTCTGACCCAAACTTGTGATTGGGATAATTATGTTTCGAGCGGTAGATTTTACTTTTCTCATACAAGTACTGGGCGCTGTTTTGGGTGTTGGCAGCGGTCTTGTAGAGAAAGTCGGCCGTAGGGCTGTGTACATGGGGTGTTGGGTCTAACTCTACCTGTTTAGTGGCTTGATAAAACTGCCCCACATTGGTCAGGGGTGTCCCTTTTTCTTTTTGTCCCTTGAGTGCTAGGCTGAGTACGTCGCTCATTTCGATGGCTCCTATATTGGCCTCTGAGCCACATTCTTGGTCGAGATAGCGACCGATCCATCCTGTAGAAAGGTATTCGTCCGATGGGCTGGCAGATTGCCAAATATCCATCGATCGGAAATGCGACCGATTAGGGTTGGGGTAGCCCACGCTGTTGAGGATACAGACGTCTCCTTGGTTGTACAAATCTCTGAATCCTGAAAAACCAGCGTTGAAAGCCAACTCATCGTTGATCTTGAGTAGTCGACGGTCACTCGAAAGGAGGTTAGGTCTCAGTCGGAGTAGATCTGTATTTTGGTATGGGATGATCGTATTGAGACCATCGTTGCCGCCAGAAAGCTGTACGATGACCAGACGAGTGTCTTGAGTCATTGGCGCTAAGCCAGCTTGCAAAAAAGAAGGCAATAGTAATGTGCCAGCAGTAATGCAGGACGACTGCTTGAGAAACTGTCTTCGGCTGTGTGTGGACTTTAGCATAATTGATACTCAGGTTTGGATGTGAGAAATATGATTTGATCAATAAAGTCAGTGGGGTAGGCCGATGCATCTACTGACCATTTTCCTTGGATTAGAAATAGCGCCAGATCATCGGCACTTTTATTTTTGAAATCATTCTCCAGTTCATTCAAATTTAGATCGGTTTTTAAAGCCCGAAGTCGACCCTTTATGGCAAATGCATCATTGTCGTCGAACGAACTGTCAGGGTGGTTTTGAATCAGCGCAGACTTGAAAATAAGCTGTGGCAAGTGGAGGCGAAACAGGAGGGTGGCACTGTCTACCCAGTCTTGCCCATCTGGCCACCCAGCCACATTGGGCGGGTTGAATAGTACTTGCCCTTGCATACGTTGCAAGTAGAGTAGGCTGCTAGGGTCTTCTATTTTCAAGTGTAGCTGGCGTTGCACGCTCACAATCAGTTCGATCGGAGATTTGATGCGCTGGCCTATGTTTTTTTTGTCGTAAAAGTCAGGCGAGGTGAACAGTGCCGTTAGGGCGGTTTTGATGTCGTAGTTGGAACTGTAAAAGGCATCGGCTACTTTTTTTTCTAACTTTTCATTACCCTCTGAGTGCACGAAGTAGCGTACCCATTTCTGACTGATATAATGAGCTGTTTGTTTATTGGCTAAAAGCATGTCAAGGATGTCGTCTCCATCGAAGTTGCCAGTTTGCCCAAAGACCACTTTGCTATTGTTGTCGTGGACCATTTGTCTGAATTTGAAATTCCCCGTGCGGTCGAATCCCCAGCCAGTAAAGGCTCTAGCAGCTTCTGAGATGTCCTTTTCGGTATAGCCCTGATCTCTGCCTAGTGTGAAAAGTTCCATCACTTCGCGGGCAAAGTTTTCGTTGGGAGCTGATTTTTTGTTTTGCTGATTGTTGAGGTATTGTAGCATGGCAGGCTCCTTAGATACTGCTTTGAGCATATCGCCAAAGTTGCCTAAGGCGTGACCACGAATGGTATCGAGGTAGGATTGTAGAAAGACGCCATTGGCTGCGCTACAGGCAAAATGGTCGTGCCAAAACATTGCTATTTTGTCTTGACAACTAGAAGGGGCACTGGCCATGGTTTTGATCCATTCGATGTTGAGCGCTTTCACTTGTTCGCGAGCCTCTTTTCTTATGGCCTGTTTTTCTATTTCAGACAGTTCTTTGTAGGGAGTAGGCTCATATTTAGGCAGCTTTATTTGTACAGGAGTGTTTTTGTTGCATAGCTCAAACTGCTTCTGTAGGATCAATTCGGGCGATTGGCCTATATAGCTTCCGATGACCTGCCTGTTGTCTCCAAACCCTGCCCTGAGTAGGAGGTGTTGTACCTCTTGTTGATTCAATTTCATATGATGACTTAGATACTAAGTGTAATGGAAGGTTTAATTTATTTTCTAATAATGAATAATAAAAAAGTAAGTATGAAGTAGTACTTATTTAGGAGTTGTATGAAATTAGCGTTTTTTATATCAAAAGAGAAAAGGTGTATTTATGATTCCTTCCAAGGACAAATTGATAGGAACGAATGGGTTGAAAATCGCTCCTTTCCGAAAACATATCAGAAAGACCATTGCGCATCGCCATCACAATTATTTTGAAATCATTTACTTGTCCAAAGGATCTGGATCGCATACGATAGATCACTCTACTTACCTTATTGATGCTCCTCTGCTGTTTTTTATGAGGAGAGATCAGATCCACTGTTGGGATATTACTTCGGAGCCAGAGGGGTATGTGATTTTAGTTAAAAACAACTACATCGATGAGCATCTTGAGTTGCGCAAGTATATGCTCCAGCTTTCACGAGCTACGTGCTTGCCAGCCACAGACCCGACGATTGATATTTATTTCAAACTGCTGCTGAGTGAGTACCAAAAAGAAGACGTTTCTCAGACGGCTCTGGTGTCTGCACTCTTCAAGTCCTTTTTGATCAAGTCTGTTGGTTTGATAGATGCCAATTCTACGTCGGTGCCATATTCAGGTTTGTTTCAACATTTCATCCAACTTCTTGAAAATTCACGGCCTATTGTGAATCAGGTAGCGCATTATGCAGAGCGGCTACACACCAGTCCTCAAAATCTAAGTCAAATATGCAGAAAGCAAGCAGGAGTGTCTGCTTCAGAAGTGATTGCCGAATATATCATCAGTGAAGCCAAAAGGCTATTGGATTATACTTCTTATTCGGTTGCTCAGGTTGCCTACGAATTAAACTTTAAAGACCCTTCTCATTTCACAAAGTATTTTAAGAGACGAGCACAAGTAACGCCTCAGGACTACAGAAGAATATTGCTAGATAGTCCAGACTAATTTCAAATAGACCAAAGCGTAGACGATACACAAGACTACTTTTGCTTCGATTATAAAATTTTTAAAATAAATCAATGAGAAAAAAAATATTCATACCCTTTCTATTCTTACTGCCTTGGAGCGTGTCGGCACAGTCGATCCTGAAAGGAGTTTTGGTTGAGAATACAGAGCGTTCGGCTATCGAATTTGCGAGCGTAGCACTTTACCAATCCTCAGACAGTAGTTTAATAGGTGGGGTTATTTCTAAGGCGGATGGCTCTTTCGAAATCACAAAAATTAAAACCGGAGCATATTATTTGCAAGTCCAATTTATGGGTTTTGAGGAATTGGTACTGCCAAATTTAAATTTCAATAAAAAACAAACCCTCGATCTGGGCACTATCACGCTCAAACCCAATGACGAATTGCTTGAAGAGCTTGTGGTCTCAGGAGAGAAAGTCACTACCATGCACAAGGTCGATCGGCAAGTGTTTGACGCCGGGCAATTCAAAAATAGCCAAGGCGGAACCGCTACTGACGTGATTAGAAATATGCCGTCGGTGAGTATCAATGCAGAAGGTACGGTGGCGGTACGTGGCACAGACGGTTTTGTGGTGTTACTCAATGGTAAACCGATCCAGTCGGATGTTAAAATGCTCTTGGATCAGCTGCCAGCTAATGCCATTCAAAATGTGGAGGTCATCACTGCTCCATCAGCAAAATACGACTCTGAAGGTAAGGCTGGTATTGTCAATATCGTAACTACACAAAATGCTACAGATGGCATGTTTGCCCAAGTCAATGTGAAGGGTGGGTTGCCTAGTATTCAGACATATGACAATGAAAATGCCGCCACTCGGTACGGAGCAGACTTTACGCTCAACTATCAAAAAGACAAATGGGATTGGTCATTAGGAGCGGGCTATTTGAGAAATGACAAAACAGGCCGTAGAGAAGGAGATGTGTGGACTGAGATCGACGATAAGCGTACTGAATTTCCTTCGGATGGAGAAAGAAGTTTTGATGAAATCAACTATTCAGGGCGGGCATCTGTAGGGTTTCACCCAAGTGAAAGGACAGATATCAACGTGGGGTTTTATGGAGGAAAACATCAAAAAGATAGGCTAGCTGATATTTATTACAATAATAAAACCTATCATTTGCCAGACGGTGCTCAAACGGGGTCGTTCGACTATTACAATCACAACCTGAGAACCAGAACAGGTGATTTTCTACTGGGAAGTATCGATTTTGCTCATGCTTTTGCTAATGAGTCTAAGCTGTCCACTTCGTTTTTGTATGAATATACCCTGTTGGGTGGCCCTACAGAAAATTACAATCTGCCATATGACTGGCAACAGACGACTGCCTACTACCAGCTGGAATACAATACCAATGAAAATCCACTCTATGGTACACGATTCAATTTGGACTATGCCCTCCAGCCAGGGGAGATTGGCCAATGGGAAGTGGGCTATCAATTTAGAAACCTAGATCACCAAGGAGACTTTGATTATCGCAGATACAACGAAACCACAGACAATATCAATGATAGAGATGATTGGGAAATAGTCCCTGAATTTTCTAGCGAACTGAACCTCAAACGAAGTATACATTCGGGTTATGTCATGTGGACGGGAGAAATAGAAGCTTGGACATTCGGTGGTGGCTTGAGAGCAGAAATGATGGATCGTACGTTGGAATATCTAGGCGCCACACCAGGGGCAGTTCAGGAAACTTTGGGTTATGACTATTTCAAATTATTTCCTTCGGCCAATGTGCAATATATGGTCAACGACGAATTGAGATTGAAGGCGGCTTATAGCAAGCGCGTACAACGTACTACGACATTCAAAATGAATCCTTTCAAGGAAAGAGAACACTCTGAAACACTCGAACAAGGAGATGCCAATTTGCTGCCTGAGTTTGTAGATTTGATAGAGGTAGGAGTGGTCAAGGATATAGATGCACATTCCTTTTCGGCTACGGCCTATTTTAGAAACACTGAAAACCTGATCAATCGAGTGAATACAGTGGATAGTGATACTGTTTTGAATAGAATTTATACCAATGTAGGTACGGGCAAATCTTTAGGTATGGAGTTTAGTGGAGATTTGCAACTTACGGATCGCTGGAAGTTGTACGCTGGAGCCAATATCTACTATGCCAGCATCGACGGCAAGTTCAACAACGAGCTGATTAACACTAGCGCTTGGCAAAGCTCATTCAATATCAATACCACGTATCAGATCACAGATACATGGAGTGCACAATGGTCGCTCAATTACCTGTCTCAGCGGGTGACTGCTCAAGGCAAAGACTCTAAGTTTTATAGTCCGAATTTGACTGTTCAGAAAACCTTTATGGACAATAGACTAACGCTCTCCGCCCAGTGGCTCAATATGGACATGGGGCTACTCGATACCAACGAACAGAGAATCACCACTACTGGGGACTATGTAGATGCTACTGATGGTTTGCGCAAAGCTTTTTATACCACTACCAATTATGTGTATGAAGTGGATATGATCATGATCAATTTGAGTTTCAAATTCAATCAGTTGAAAAATAAAGCCAAGTTTGTGAATAGCGAATTTGGTGAGAAAGAATTTTAAATTCTTGTATCGGGTTGGTGCGGAAATTATTTCTGCACCAGATTTTTCTAATCCCTATAAATGCAAAAAGCCCAATGTAAAAACATTGGGCTTTTGTCTTGCAGAGAAGGAGGGATTCGAACCCCCGGTACCTTGCGGCACGCCGGTTTTCAAGACCGGTGCATTCGACCACTCTGCCACTTCTCTAGGTCGTTTTTATTTCCATTCCGTTGAATGGGAGTGCAAATGTAGAATAATAATTTTTTTTGACAAGGGGCAGTCGAAAAATATTTTCACTTAGTCGAAAATAGATGTGGTGTTTTCGATTTTGTCTGATACGACTGCTCTATCTACGCTAGCATTGTATTCGAACCCGACCAATAAAATCAGAGACAGTAAGTACAGCCAGACCATCAAAGCAATGAGCATACCGAGCGATCCATATAGTTTATTGTAGTTAGAAAAATTATTGATGTAAAAAGAGAAAGCATATGAAGTGGCTACACAGGCTATCGCAGAAAATACAGCGCCTGCTGAGAAAAAACGCCACCGATCATGGATAGCAGGGGCAAAATAGTAAATAGTAGATATCGCAATAAAAAAGGCGATCACGATCACAAAGTACTTGAGGATGGTCAGGAGATAAATGATATAGTCCTGCGTAATGAAGCCTTCAGTGGAGAGGAAGTTGAGTACGATCTTGCCAATCACCATCAAGATGATGGAAAAAAACAAGACGGACGACAAAACCAACGTAAGGCCTGTAGCGATTAGTCGAGTACGAAAAAAACCTCGTTTTTCATTGGTTTTGTAAATGCTATTGAAGGTACTCATCAGGCCATGCATTCCATTTGTAGCCAGTATGAGCGCCAGCATGGCGCCAAAAGAGAGCAGTCCTTGGCGTTTGTTGCTCACGATATCGTGGATGGTGCCAGTGGCTGCTTCGTACATCGCTTCGGGCATCACAGAGGCTAGAAAATTCATAATGCTTTCCGTACCAATGTGCGGAATGATCGAGTGGATGTACGGGATCAGGGTGAAAATAAAAATGATCGATGGAAAAATCGCCAGCGTAAAACTGAAAGCTACACCATTGGCTTTGGTGATAAGTCCGTGTTTTCCTGTGTTTTCTAAAAATAGATCAAGCGTATTATAAAGCGTGGTTTGTCGCTTGTTGAGCTTTGTCAGTTTTAGTTTTCTCAGAAGACTCAAGTACCATTGATAGTAGAGCAGGTGCTTATGAAGATTCTTTCTTTTCATGCGAAATAAGGCTTCAAAAATTTCATTAACTGTTCTGGTGCTCGGCAGGGTTTGTTGGTTTTCATATTGATGAATACCAAGGTGGTTTCTCCTTTATTGATTAGTTGATCGGCTTCGTTAAAGATCTCATATTCGAAGATGATTTTTGCCTTGGGGGAGGCAGGGATTCTCACTTTTATGGTGAGGAGCTCATCGTATCGGCCAGGTAGCAGGTAGTTGGTCTGTAGGTTGACGACGGGCATCATCACACCGTTTTTTTCCATTTCGTTGTACGAAAACCCAAGTTGACGAAGCGTCTCCACACGGCCGATCTCATAGTACGTGGCGTAGTTTCCATAATACACATAGCCCATTTGATCTGTTTCCGCATACCTTACCCTAGTCTTAGTTTGAGCTTCAAACATTTAGTTTATTGGTTTTTCGTTTTTAGAGTTAGAAATATATAGCATATTTCTAATACAAAGGTGAACAATTTGGAGGTAATTACTTTCAAAAAGCGGAGGCTTTTCATTCTCAAAGTAGACGATAGCAATGTTGCTGATGTCCTATTATTGAGATATGGGGGAGTTTTTTACTAGTCTCGATGTGGTATCTCTCTGAATACCTTATTCTTGAATTGACTTAGGATTCAACTGATCCAGTAGACGCAGTTTTTTATGACAGCATATTATTTTGATTGCTAGGGTTTAGATAGAAAATACTTCGGTATCGCTGCTTAATAAATATTTTTATCTATTGAATACCAATGATTTAAAAGTCGAGTAATGCCATGGCTAAATCCATCCTTTTTCTATTTTTGTTTTAAACAACATGCCTTATGAACCTAGAATTCAACAAAAACGAAGATGCTTATAAGCAGCTGATTGCCCAACTTCAGCACAAGACAAAAAAGGTAAAACTCGGAGGAGGAGAAAAGAAAATAGAGGCTCAGCATGTCAAAGGTAAACTGACGGCCAGAGAGCGGATTGATTACTTGATCGACAACCCCAAAGACTTTGTAGAGATAGGTGCTTTTGTAGGAGAGGGCATGTATGCTGAGCAGGGCGGCTGCCCTTCTGGTGGTGTAGTTGTGGGGATTGCTCATGTACAGGGTCGCCAGTGCGTTGTCGTAGCCAACGACGCTACTGTAAAGGCTGGAGCTTGGTTTCCCATTACGGCTAAGAAAAACCTAAGAGCTCAGGAAATTGCAATGGAAAATCGCTTACCCATTATTTATTTGGTAGATAGTGCGGGTGTGTTTTTGCCCATGCAAAATGAGATTTTCCCTGACAAGGAACACTTTGGCCGCCAGTTTAGAAACAATGCCATGATGTCTTCTATGGGCATCGTGCAAGTAGCCGCTATCATGGGTAGTTGTGTGGCGGGAGGTGCTTATTTGCCGATCATGTCTGACGAGGCCATGATTGTAGACAAAACAGGGACGATCTTCTTGGCGGGTAGTTATTTGGTGAAAGCCGCCATTGGGGAAACGATCGATAACGAAACTTTGGGAGGTGCTGCCACGCATTGTGAAATTTCTGGAGTGACGGATAACAAATATGATACGGATCAGGATTGCTTAGACGCTATCAAGCGGATTTTTGATAAAATAGGGGATTATAACAAGGCAGGTTTTAATCGAGAGCAACCAAAGAAGCCTAAACTAGATGAAAAGGAAATCTATGGATTACTGCCTGTAGATAGGGTAAAACCTTACGAAATGCGTGAAATTATCAAGCGCATGACAGATGATTCTGAGTTTGATGAGTACAAATCGGACTATGGCCAATCCATCGTGTGTGGGTATGCTCGAGTAGAGGGTTGGGCTGTGGGTATTGTGGCCAATCAGCGTACGGTGGTCAAAAACAAAAAAGGTGAGATGCAAATGGGTGGAGTCATCTATTCTGATTCGGCAGACAAGGCGGCTCGTTTTATTATGAATTGTAACCAACGTAAAATTCCGTTGGTTTTTCTGCACGATGTGAGTGGGTTTATGGTAGGGAGCAAAGCCGAACATGGTGGAATCATAAAAGATGGTGCCAAGATGGTCAATGCCATGGCCAATTCGGTCGTCCCTAAGTTTACCTTTATCTTGGGCAATTCCTATGGTGCGGGCAACTACGCCATGTGTGGCAAGGCCTACGACCCGAGGTTGATTTACGCATGGCCTACATCGCAGCTGGCAGTGATGAGTGGCGCATCGGCTTCCAAGACTTTGCTGCAAATCAAAGTGTCGTCGATGAAGGCGCAAGGCCTTGAGGTGTCGGAAGAAGAACAAAAGAAGTTTTTGGCAGAGATCACTGATAAGTACAACGAAGAATTGAGCCCTTACTATGCTGCTTCGCGACTGTGGGTGGATGGTGTAATAGACCCGCTAGAGACGAGAAAGATCATTTCGGTAGGGATCGAGGCTGCGGATCATGCCCCTATCGAGCGTCCGTTTAACGTGGGAGTGATTCAGACTTGAGTCAAATAATATGAAAGGCTCGATATGAATTTGATGCCTTTTTTCGTATATTAATTTAGCATCCTGTTATTTTGGTGTTTCAATTTCTGAATGAACAATATTGGAAAAAATAAACGAAAAAGAACTGAGCGCATTGATCTCACTCCTAGAGGACGATGATCATGAGATTCTGAATCACGTAGAGCAAAAATTGGTCTCGCTGGGTACAGAAGTGATCCCATTTTTGGAAAAGGAATGGATGAACAACAGCTTGATTCCTCGTGTACGAGAAAAGATCGAAGACATCATTCATAACCTTCAATATGACCTGCTAAGTGAGAAATTGGTAGCCTGGAAAGAGGCGGGTGCAGAGGATCTTCTTGAGGGTATGATGCTGGTTGCCAATTATCAATACCCTGATCTCAATCTCAAATTCTTAACTAGAAAATTTGAGCAATATTACCATAATGCTTGGCGCGAATTTTCAGAAGAGCTGTCTCCCATGGAGCAAATCAAAGTGCTCAACGATGTCTTTTTTAATAAGATGAAATTCAGGCCCAATGCCAAGAATTTTCATTCGCCAGCCAACGGCATGATCAATGTGGTGTTAGAGTCTAAGCGTGGCAATCCGCTCAGTTTGTGTGTGGTCTATATGCTATTGGCACAGCGACTAAAGATGCCGATATATGGGGTGAATTTGCCTAATTTGTTCATTCTGACCTATAAGACCAAGGAGACGCAGTTTTATATTAATGTCTTTAATAACGGCATCATATTCACCACTGAGGATATCAACAATTATATAGATCAACTTAAGTTGGCTAAAAATGAGATCTATTACCAGCCTTGTAGCCATGTAGATATTGTGGCGCGTGCACTGCGCAATTTGATTTCCTCATTCGAGAAACTGGGAGAGTATAAAAAGGCTGACGACATCAAAATGCTTCTTCAGTCGGTAGACGAAATGACCTATTGAATGGGCAATGATAAACAAGAGGCTGTTTAAAATAAGTCATTTCTAAACAGCCTCTTGTTCATTAACTTATTTGATTGGATAATATACGTCCGTTCTCCATTGGGCAGTATCTGCCAGTGTAGGGTCAGTCACATACACCTCATATCCTTCGCCATTGGCTTCCAGATTGTTGAATTGTATATAGGCTTGTAGTTGCTTATGGGTATCGTCCAGTTTGTGATAGTCTCCCATGTGTACACCTCTTACGGCTTTACCTCCAGTCGTTTGGCCTATCAAGATTGTTTCGTCTGTTACGCCGCTGGCATCTGCTACCGGAATGGCAATATCTGCTTCGTAGCCTGTTTCGTTATAGTTTAGATAAACAGACATGGGTTGTCCCATACCCATCACGCCATTTTTATTGATGAATCCTATGAGTTGGGTGTAGATTTCTTCCATTCTAGGACCTATATCTTCAGGTTTGGTCGCATCGAAGGTTTCTCGGATTGCTAGATAGTTGATGGGCTCTGTGTCCATTTTAATGATTTCTATAGAAAAGACAGGCTTAGACTCTGCTCTCGTCTTAAGGCTGGCCAATCCTTTTTCGTAGTAAGGGCCTATGAAGGTGTCCATCATCATTCCAAAGATCCGATTGATAGGGTTGCCGCCCATGTCGGCTTCGAAAGTCCATGTGACCAGCGTGCCATTTGCTTCTTCTTGGAGGATAATTTCAGCATAGGCTGGTTCATCCCCACCTTCCGAAAAGTACATGACGCTGCGAGTTTTTTGATTTGGAATTGCCTCAATGATTTCTTGTGAGCCTTGTTTGACGTCTGGGTGATCGCTGTTCCATTCCATCTTGTTGCCTACCCCAGAGGAAGGGCCAGTAAAAGTGTAAACCGTGCCTTCAGGGTCAATTTGAAACCAAGGAGACCAACTATTGGCACGTTCGAGGTTGTTTACCTCTTCATAGATAGAAGCTGGACTAGCGTTGATAGTAGTAGTACGTTCTACTCGAGCCTCTCTGGGTAGCATGAGGCCAATTACTGCAATTAGCGCGATCAGTATGACCAGCACCAAAAGAACCTTTTTTAGTATTTTCATAGTTTAGAGTATTAGTTTTGTTAAGACAAGTTACCAAATATGCAGATGCTATTCAATAGCACTTATGATGTGTATTGGCAATTGTCCGCAGACAAACAAATAATTATGAACCGCCCTTCTCAAGTGTCTTATGCTACCTTCGCTCAGCGATTATTGGCTTTCAATATTGACCTTACCATTTTTTTAGTGCTACTGGTGCCCATGGTCTTATTTATAGCGGATGATCGGGTGTTTTGGTGTGTTTTTTTGGTGACAGGGTGCTTGTATCATGCGGGGTTTGAAAGTTCTTCTTGGCAAGGGACAGTAGGAAAGAGAATGGGAAAGTTGCAAGTGGTCGATCGCCATGGCAATCAATTAAGTTTTTCTCAAGCGTTTTTAAGAATTCTTTTAAAAAACGTATCATTACTGCTCTTTTTTTGCGGTTTTTTCATGATCTACTTTCGGTCGGATCGAAGAGGCTTGCATGATCTGTTGATGAAAACATGCGTGGTTTATAGGGGCTAAATAGGTAGTGGCTCAGGTAAAATTGATTATTAGACGAAAGCCGACAAAAAATGTGAACTAATCCTTATACGGTACGGAAATTAATTTTAATTTTAGCACTTGATATAATTTGGTTAAACCCATTCGCATAAGCACTAATCAAGTATGAAAAGCTTTTTTGATAGATTTGAAAATTTCTTTGAGGGATTTATTTTTTGGAGTAGATGGGTGCAAGCCCCAATGTATGGTGGATTGATCATCGGTGCATTTTTGTATATGGTCAAGTTCTTCCAAGAGTTGGCACATATGTATCATCAAGTGATCGGTGGAGATATCGAATCCAAAGTCATGCTGACCTTACTCAGCTTAGTGGACATTTCCATGGTAATGAACCTAGTGATAATGGTTACAATTGGTGGCTACTCTATTTTTACTAGTAAGATCGATGTAGACATGCACGATGATAAGCCCCTATGGCTAGAAGGGCTGGATGCAGGTATGTTGAAGATTAAGTTGGCAACATCTTTGGCCTCTATCTCTGGGGTACAGCTTTTGAAAACATTTGTAAACTATAGAGAAGCTGCTGAGAAAGCAGGATCTGAAGGTATTATTATCGAGATTGTAATTCATATGGTTTTCATCTTCTCTGCGCTATTGTTGGGTTATACGGAGAAAATCATTCACTCTTATCCACATGGATTGACAGGGCATGGCCATGAAGAGGAGCACGAAGAGGATGAACATAAAGAACATAAAGAGGAAGTTTAATGATTTCTAATTAAGATATTGAAGTCCCGATTTATCGGGACTTTTTTTATGGTCATACTGTAGCAGCAATGAAAAACCCGTGGAAAAAAATATCAGACAAAGAAATCTATGATAACCCATGGATCAAAGTCGAGGAGCATCAAATCATCAACCCATCTGGCAATGAAGGTATTTATGGAAAGGTGCACTTCAAAAATAAGGCATTAGGTATTGTTCCGTTAGACGACGAGCTCAATACTTGGCTCGTAGGCCAATACCGATATACGCTAGATGAATATACTTGGGAGATTCCTATGGGAGGTGGGCTTATAGATGTCGATGTTTTGGAGTCGGCCAAGCGAGAATTGAAGGAAGAGACAGGTTTGGTCGCAGCCTCTTGGCAAAACATACTCCGTATACATACTTCCAATTCTGTGACAGACGAAGAAGGGTTTGTTTTTGTAGCCAAAGACCTCACACAAGGTGAAACAGCATTTGACGATACAGAAGATTTGAAAATAAGGAAACTCAAATTGAGCGAAGCCGTTAGGCTGGTGATGAGTAATGAAATAACGGATAGTTTAAGTATTGCAGGATTACTAAAGACTAAGCTTTTGCTGGACGAAGGCAAGCTCTGAAGTCGAAGTATTTAAGCTATATTTCGTTTTTTAAATCAACATGATATTCCCACTCCTTGACACTAAAAGAACATTATAAAACCAATATCACACTTGCATACCCAGTGATGCTGAGCCAGATGGGGCATATCCTCGTGGCAGTGGCGGATAGTATGATGGTGGGTCGGCTGGGCGCGGTGCCGCTGGCCTCTGTGTCGCTAGCCAATAGCGTGTTTTCTGTGATTATGCTTTTTGGCATTGGTGTGTCCTATGGGATGACGCCGCTTATCGCAGCTGCCGATGGCGCCAATGACAAACGTCAGGGGGCCAAGTTCTTCAAACATGGTGTATATCTCAGCGCCATTCTTGGCGTGATGCTGGTGCTTGTAGGCTTGTTGGTTGGGCGCGGTATGGGATGGTTGGATCAAGATCCTGCGGTGCTGGCGGGTGCGTTGCCTTACTTTTATACGCTAGTATTCAGTTTGTTTCCTTTGATGATTTTTCAAGCTTTTCGCCAATTTGCAGAAGGCCTATCCATGACGCGCCAGGCCATGTATATCTCTGTGTCGGGCAATTTGCTCAATGTGATTTTCAACTATGGGTTGATTTATGGGGAACTAGGTATGCCAGCGCTAGGCATGGTGGGAGCGGGCTGGTCTAGCCTTATTTCACGAGTGATTATGGCTATTGCGATGGTGACGTTTGTATTGAGCTATAAGCGGTTGCGCAGATACGTGATGCTATGGTCCAAGATCAAAATTCGTGGGTTTGTAATGCGACGCATATTGGGTATCGGCGTGCCATCTGGCTTACAATATATCTTTGAAATAGGAGCCTTTAGCATGGCGGCAGTCATGGTGGGTTGGATTGGAGCCGAAGCGCTAGCCGCACATCAGATCGCACTTAATCTGTCGGCGATCACTTATATGACAGCTACAGGTATCTCTGCCGCAGGCGCCATACGTACGGGCAATCAACTGGGGAGAAAGGACTATCGGACGCTACGTACAGCAGGCATGACTTGTTTTGCTATGGCTGCAGTGATGATGGCTTTCTTTGGTACGGGGTTTATTTTTGGAAATACCTATTTGCCTACGTGGTACATCAATGATCCTGATGTGATCCAAATGGCTGGAAGCCTATTGATTATAGCTGCATTTTTTCAGATTTCTGATGGTGTGCAGGCGGTGGGTTTGGGAGTGCTGAGAGGGATTGCCGATGTGAAAGTGCCTACTTTGGTGACACTTTTCGCTTACTGGCTTATGGCTATTCCCTTGGGCTATTTATTTGGGATATATTTGGGCTGGGGAGCCAAAGGCATATGGGTGGCTTTGCTCATTGGGCTGACACTGGCGGCTGTCTTGCATTTGGCAAGATTCCATGTGCTATCAAAGCGGTATATAATTAAAAACCAGTGATTTTGGCTAAGTACTGGTCAAACTCATCTGTCATCAGGATTTCTGTCTGTAGCCCTAAAGCTTTTGTTTCTTTGATTAAGTGAGCTTGATCTACATAGAGCCAATCAAACCAATCCCCTTTTTTCCCTTTGTATTCATATTGGTATCTGATTTCTCCAAAATAATGGTCCGGTTTGGGCAAATCATCTTCATATAAATATGAGATGTCAGACGAATCTATAATGATTTGTCCTCCAGGGTTGAGAAGTTGTCCGCAATGTTTAAAAAAGTAGGGGAGGTTGTCGAGCTTACCCGCTAGCCCCAATCCATTCATTAAAAATAGGAGGGTGTCGTATTGGCTTGTATGAGCAAAAAAATCTTCTTCTACGATTTTCTCCATACCCGAGTGTCGAAGTGTTTCTATGCAGCCAGGGGAGTTTTCCAGTGCAGTGGCATCCATTTCGAAGGCCTGCATGAATAGCGCATGAGCACCAGCGCCAGCACCCACATCGAGGATTTTGCCTTCGCAGCAAGTGATGGCTAGATTTTCTAATTCTGTAAAGTCTTGATGATCCCTAAAAAAAACCTCTACAGGCATTTCTTCAGGGTCTCCGTAAGAGTTGTAAGTGGTGAGGACGACATCGTGGTCGCCCTTGTAAAAATCAAATATGGCTTCTCCGTGTACGTCTTTCACGGCTTATTTAAACATATTCATTCCAGAGAGTGCACGTTTGGCTCCTCCCATCTTATTCATGGTTTTCATCATCTTACGCATCTGTTCGAATTGCTTGAGTAGTTGGTTTACCTCTTGGATAGAAGTGCCACTTCCGTTGGCAATTCGCTGCTTTCTACTGCCGTTGAGCAATTCCGGCTCTTCTCTTTCCTTGAGTGTCATAGATTTGATAATGGCTTCAATTGGTTTCAACGAATCGTCGTCTATGTCGATGTCTTTGATGGCTTTGCCCACGCCAGGGATCATACCCATCAAGTCTTTGAGGTTTCCCATTTTTTTGATTTGCTCTAGTTGAGAGAGGAAATCATCAAACCCGAATTGGTTTTTTCGGATTTTCTTTTGAATTCTTTTGGCTTCTTCTTCGTCAAAGGTATTTTGTGCTTTTTCAACCAAAGAGACCACATCACCCATACCTAGGATTCTATTGGCCATACGGTCAGGGTGGAAGATGTCCAGCGCATCCATCTTTTCGCCAGCACTGATGAATTTGATGGGTTTGTCTACCACCTTGCGGATAGTTAGGGCGGCACCACCACGCGTATCACCATCAAGTTTGGTGAGGACTACGCCGTCAAAATTTAGTCTGTCGTTGAAGGTCTTGGCTGTATTTACTGCATCCTGACCAGTCATCGAATCCACTACAAATAGAGTTTCTGCAGGATTGAGTTCTTTTTTGAGACGTTCGATTTCATTCATCATCTGTTCGTCCACAGCCAGTCGGCCAGCGGTATCCACGATGATGGTTTTTTTGTTGTTTTCTTTCGCGTACTTAAGCGCGTTTTTAGCAATTTTTAATGCGTCCTTGTTTTCAGGTTCGGCGTATACATCCACTTCGATTTGCTCGCCCAGTACTTTTAGCTGGTCGATTGCAGCGGGGCGGTAGATGTCGCAAGCTACCAGAAGTACGTTTCTGTTTTGTGCTTTGAGGTGTCTGGCTAGTTTGCCAGAGAAAGTGGTCTTACCAGATCCTTGTAGACCAGAGATTAAAATTACATTTGGATCTCCTTTCAGGTTGATGTCTTCGCTTTTGCCGCCCATCAGGTTGGTGAGTTCCTCAGATACGATTTTGGTGAGGAGCTGACCCGGAGATACGGCTATTAATACGTCTTGTCCAAGTGCTTTCTCTTTGATGGTATCGGTGAGATCTTTGGCTACTTTGAAGTTCACATCGGCATCGATCAGCGCCCGTCGGATTTCTTTCACGGTCGTAGCCACGTTGATTTCAGTAATTCTTCCCTGTCCCTTTAGGTTTTTAAAGGCTTTATCGAGCTTTACACTAAGATTATCAAACATAATTCTTGATTCGTATTAAATATTGCGCAAAGCTAATGATTCCCTTGCAATGAGCGAAAGGGATTTGTTGAATGTTAGGGTTGAGGGGTGTTATATGTGAAACTTTCTGGTATGTGCAACCTTTTGATGATTGATTCAGTATGATACAAAGGCTTGTACCTTGTATTGCATAATAGTAAACTTAAAAAATATAAACTCATGAATAAACTTATTGTATTGATTAGCCTATTGATCGGATTTCAGTTGGCTATTGCTCAAAATGGCCGCGTCAAAGAAAGAGACTTAGCAGGTGTCTGGAAAATGAAAATATCACTTGAAGATGGAATTTTAGAAGAAGAAATTAAGGGAGAGGACAATGCCTTTGCGAGGCTTGTACTTGCCGCTGCAGGAAATTTGGTGGAGGGCATACTAGATGAAATAGCAATTGAAATAGAATTTAGAGATGATCATGAGTGTCGGGTGTATGTCTCGGCTTTTGGTGAAGAAGAGGTAGAATATACCCGTTGGGAGATTAGTGATGATGGTAAGTTGTATATCGACGATTCCGATTCTTTTCAGATGGATGGAGAGGAGTATTTGATATTTGAAGACGGTAGACTGGTTGTCTATGAAGATGGTCGTCCGTTAGATGATGAGGCTTCTGTGTATTTGATTCGTGTAGATTGATCCCTGATCTTTCAAACTCAAAATCGGGATGACAGCTACACTACTGGACTGTGTCCGTCATAACATGATACATTCCGAACTATGAATTGCCGCCAGTATTATCGGCGATTTTTTGTGATCCATTTAGAATTAGAAACAAACTTTATATCTGATTTGTAATCAATTATTTAAGCCGAACGAAGAGTTTGGGGCACAAAAAAGATACAACATGTTTGAGCTGTATGCAAAGCTTACTTAATAGTGGGGAAGGCTACAATTTCACATCTTTAAAACCGTAATTAATAATGTTTTTTTTGAGAAATTAGATTTTGTGAGTACACTTGCGGTAGCACAATGAGAAAAATTCCTTATCAAGTTTTATTTTGACTAAGACGAATTTTAACACTAACCATATAGACTAACCAAATGCAACCGTCGCTTTTTGAAACCTCGAAAAGCTCTTCCAATATTTATATACACTGATTGACTTTTTATTACCTCAACTAGAATACTAGAGGTTAAATGGAGTGGGTCTATTCTCAACACTATGCTTTCTGTCCAAACTAAATTCCTTCTTTTCCTACCGTTGTGTGTCATTGCTCTGTGTTCTGCCTGGGGTAGTGAGGTGCCCACCTCAGCTCTTGAGTACCAGCAAGCCACCAATACCCGAATTGTGGTGGAAGAAAATTTCTTAAGATTCTATACTGGAGGAAGTGAACGAATGACGATTGATGAGCATGGGAATGTGGGGGTAGGGGTAGTAAACCCTGATTACAGTTTACATATTAATACTGGAGGAAGTTCACAAGTACGGGCAGAGTTAAATAGCCAATTTGCAAAACTAGGTGTAAATGGAGCTGGAGGCTATTTGGGAGTGACGGATGAAAATGGGAACCTTACAGTAAATATCAGAGGCTATGGAGATGTTTTTTTTAATTCAGGAAATGTAGGAGTCGGTACTACAAGTCCTTATTCAAAATTACATATAGTCTCAAATAATTATTTAGATTTTATAACCTTGGATCGAACCAGTAATGACTTTATTGAAAACGTTTTTTATTTAACACCCTCTTTTGATGGAAATCATAATGATCAATTAAGGATACTTGCTGGAAACGAGATGATCGCTTGTTTCGAAGATACTGGAAATGTAGGTGTTGGCACGACAGACCCTGCTTATAAGCTCCAAGTAGAGGGAACGGTTAGAGCTACTACTTTTTCAGCGTCCAATCCCCCCAACTGGCCTGACTACGTCTTCGAAGACACCTACGAATTGAATGAGCTACAAGCAGTAGAAAAATACATTGAAGAAAATCATCATCTTCCAGACGTACCCAGTGCAGCAGAGGTCAGAAAAAATGGTTTAGACATTGTAGACATGCAAGCCAAGCTACTTCAGAAGATTGAAGAATTAACATTGTATGTGATTGAGTTGAAGAAAGAGAATAAAATTCAGCAAAAAGAAATTGAAAAACTGAAAGACCAATAACTACTATCGATGAAAACTAATTGCTTATCCATCCTAACTATGCTTTTCTCATTCGCTACACTGGCCAACACGTCTGATCCTACCTCAGCTCTTGAGTACCAGCAAGCCACCAATACCCGAATTGTGGTGGAAGAAAACTTCTTACGGTTTTATACAGGAGGCAGTGAGCGAATGACGATTGATGAGCATGGGAATGTGGGGATAGGTTTTTCTGATCCAGAGGCTAAATTGGATATATATCAAGAAGTTGGAGGAACGGTTGCTCTTTTTAGATCTCAAGAAGGAATTATTAAAATAAAATCAGAAGGGCCAACTACAGCGAATCCAACATATGGCAATTATATAATGGCTTCGAATCCAGAAAATAATGGATATGAAAACATTGGATTAAAAGCTGCTCCAGGAATACCACAATTGATTGTAGCTACGAATGGAAACGTCGGTATCGGAACCACTTCCCCCTCTTACAAACTCCATGTCAACGGTGATGCACGTGCCAATCGCTTTATCTCCAATACTAATACCTACGCCGATTATGTCTTCGAAGACGACTATAGACTTGCCCCACTCTCAGAAGTAGAAAAGTACATCAAAAAAAACAATCATCTGCCAGATATTCCAAGTGAATCAGAGGCCCGAGCCAACGGAGTTGATCTCCAAGAAATGCAAGCCAAGCTACTTCAGAAAATTGAGGAGCTGACACTGTATGTGATTGAGCAGAATAAAGAAAATCAAGAGATGAAGAAGGAGCTAGAAAGTCAATCGAAAACGTTAAGAAGGCAACAAAAGGAGATCCAATATTTAAAAAGGTTGAGTCATGATTGACATAATAAAAGCATGTGCTGAGACAAAAGTCAAAATTTGTATTACACTATTTTATTTAATGAGTAGTTACTCAAATTTTGCACAAACAACCTTAACCCTCTCTAAAAAGAGTGAAATTTTTGATACCGTCATTCAATCCAGTGGGGCAGCAAGTAATAGCCCACAATGGAGAGCTGATCATATTAGTGCTTCATTAAGCAGTAGAGGTTCTAGAATTTTTAGAAGTTTATTGATATTTGACTGTAGATCCATCCCGCCTGAAAGTTTAGTGCTTTACGCCACAATTACATTTAGAACTGACAAAAGTTGGTCAGAAAATAATGCGAATCACTACGCAGACTCCACACTAGATAATAGCATTTATTTGGAAAAAATTACCCAGCCATGGGTTTTAGGTAGTGTTATATGGAGCAATCAACCTTCTCGAACTGATCAGAATAGAGTGATAGTAGAGGAGACTAATGATCAATATGAGACTAGGATTGTTGATATAACCGACATGACTCAGGAATTTGTAAGCAATCCAACTACAAATTATGGTTTTATGATGTTGTTGGAAGATGAAATGGATGGAGCAAAAAGAGTACGGAAATATGGCAGTGTAGACAATGATAATTATGGGCCTGTTATAAATATTACTTATGCTACAGAACTTGATTGGGCTCAGATGCCATATGTGGAAAATTTTGAAGGCTCTTCGAATTGGCATAGATCCGGTGCTCATGTTGATTGGACATATATAACTGGTCCGACTCCTTCATTTAAGACAGGACCTACAGAAGCAATAGAGGGTGTAGGGTATTATTATATCGAGGGTAATACTGATTTTCCTAGAAAAAAAGTGGGGCTATTGACAAGCCCGATATATGACTTGAACACATTTAGCAAACCCGAATTAAAATTCAACTACCATATGTATGGTAGGGACATGGGAAGTTTGTCACTGGAAGTAAAACTTGATAGTTTATCTAATTGGTCATCAATTTGGGTTATGAATGGAGACCAGAGTGATAGTTGGAATGAGGTCAGTCTGGATCTATCCCAATACATTTCTTCACCGATCAGATTGCAATTTGTAGCAACAACAGGTACTGGGAATAAAAGCGATATAGCTATTGATAATTTATCTATATCCGAACCTCCTTCCTTGCCAATTGCGGATAATAACTTTGAGCAGGCTCTGAAAGATCTGGGATATGACTTTAAACTAGATGGGAAAGTTTTCGAGCACATTGCTAATACAATTACTGTATTAGATGTTTCTGGTAAGGGTATTAATGATTTGGGCGGCATTGAACATTTCATTGCATTAACTCATCTGGATATATCCAATAATCATATCGAAGCACTTGACTTATCAGCAAACACTCAACTTTCATCACTGAATTGTTCGAGTAATGAGCTGATTGAATTAGATATTTCTGCCTTGTCTGCTCTAAACTTATTAGATGTAATAGATAATGATCTATTATCATGCGTGCTCATATATGAAAATCAAGAAGTTAACATTGAAAATGCAATCAGTTCAATTGATTCTGGTGCTGAATATAGTGTGTCATGTCCTATTGTTTTACTTACAGATGGAAATTGGGACGATCCTAACATCTGGCCAGGAGGAGTCGTGCCAGGCCCAAATGACCGTGTGAGACTTGTAGGAAATTCAGTGACTTTATCTACCCAGGTGAATAATCAATCCCTAGAAGTGGGTGAAAACATAGATGGCCAGCCAAGTCAACTACTGATTAAAGATGGCGGTTATCTTGAATTGAATGAATATTTAAGAGTAACGGAAAGTGCTTCAGATGAAGGTCAAAAGAGCAAAGTAATAGTGGAGCAAGGTGGGCGTGTAAAAGTATTAGAACAATGAATATGCTTTTACTCAAGAAAATTGAGGAACTGACTTTGTATCAAAAATACATGCAAAAACAAATATCAAACTATGTCTGATCGTCTAGAATATTTAGGAAAGGAAAACAGTGAACCATAATAACTGGCTTGTATTTTAAATAATTTAATCGTTCTCTTATTTTTGATGGCTTATTTTTTTCTGAGCTAATGAAGGTATGGAGTCTGTTTCATCATATTTGAGTTTATTTTTTCAACTTTATACCATGATAGATAATAAATATATTTGGAGAATTTGGAGCTTAGCTTTAATCCTCACCAATATCAATGTAGCTGACAGCCAGTCGATCAGCACTGGCTATAATAATTTTTTACCACCTTCTCCTAGTGCAAGCGTCCTCGGGGCATCGTCTGGGGAGTTAGCTCACGGCATGACTGGTGTGTCTATTCCACTAGCTGTTTTTTCAACTAATTATTTGTCAGTACCCCTTTCATTATATTATTACTCAACTGGAACCAAGGTAGATCAATTGGCTTCAAATGTTGGCCTTGGATGGTCTTTGCAAGCTGGAGGAGCAATAACCCGAACTGTTAGAGGCAAAAGAGATGAAATAGCGAGTATGGCATATCCTTCAGATATAGATGATTTTTCGAGCAATTCAGTAGTTGATTTTATCGCGGGGGCTCTTGACCCGAATCAAAATATTGATACTGAACCAGATATGTTTTCATTTAATTTCTCAGGCTATTCTGGATCATTTGTCTTTGATTCAAATGGTGAAGTGCAAGTCATGCCTTATCAAAATCTTCATTTTGAAACAAATGACAGTTTGGATTATTTTCATATTACGACTCCAGATGGGATAAAATATATTTTTGGTGGATTAGGTGCCATCGAATCTTCAAAATCATGGAATAGTGGTGATGAGTGCAATGCCTCTGGTGGCTATCACGATTTCATTAAAACGTCGTGGTATTTAAAGAAAATAATCCCTCCGCTAGGCGATGAAGTAGATTTTGAATATCAATCTAATGAATTCACATATGTAGCTGGAAAATCACAGACGGTATATGACTTTATTAGTACTAGCTCTTCTAATCACAATTACTCTGGAAAGTATTACTCATATTCTATTTGTGAAACGAACATTACAGTTAAAGAATTATTGCTGAACAAAATTTCGTCCGAACGGTATGGTAGTATTACGCTAAGTGGATCTCAACGTGTCGATGTCGGAAACATTAGATTAGATAGTCTTATTGTTAGGAACAAGAATAATGAGAAACAAAGAAGTATAAGCTTGGAATATCAATATTCAAACAGTGACAGAATGTTTCTTGCTCTGCTAAAGGGATGTGACAAGAACGGTAATCAAGATGCGGTTCATTCATTTGATTATTATAATATTCATTCTTTGCCGCCTAGATTATCAAATGCTCAAGACCATTTCGGATATTTTAACGGTAAAGGTTCGTCCAACGGTCAGTTACTTCCAAAGTATAACGCCAGCATAGATGGTGTTTCTAGTGATTACAATGGTTGTTTCGATCACTTAGGAACTACTAGGGAACCAGACGGAAAATTTGCAAAATATGGAATGCTCAAAAGTGTAGTATACCCGAGGGGGGCAATTACAATGATTGAGTATGAGCCTAACAGGTTATCCAATAACAAAGAAACTGGGGGGCTACGATTGGCTAAAATATCCAATATTGATCCTATTTCAGGCCAGAAAGATTTGACTAACTATCATTACAATAAGTTGGCCAACCTAACGGAGTCGTCTGGTCATCAACAATATCAACCTAGCTTTTGGTCTTATTATTCAAAGTTCACTAATAGTATTAAGCATTCAACTGATTCATGTTCATATATAGAGAATACATATGCTTCAATACAATCCAATTCATTGAATACATTATATAATACAAGTGGACATAGCATTACATATTCCAATGTGACTGTATCAAAAGGATATGATTTTGAGAACGGTGCTACTGAATATGAATATATAGTTTCGAATGATATCTCTTCAGCTCCACTTTTCGGAGAAAGGATCAATGGCATTCCTCTTAATAACGTTGGGTGGGACAATGGACTATTAAAAACTGTAGAAATTTTCAAGAAAAACGGTCAAGGTAGTTTTTTGTCATTAAGCAAGGTTGAGAATGTTTACTTTCCTGATCCCCTCCGAAATGCTATGGTTCCGGGTGCGGTGATTCAAAGAACAGACGAAAAAAACAATTGCAATCCTACAGAGCAAGTTCAATGTACAGAGGAAAACAGCCAACAACGGTTCATGATCATATGTCGAGCGAATCATGTTCATGATCTAGCACCTACCAAAGAGTGCACTGCTGTGGGGAATGATAATTTTTGGAAGGTGACATATACCCCTCCATGCTATGGCCATGTTGGAGAACAAATTGTTTTACCAAGGGCGTTAGATAATGTGGATATTGCTGAGTATCAAAATCATTCCTTTTGGTATTATTTACAATCTACAAAATCGACTAAGTACGATGAAAATGGGCAAAATCCAATAGTGGTTATTTCGAACTTTCACTATGACAACCCAGAACATGCCCAACTTACCTCACAAGATAATGATGCAAGTGTAGAGGGGATATTTACAACCAGTTATAAATATCCTCAGGATTATGATGAAAGTGCTAGTGCTGTGATTGAAGCTATGATGAATAAAAACCTTGTAGGAGTGCCTATTGAAATTACTAACGATGTAAATGGCCAGATAATTGGAGCAAATGCTACTCAATATCTTTATGATACAACCCTTGAGGCTATCGTACCTAATGCAGCTTATTCTTATGAGAATAGTGGATCTCAGTTTTCAGCGTCTATCGATGGGGTCAATTTTTCTTCTTATCAGAAAAAGCAAGAAATTCTGAGTCGTGACAATTACGGTCAGGTGATTAGTTGGCGTGCCCATGATGATGTTGTAAACACAATAATTAGGGGATATGATCAAACGCTAGTAGTCGCTAATATTACCAATGCTACTGTAGGAGATGTAATGAGCATATTACCACTTTTAGGTAGTGATTTGAATGCTGGTGCTGGTGGTTTGTCTGTAGATCAGGTAGATGCGCTAAGAAGCGAATTACCTGCTGCTTTTATTACCTCCTACACCTACAAGTTAGGGTATGGAGTGGAGTCGGTCACAGACCCAAACGGGCGAGTCATGACATATGAATATGACGAGTCAGGTAGGGTAAAATATGTCAAAGATCAGGATGGCAATATAAGAAGTGCAAGCCTATACCATAATAAAAGCCAAGTTTCTAACCAATAAGCCTAAGCCTCTATGAACCAAATAGATTCTGCCAAACATCCAATTGGTATTAAAAACATCAACCTGCTTATCATTGGATTATGTTTTTTTGCCCAAATTTCTTATGCACAAGAAAAAGTAATTGATGTAAACCCTGAGAAAACGGCTAAATCACTCATGATGGCCGCTCCTGCAGCTGCCCCTCCGCCTGGCGGAGGCGGAGGGGGTGGCGGGACTTATCCTCCAGCGTCTCCTTCAACAAGCTTTACGTTTACCAACAACTGTGGAAGTACTAGAGTAACAAGGACGTCATACCCTCCGTCAGGGGTTTATTGGACATGGCAATCAAGCCCAAGCGGTACTACAATAAACAATAGCCCTTCTTATGACGTGTCGTCTACAGGTACTTATTATTTGAGGGCATACGACATGTATAATCAAATATGGGGAGGTTATGTAGCATTTACTGTATCTTATGTCAAACCTCTTCCGAATAAGCCAACTGCATTGCAAGAAGACTCCAAAACGACCTCTTCTTTTCGCGCACATTGGAATAGTGTTTCTGGTGCAGATTCATATAGTATAGATGTGGCGACAGATATCAATTTCTCATCTAAAATTTCTGGGTTTAACAATAAGACGGTTACAGGTACGAGTATAACGGTTTCAGGTTTGAGTCCTGGCAAAAACTACTATTATAGGGTGAGAAATAATGACTATGGCTGTACATCTTATAGTTCGGGGAAAATAACCGCTAACACTACATTGTCTACTCCTACTTCTTTAAGTGAAGATAGTAAAATCCCTAATTCTTTTCGGGCTAGGTGGAATAGTGTTTCTGGTGCCACATCCTATAAATTATACGTTTCAAGCAGTAGTGATTTTAGCAGTCATGTATCTGGGTATAATGGAAAGACGGTAACAGCAACAACTGCTGTTGTCTCAGGGCTTTCTCCAGGAACCTATTATTACTACCGGATCAAGGCTACAAGTAGTGCTTACACTACGGGCTATTCGGGAGTTGTGACGGCTAATACAACTATGGCTGTTCCAAGTGTATCGGCATCGACTAATGGCTCCACGACATCATTTTTTGCAAATTGGGCTATGGTTACTGGGGCTAATTCATACTATTTAGATGTATCTACTAGTAGCACCTTTAGTTCCAAATTGCCTGAATATGACGACCTAGTAGTATTTGGCCCTGGTAAAATAGTTACAGGGCTAGTACCTGGTAAAAAGTACTACTATAGGGTTCGAGCGTATAGTTCTGCGTATACTACACAATACTCATCAACGGTTACTGCCAGTACGGCCATCAATGCTCCCGTAGCTCTAGATGATACACATCAAGCGGAGAGCTCATTTCAAGCCAATTGGATCGGAGTAAGTGGCGTGTCAGATTATTTATTGTATGTATCGGCCAATGGAGTCACATCTATAAATGGTGTTGACTTTAATGAGCATATCGATGGTTATAATGGCAAAATCATATCAAGCACGAATCATTTACTTTGGGGGTTGCCAACAGGTAGAAAATATTATTATCAGCTAAAATCCAAAGGGCCTGATTATAATTCTGCTTATTCACAAATCATTACAGCAAATACTGCTTTGGCCGGCCCTTCTGGTAATTTTTATACCCTTTCGGATAATGGGAGTGGTGCTGTCATAGTGGCTGCTGTGTCAGGGAGTCAACCTGATCCGGGAAATGGAGGCGATGATGGCGGGCCAGGTGATATTCATCCTGGCTCAGGAGAAGGAGGCGGTAGCGGATCAGTAGAACCTCATCCAACTTCAGGCTATAGGTGGTATTGGCAAGGGACAGATCCTAATAGTGCCGATGATGATCAGTTGTTCACTACGGCTGGGATAACGGTGTATAGCACGGGTACTTATTATGTCAGAGCCTATTATGAGAATCAGGATTTATGGAGTTCTGCTTCTCCAGTATATGTTTCATTGGGCGATGTAATCAAGTTCAATATTACCGATTCAGGTGATAAATGTGCCGGAAGTAGGATCACTCTAGAGTCCAGTGAAATTGGGGTCTATTATCGCTTGAAGCGTGATGGACAGATTGTAGGTAGTGTGTTAGCTGGTACGGGAAGTAGCTTAAATTTCGGCGAGCATAGCATCGCTGGTGAATATAAAGTACAAGCCATAAATTCATCCACTGGTTATTCTGATTTTATGCATGGTAGTGTAAATATCAAAGTGGTACCTGCACCAATTTCCATATCTTGGGAAAAACCAAACTGTGGAAATTGGATAATCTCAAGAGATAATGAAGCACCTAATAATTATAACTACCCAATTACTTGGCATATAGGTACAGCACAGGACTATCCTGATGCACCACTGATAGGTTCTAGTACAATAATCAACCAGCCAGACACCTATTATGTCAAAGCAAAGGGTGAAATATCGGGAGAAACCTGTTGGAGCCGGGCGATCACAATAGATGCAACGGAACTTGTCCCAGGGCCATTTCAAGTGATACCAGATACAAGCTTAATTGTCTTGTCTTCAAATAACTGTGGGCCAAAGACGGCATTGACTACACAAGTTGTACCTAGTGGGCAACAATTTTTTTGGCAGGGTCAGGATTCATTAGCCACTTCTATTTCTGATCCAGCTGTTAATTCTTACCAAATGAATAGTAAGGGTACATACTATATTCGCTCGCGGACTGACGAAGGATGTTGGAGTAAGCCTGTGTCTTTCGACCCTGATGTGATATCGTATCCCAAAACGGATACTTTGCGTGGTCTAGCTGTAGAATATGCTGACGACCCTATAAACTATCGTAAAATGCATTTGCTTGAATCTGAAAAAGATGTAACCTATTTGGTGTATCGGTCTGGGGAAGGTTTAGTGTCCAGTTTCGAAGGGACAGGTGGTTTTGCCAGATCATATGTTATGGTAGATAATGGCGAGTATGAAGTAGTAGCCGATCGTAGATCATGTACCACCACTATGGTAGGTACTGTAGTGATAGAGCCTGATGAGACAATGAATTATTCTCAATCTACTAGTTATATTGTGCCAACCGAAGATCCAGACGATCACCCTATTACTTTAGAAGAAGCACTTATTTCTACATCCTATACAGATGTTTTCGGAAGGCCACTCCAGTCGGTAGTAAGGCAAGCATCCCCAGACCAGCGAGATGTAGTGAGTTTTTATGAATACGACAATTTGGGACGAATGACCAAACAGTATATGCCGTATGTAGCAGGTACTGATGGAGCACTTAAGACGGATTCTAAAGCCGAACAGGTGACATTTTACCAAACGCTTGAAAATGTTAATGATTCGAGACCGTATACAGAGACTGTTTATGAACCATCGCCAGTAAATCGAGTCAAAAGTCAACGGGGTTTGGGGCAGGCGTGGTATGACGAAGATCGTAAGAGCGAAGTTGCTTACGAAACCAATATTGCCGCAGAGGGACTTGCTGTTTGGCAAGTGATAGATGATGTACTCACACAAACAGGCATTTATACTACAGGAGAATTGTATAAAACCACTAGTACTGATGAAGAAAACCATGAGACAATTGTTTACACCAATAAAGTAGGTCAAACAGTGCTCAAAAAAGTGAAGTTGGATTCAGGTAGTTGGGTGCAGACCTACAGCGTCTATGACAAACAAGGCCGACTACGTTATGTATTGCCACCCGGAGCTTTGACTGAGGACTCTTCTGGTGAATTTGGAAGTATTCCAGCTCCTGAAGGGTTTTATAAAGTGACGACTCCTGTAGATTATGCCGATGTAGTAAATGAAACAGGAGGTAAAATAGTCTTTACTTCTACTGGTTCGGTTACGATCAATGCTGGAACTACTGTAGAGGCAGGAGCTGACATTCAGTTTTTCGATGATACGCCTCCTCAATCATGGGTCAGACAAAATTATTCTTTGGATCAAATCTTCCAATATGAATATGATCACCGCCATCGTCTGATTGCCAAGAGAGTACCAGGAGCTGGGTGGGAATATATGGTCTATGACAAACGAGACCGTCTGGTACTGACCCAGAATGCTAATCAGCGATTAAGCAACAAATGGTCTTTTGTAAAATATGATCAACTCAACAGGCCTATTATTAATGGTGAGCGAGTGATCGAGGGGGAGCTAGAAGCTATCCGCGAAGCAGTGGCAAATAATACCGTATGGTTTGAGACCTTCGATGCCAGTGGTTTGGTCAAATACACGAACAATGCCTATCCCACGGGCATTACTATCGAGGATATACTATTGGTGACTTACTACGACCACTATCAACACAGCATGGAAGCATTTCAGCTTCCGGCTGGTGTGTTTGATAGTAGCGAATATAAAATTATACCTCATCAGACCAGCCTTGGTGTGAAAGGTCTCACTACAGGGACTTTGACTAAGATTTTAGGTACTATAGATCAGTTTGTAAGTACGGTCAATTTTTATGATAATGAATACCGTGTGGTACAAACGGTAACCCAAAACCACAAAGGAGGCACAGACCGTATGACCGCTCAGTATCATTGGCGGGGGCTACTTATGAAAACCTACATAGAACACCAGAGTCCTGATGCGCAAATTGGAAACTTGAGTATCACGCAGAAGTACACATACGACCGAATGGGTAGGCCGCTGACCACCACCCATCAAATCAATAGTGAACCAGCGCAAACGATAGCCAGCTATACTTACAATTCTTTGGGGCAACTGCAAAATAAGTCCTTGGCGGATGGCTTTGAAGAAATCGACTATGCCTACAATATTCGAGGATGGATCACTCAGATCAACAATCCCAATGATGATGATGATCATCTATTCGAAATGGCGTTTAAATACCAAGATGCCACACATGCTAAGTATGACGGTACGATAGGCGAAGTAGTATGGAAAAACCCATTCGAATCTAGTGCCAATGGATTCGACTATCAGTACGACGAGATGAACCGTATCACCTCTGCTACAGGTACAGGCGAAGCCACAGATCATGATTTGTCCGCAATCAGCTATGATCTAAATGGCAATATCCTGAAACTGGATAGGAAAGGGACACACGAGTTATCCACCAATCAGACCATAGATCAACTCACCTATATGTATGAAGAAAATACCAACCGTCTGAAAGGCGTAACGGATGCTTCTGGCCTGTCTAGTGGGTTTGACGATGGCAATACCGAAGGCGACGACTATGCCTACGATGCCAATGGCAACCTGATCGAAGATAAAAACAAAGGGATTACTTCTATAGAATACAACCACCTAAACCAACCGACCAAGGTGATCTACGATGCCAACAAATATATGGAATACACCTATGCAGGGGCATCGAAAGTTTCCCAACGACTGGTGGACGGATCTATTGAAAAAGTGACCGACTATATCGGTGGCTTTATCTATGAAAACGATAGCCTTCAGCTGATCGGTCATGGCGAAGGACGGATTGTCGCAGCGCGCGACCATACAGGCACATTCGAAGGCTTCGAATACCAATACCATCTTACCGACCATTTGGGCAATGTGAGAGTGACCTTCAAGACAGATATAGATGAGGACGAATACCTAGTTACGGTAGAAGATGCCGAATCCGCCACCGAAGCAGAGTACTTCGAGAAGTACGATGAGGTGACCAGAATCAAATCGGCCTTATTCGATCATACCACAGACTCTACGGGCTATGCGATATGGCTCGACGGGAGTGCCGACAAGCAAATCGGACTAGCCAAGTCTCTCATGGTAAAACCAGGAGATGTGATCGACATGGAGGTCTTTGCTAAGTATTATGAGCAGGACAATGCAGCCAGCTGGACAGCCCTGCTCAATACCGTGGCATCCGAAATATCAGGTGGTGCGCCAGGTGTAGTCTATGAAGCAGCCCATGCAGCTAGTGGCTTGCCCTTCGTGGACTTCCTGAGTGGCCATAGAGATACTGGAGATGCCCCCGAAGCCTACCTCAACTACTTTGTGTTTGACGAAAACTATCAACTCATCGTAGAGAAGACAGGCTTCCAACAGATCAGTACGGCAGCAGAAGAGAATGGTACAGATGTGGCTCACGAACAATTGAGTCACACGATCTTGATAGATAAACCCGGATATGTATATATTTATCTCTCGAATGAAAGCCCAACACCAGTGGATGTATTCTTTGACGATTTTACAGTGACCCAGACCCATAGTCCAGTGGTACAGAAGGATGATTATTATCCTTTTGGTTTGTCATTTAGTTCCTACAGCAGAGCAGCAATGACTGCGCAAAACTTCAAGTTCAACGCAGGCAGCGAATTAGAAGAGATGACCAGCTGGTACAGTACGCCTTTCAGAAAGTATGACCCAAGTATCGGGCGCTTTCATGGTGTGGATGCTATGGCGAGTATGTATAGTAGTATGACCCCAAGTCATTTTGCTGGGAACAATCCCGTGATGGGTAATGACCCTACAGGGCTGATGTATCAGGGACTGTTTAAAGGCTGGACTGAGGCAGGTAGAATATTGAGTGGAGGCGGAGGAGGAAGCGGAGGAGGAAGCGTAGGACACATTACTCCTGGGTCGGGTAATCATTGGAGCGATGAGTTTAGTGATTCAGCGAGAGACTACTTTCTAATGAGTGGGAGTACTTTTGAAAAGAAATACGGAGTGCAACAATCAGAAGTAGTGTTAGAGGGAGGGAAAGTGTATAAGTATGAACGTCAATCACAGGATTCATATGACTGGGTAGATGTGGGTGATGGAACAGAGCAATTGGTCATGTTAACAAAAATGACTGTTGAAGATAAACAGGTGGAAGTCACACAAACAAATGGGGGGAGTGATGTTCAAGAGGCTTCTACCTTAGCGTTACCTTGGTATGTTGGAGCTGGTGCAGCTATGGAAGCAGTAGGAATAGAAGTAGCTGCTACTGTATTTAGATTCTCACCATTGGCGTTATTAACTTTAACTGGAGACACAAAGCTTGAGGACATCTCAAATCCGCTAGGAAATCCTGCTGATTGGGTCGAGCATACTGAAACTCCACATCAATTCCCTGTTCAACGGCAGCAATTACAGGAAGATCCCATGCAACCTAATTTCTTCGGGAACGGAGATAAGTGGTTGATAGGAGTAGGTGTAGCTTGGTATTCATATGATTGGTGGCGAGAAACACAAAAATCAGCTACTCCACCTCCAACACTTCCAACACAATTAGGGCCATATTATGTACCTAACCCTATTAATAGATAATTTGATTGATATGGGAAAAGTTGTTTTTTGGAGGAAAGTGGCATCAATTGCTGGGTATCTATGTATTGGGTTAATTATAATAAAGTCGTTCTTTCTTCAGGATGTTGTGATACCAATATTTGTTATCTACTTAGGAGCATTACCAATAATTGTGTATCTATTGTCTCAAGTGATGATTTTTGTTTATAAAAGGAGGAAGTGAAAAAGATAAATACCTTCGAAATTATACTAGGCGTATACTTTTTTTTAAATATCATTTTTTTTCCAATTAACAGGAATGAGTTAGATTATTTAGTGCCGGAAGAAATGAGTATTTATTCTTATTGGTTGAGCATAGGTTTGCTTGTAGGTTTTAAAGTCTGCAGATATGAAATGGCTAAGCTTCTGAAAAAGAGGTACGAAAGAGAAGCAGAAGTCAAAAAGAATTTGCCGTTGAATTGAGAGGGCAAAGACTAAATTATTCTTTTATGCGTGAGTCTTCTCCTAGGCTTGCGCATACTTCTTTAAATTTTTGAATGTCATGTTTGAATCCTAGCTCTACTGCTCTTTGCAAACCTTTACAAGCTAAAACTGAATCCTCACGAAATAGAAGGTTTAAAGCTCTGGCATAAACTACCCCTGAGGAATCAGGTTCTTGGCTTACAGCTCTATCGTAATCTGGCTGTGCTAAATCATATTTACCAATCCTGAAATAACACAGTCCTCGGTTGTAGAATAAATTTTTGTAGGTAGAGTCAATCTCAATGGCTTCAGTGAATTTATCAATGGCAGTGGAGCAGTGTTCTAGGTTTTGATCACACATGTAAGAAAGAGATAACCCAGCACCATAAAGCCCCTCAATCATTAGTGAGTCTGTCCTGATTAGTTTCTTGTATGTATTTAATGCTTTGCTATATTCTTCATTGTCAAGGTGTGATTTAGCAATATTGACAAGTTGTTCTGGTGTTTTTTTCTCGAAGCAGGAATGGAGAAGAAGTGAGCATAGTAGGCTGAGTAATAAAATTTGCTTCATCAAGAATAAGCAGCTTTAGCCTTAGCATCTCTGAGGAATGCATCCATGAGAGCAAAGAGGTGGTTTTTATCATCAGAGTTAAGAATCTCAATATCCTGTATTCTTTTAACGGTCTGTTTATCAAAAGTAGCAGCAGCAGTCTCATCAACTAAGTAATCGAGAGTCACCTCGAATATATCAGCAATCTTCTTAGCTGTCTCTACAGAAGGCATGGCCTCATTACGTTCATACTTGCCGATTGCTTCCCTGGAAGCATTGATGCTTTTGGCTAAATCAGTCTGTGAAACTCCTTTAGACTTCCTTAAATACGCTATTCTATCTCCTATTTTGGTCATGATTAAACCTTAAAATGTATGATAATACAGTAATATTCAAATATACGGTATAATAGTATGTAAAAGAAGATGATAGTTGCTTGTATGTTGGGGATCATTTTATAGATTTGTGTCTGATCATACACAAAGAAAAAAAGTAAACTTTTTTCATCATGGAAATCACCACCATCAAAAACCAACTCACTTTAGCCCAGGTACTAGATCACTACCACCTCAAACCAGACAAACAGTTGCGGTTAAACTGTCCCTTCCATGATGACAAGACACCGAGCTTGCAGGTGTATTATAAAACCCAGACTTGTTATTGCTTTAGTTCGAACTGCAGCACGGGAGGCAAGAGCATGGATGTGATAGACTTCATCATGAACAAAGAGCAGCTGAGCAAACACGAGGCAATCAAGAAAGCGGAAAGTTTAATCACTGGCACGGCCACACCTGGACAAGAGTTGAGCAGAATCGCAGTGTTAACGAAAATGTTCACTTACTTTAAGAACGGACTGTACAACTCCAAGCCTGGACAAAACTATCTAACCACTCGATCACTCAATAGAGAAAAGATTGAAGTAGGATTTAACAGTGGCCAGTTCCACCACGGGAGTAGGAAAGACCAGGCACTAATCGAGAGCTGCATAAAATACGGTCTATTGCTGGACAGAGGCCATGTAAACAATCGCACCGGAGAGAAAGCTTACAGTCCTTTTGGTAAGAGCTGTATTGTGTTTGCCTTGCGAAACCAGCAGCACCAGATAACAGGCTTGTATTTTAGGAGCACGACCAATGATAAAGACCAGAGACATTTTTATTTAAAAGACAGACAAGGCCTGTACCCAAACTACCCAAGTCCAGAAACCAAGAAACTAATCTTAACCGAAAGCATTATTGACGCAGCTACTTTGCTACAGTTGAATCTGAAAGGCTATGAAGTGTTAGCACTCTTCGGAACAAATGGCTTTACATCAGAACACACGAAGGTTATCAAGGATTTACAGGAGTTAGAGGAAATCATTTTCTTTTTAAATGGAGATGAGCCAGGTCGAAAAGCTACAGAGAAATACACAAAGGATCTGCAGCAGCTTAAACCAGAAATCAAACTCAGCACTGTAGAAGTGCCAGAAGGTGAAGACGTGAATAGTCTGGCTGTGAATCATCCTGATCAGGAAAAAGAAGTGTTGGAGCATCTGATTATGAGTCAGAGAGACTCAACGAAAGAGTCAGATCCCCCAAACCTCAGGGTTCATAACCTTGAGGCTGAACCTAAACTGAATGTAGACAATCCAGAAAGAATCATCTATAAAAATAATAGCCTCACCGGCACGGTCTGGGGTGGAATCGAGAAAGAGAACCTGAGTAGGTTAAAGATCAGCCTACACATCAAATCAGATGGCAAATCTTTCCGTGATGACGTGAATCTATACAGCCATGCAGCGGTAAAGAAGCTAATCCAGAACGTGAGCGAAACCCTCGAGATCAGCACCACGCAAACGACAGACACAATAGCCGATCTAACAGAGAAACTAGAGGCTTATAGAATGGAAGAGAGAGCAGCACAGATCAAAGCCCTCAAGCCGAAAGCCTATGAAATGACTGATCAGGAGAAACAACAAGCAGAGAAGTTTTTGCAAAGCCCTGATTTGGTCAAGAATACGCTGAACCTGATTAGTCAGAGTGGATTAATCGGAGAACAAAAGAATGGATTACTACTCTTCTTTTTGTATCTGTCCAGGTTCTTCGATGAGCCATTACATGCCATCATTTTTGGACGTTCGGGAAGTGGTAAAACCTATCTGCAGACCAAGGTCAGTGACTGCCTACCAGAAGAATCAGTACGAACAATCACCAGTTTAACAGAGAATACACTCTACTACTCCAGTCGAGATTTTTGGAAACACAAAGTCTTGATGATCGAGGATCTGGACGGAGTGTACAATGCGTTCCTGCCACTCAGAGAGTTTATGAGTAAACAGAGCATTACCAAGCTGACAACGGACAAAGACGCCAAAGGAAACAACGTCCAAAAGGTGCTAACTGTAGAAGGTCCGATCTGTGTCAGTGGTGCTACTACCAAAGAAGGCATTTATGAAGATAATGCCAATAGAAGTTATTTGCTGCACATCAATGAAGGAGCTGACCACATGGAAGAAGTCATGGACTATCAAAGAAAGCTACAGGCGGGAATGGTCAACGAAGAGAGTCAGCATATTGCCAAGCAATTACTCAAGAATACACAGCGGATCCTGCAGCCGATCAAGGTGATCAATCCTTACGCTACTCAGTTAAAAATCCCTGACAGTGTGTTCAAGAAACTCAGGACAAACATGCATTATCTACGGCTAATCGAGATCATTACCTTCTACCACCAGTGGCAACGGCCACAGCGAATTAATGGAAAGAATCAGGCATACATCGAGACAACACTAGAAGATATTAGCTGGGCTAACCGATTGGTCAAGGAAAGTCTACTGAGGAAATCAGATGAACTCAACGGCCAGTTAAGAAGCTTCTTTGAAAGGCTGAAATCTACCATCGAGAAACAAGAAGAAAAGACGTTTTACAGCAAGCAAATCAGGGAGCAGTTCAGGATGAATCCCATGAAAACGAATCGTTACCTGAGAGAGCTGGATCAGTGGGGCTACATCAAGAAAGTAGGAGGAAACAGAAAGATTGGTTTTGAATACGAAATAGCAGCTTGGGACGAATACCAACACCTACAGTCTGGTATCGATGTATTGGATCAGACACTGCAAAAACTAAGAGACCAAGAAGCAAAGAAAGAATCCAAAATCAACGGTACGCCATTAAGTGTAACACAAGTCTAACATAAGTATAACATGACTGAAATGTTATACTTAATCTACTCATACGCTCTGAAATCAAATAAAACAGCCCTTGAAAGTGAAGTATAACAGTATAACATCGGAAAGAGCAAGAGGGGTAAATACAAAAACGTCATACCTGCCTGTCCGGCAGGCAGGCTTGTACAAAAGAGTTCTAGAAGGCTATCAAGAGTGGTTGGGAATCATAGGTTATGTTGAGAGTACAGTAAAAGGACTGCCCAAGCAGCTAGAACCCTTCTTTTTTCACCTGAAAGAAAAAAAGGTTACCACATTGGAGCTAGTACCCAAAGAAGTAATCAGAAGCTACTATCAAACTCTAAAGCAGCGAAGGAGCCAAGTGACTGGAGAGCTGCTGAAAGGCTCAACACTCAATGGCCACATCCGAAACCTGAATCTGTTCAGCAACTATTTAGAAGAAACAGGACAAGGAAGTTTACAGATCGACTTGAAACTGGAGCGAGTAGAAATAGCAGAAAAGGAAGTACTGAGCCTGTATGAAATCGATCAGCTCTACAATGCTTGTGATGAAGGAATAACTGGACTAAGAGAAAGAGCGATACTGAGTCTTTACTACGGTTGTGGGTTGAGAAGTCAAGAAGGAATCAATCTGAATGTCAATGATATATTACTCGACAAACAGCTAGTTCACATCCGAAAAGCAAAGAACAATAGAGCCAGGTATGTACCATTTATGGATCAGCAAAAACAAGATTTTGAACTGTACCTGCAGCACTGCAGATCCTCGATAGCAGAAGCAGAACAAACGTCCTTCCTGATCAATAATCAGGGAAAGAGAATAAGCAGTACAGCAGTATCCAAGGTGTTTAAAGCACTTATAATTAAAACAGATAATCCAGAGTTACAAGACAAGAAAATAGGACTCCACACCTTACGGCACAGCATTGCCACTCACTTGCTACAGTCTGGAATGGGTATCGAGAACATCAGCCAGTTTTTAGGTCATCAACGGATCAGAAGTACACAAACCTATTTACACCTCACCTATGAGTTACAAGGCGTATCTACAGACTAAAATCAAGCATCCTACAGGGTTGGGAGATTACCAGCATTACCAGGATCATTTTGTGAAGTGGTTGGAAAGTGAGAACCTGACTGTAGAGACTTGTGAGTATGTAGATTTATTGAGTTACGTCAAGCTCCTAAAACAGAAAGAGCGAAGTACCCATACACTCAACAGTTACATCAGAGGTGTGAAATACTACTATGAGTATCTACAGGGCAGAAACGAGATAACCAGGAATCCAGCGAGACGACTGTATATCAAAGGCGATACTTACCAGTTGCCAAGTGACCTACTGAATAAAAAGGAACTCAATACGATCTATGTTGATTATCCAACCGAAACGATTGTCCAGAAGCGGAATAAAACCCTGCTAGGATTAGCAATCTATCAGGCCATGAGATTAGATGAACTGGAAGCGATAGAACCTGGAGACATTGACTTGCACAAAGGGACGGTTTACATCAAAAAGACAGGCAGAGCAATGAAAAGAACCCTGAAACTGGAAGCTCACCAGATCCTGCCACTGCAAGAGTACATCAAAGAAATCCTGCCACAGCTTCGGGAGAAATCACCTATCAAAAGTGAGAAACTGATCTTTAGCACAGGCAGTAATCCTGGCATAAAAGAAATGGTGTGCGACTTGAACAAGCAGCTAAGAAAACGTTACCCCAGGTACAAGAACCTCATGCACATTAGAAGCTCCGTAATCGCCCTTTGGATCGAGCAGAAGAACATAATCGAAGTGCAGTACATGGCCGGCCATAACAATATCAACAGTACAGAGCGCTACAAACGGGTAAGCATGCAAGACCTGAAAAAGTCACTGGATCAGTTCCATCCGTTGCGGTAACCTTTAACTAAGTGAAGGTCTTTTTGATTGGAGAGAAGTCGTATTAAGTTCGAATAAATTTGTTAGCCAATCACAACAGGGATGATTTTTTTTTGAAAAGGGCAAAGTGATAAATAGCAACAGTTCCTAATACCCAAATTGTGTCAGAAATAAGGTTGATAGCTATGTCTTTTAGCAGTTCCATTAATCTTAAAGATAATGGAAATTTTACAGTGTTCAATCTGTTGAAAAGTGTGCCAAATGGCACAACTTGGATGTGTGTTACAAGCAAATTACATCCAAGTGAGAGAAAATCAGTGTAGCCAGAGGGGGTGTAGGAGAAAACAGAGCGTAGCAAGTATGTAGTTTTGTGTGTACAAACCAATTGTAGTCTAAGGCCGAAATAGTAGCGGCTGGTGTCCCTAGGGGTCGCCAGACCTGCCTGCCGTCAGGCAGGGAAATGGCAGTAGAAGTCCGAATCATTTGCAGGAAAAGCGGTGTTCCTGCGGTACGCCCGTCAGACTGCAGTCCAGAAAAATGCAAATCCCCCGCCTTAAAACATGCGCAGCACACTGATCAGTTGAAAAAGAAATCCAGCTTTAGCCAAGGCACAGCAGGGAATAGGTATCAGAGTGCAGCGCATATTTAGCCCACACGCAAGGCCATTTGCATTTTCTTCCCTTTGCTGCCAGTACGTTCCTCGTCACGGGAGTTCTTTTTTTACTTTTCAATTGAAAGAAAAAAGCCTTCGGCAGATGGGAGAAAAGTAAAAACCACTCCCCATTTTGTGCGAGCCTGCAGGCTCTCTTCGGCTCCCTAACGGTCGGGTCAAAAGACCCACAGCCAGTCGGGCAAAAGCCCTTCTTCTGGCTGGCCTTCGTTCACACTCGCAGGCGGCTCGCATACCAACCCACAACCAAAGGGATCTTCCATCCCTTCAACCCAGGATCATTTTTTGAAAGGACAAAACCCGAAAATGGGAGTCCATCAAAAAGATGATTTTGCAACGGCTTTTGCCCTTCCAAAAAACGTCTACTCTTTTCTTTTTCAACTGAAAAAAATAAGGGCTAATTTAGACGGGTAAAGAAGTTCTTTATGTGATGGAAAGTTGAAGTCTGGTGCTGTGGAGTCGGGTTGATTTTGTGGAGTAAGTGGAGCAGTTCAAACAAATGGGGGGAGTGATGTTCAAGAGGCTTCTACCTTAGCGTTACCTTGGTATGTTGGAGCTGGTGCAGCTATGGAAGCAGTAGGAATAGAAGTAGCTGCTACTGTATTTAGATTCTCACCATTGGCGTTATTAACTTTAACTGGAGACACAAAGCTTGAGGACATCTCAAATCCGCTAGGAAATCCTGCTGATTGGGTCGAGCATACTGAAACTCCACATCAATTCCCTGTTCAACGGCAGCAATTACAGGAAGATCCCATGCAACCTAATTTCTTCGGGAACGGAGATAAGTGGTTGATAGGAGTAGGTGTAGCTTGGTATTCATATGATTGGTGGCGAGAAACACAAAAATCAGCTACTCCACCTCCAACACTTCCAACACAATTAGGGCCATATTATGTACCTAACCCTATTAATAGATAATTTGATTGATATGGGAAAAGTTGTTTTTTGGAGGAAAGTGGCATCAATTGCTGGGTATCTATGTATTGGGTTAATTATAATAAAGTCGTTCTTTCTTCAGGATGTTGTGATACCAATATTTGTTATCTACTTAGGAGCATTACCAATAATTGTGTATCTATTGTCTCAAGTGATGATTTTTGTTTATAAAAGGAGGAAGTGAAAAAGATAAATACCTTCGAAATTATACTAGGCGTATACTTTTTTTTAAATATCATTTTTTTTCCAATTAACAGGAATGAGTTAGATTATTTAGTGCCGGAAGAAATGAGTATTTATTCTTATTGGTTGAGCATAGGTTTGCTTGTAGGTTTTAAAGTCTGCAGATATGAAATGGCTAAGCTTCTGAAAAAGAGGTACGAAAGAGAAGCAGAAGTCAAAAAGAATTTGCCGTTGAATTGAGAGGGCAAAGACTAAATTATTCTTTTATGCGTGAGTCTTCTCCTAGGCTTGCGCATACTTCTTTAAATTTTTGAATGTCATGTTTGAATCCTAGCTCTACTGCTCTTTGCAAACCTTTACAAGCTAAAACTGAATCCTCACGAAATAGAAGGTTTAAAGCTCTGGCATAAACTACCCCTGAGGAATCAGGTTCTTGGCTTACAGCTCTATCGTAATCTGGCTGTGCTAAATCATATTTACCAATCCTGAAATAACACAGTCCTCGGTTGTAGAATAAATTTTTGTAGGTAGAGTCAATCTCAATGGCTTCAGTGAATTTATCAATGGCAGTGGAGCAGTGTTCTAGGTTTTGATCACACATGTAAGAAAGAGATAACCCAGCACCATAAAGCCCCTCAATCATTAGTGAGTCTGTCCTGATTAGTTTCTTGTATGTATTTAATGCTTTGCTATATTCTTCATTGTCAAGGTGTGATTTAGCAATATTGACAAGTTGTTCTGGTGTTTTTTTCTCGAAGCAGGAATGGAGAAGAAGTGAGCATAGTAGGCTGAGTAATAAAATTTGCTTCATCAAGAATAAGCAGCTTTAGCCTTAGCATCTCTGAGGAATGCATCCATGAGAGCAAAGAGGTGGTTTTTATCATCAGAGTTAAGAATCTCAATATCCTGTATTCTTTTAACGGTCTGTTTATCAAAAGTAGCAGCAGCAGTCTCATCAACTAAGTAATCGAGAGTCACCTCGAATATATCAGCAATCTTCTTAGCTGTCTCTACAGAAGGCATGGCCTCATTACGTTCATACTTGCCGATTGCTTCCCTGGAAGCATTGATGCTTTTGGCTAAATCAGTCTGTGAAACTCCTTTAGACTTCCTTAAATACGCTATTCTATCTCCTATTTTGGTCATGATTAAACCTTAAAATGTATGATAATACAGTAATATTCAAATATACGGTATAATAGTATGTAAAAGAAGATGATAGTTGCTTGTATGTTGGGGATCATTTTATAGATTTGTGTCTGATCATACACAAAGAAAAAAAGTAAACTTTTTTCATCATGGAAATCACCACCATCAAAAACCAACTCACTTTAGCCCAGGTACTAGATCACTACCACCTCAAACCAGACAAACAGTTGCGGTTAAACTGTCCCTTCCATGATGACAAGACACCGAGCTTGCAGGTGTATTATAAAACCCAGACTTGTTATTGCTTTAGTTCGAACTGCAGCACGGGAGGCAAGAGCATGGATGTGATAGACTTCATCATGAACAAAGAGCAGCTGAGCAAACACGAGGCAATCAAGAAAGCGGAAAGTTTAATCACTGGCACGGCCACACCTGGACAAGAGTTGAGCAGAATCGCAGTGTTAACGAAAATGTTCACTTACTTTAAGAACGGACTGTACAACTCCAAGCCTGGACAAAACTATCTAACCACTCGATCACTCAATAGAGAAAAGATTGAAGTAGGATTTAACAGTGGCCAGTTCCACCACGGGAGTAGGAAAGACCAGGCACTAATCGAGAGCTGCATAAAATACGGTCTATTGCTGGACAGAGGCCATGTAAACAATCGCACCGGAGAGAAAGCTTACAGTCCTTTTGGTAAGAGCTGTATTGTGTTTGCCTTGCGAAACCAGCAGCACCAGATAACAGGCTTGTATTTTAGGAGCACGACCAATGATAAAGACCAGAGACATTTTTATTTAAAAGACAGACAAGGCCTGTACCCAAACTACCCAAGTCCAGAAACCAAGAAACTAATCTTAACCGAAAGCATTATTGACGCAGCTACTTTGCTACAGTTGAATCTGAAAGGCTATGAAGTGTTAGCACTCTTCGGAACAAATGGCTTTACATCAGAACACACGAAGGTTATCAAGGATTTACAGGAGTTAGAGGAAATCATTTTCTTTTTAAATGGAGATGAGCCAGGTCGAAAAGCTACAGAGAAATACACAAAGGATCTGCAGCAGCTTAAACCAGAAATCAAACTCAGCACTGTAGAAGTGCCAGAAGGTGAAGACGTGAATAGTCTGGCTGTGAATCATCCTGATCAGGAAAAAGAAGTGTTGGAGCATCTGATTATGAGTCAGAGAGACTCAACGAAAGAGTCAGATCCCCCAAACCTCAGGGTTCATAACCTTGAGGCTGAACCTAAACTGAATGTAGACAATCCAGAAAGAATCATCTATAAAAATAATAGCCTCACCGGCACGGTCTGGGGTGGAATCGAGAAAGAGAACCTGAGTAGGTTAAAGATCAGCCTACACATCAAATCAGATGGCAAATCTTTCCGTGATGACGTGAATCTATACAGCCATGCAGCGGTAAAGAAGCTAATCCAGAACGTGAGCGAAACCCTCGAGATCAGCACCACGCAAACGACAGACACAATAGCCGATCTAACAGAGAAACTAGAGGCTTATAGAATGGAAGAGAGAGCAGCACAGATCAAAGCCCTCAAGCCGAAAGCCTATGAAATGACTGATCAGGAGAAACAACAAGCAGAGAAGTTTTTGCAAAGCCCTGATTTGGTCAAGAATACGCTGAACCTGATTAGTCAGAGTGGATTAATCGGAGAACAAAAGAATGGATTACTACTCTTCTTTTTGTATCTGTCCAGGTTCTTCGATGAGCCATTACATGCCATCATTTTTGGACGTTCGGGAAGTGGTAAAACCTATCTGCAGACCAAGGTCAGTGACTGCCTACCAGAAGAATCAGTACGAACAATCACCAGTTTAACAGAGAATACACTCTACTACTCCAGTCGAGATTTTTGGAAACACAAAGTCTTGATGATCGAGGATCTGGACGGAGTGTACAATGCGTTCCTGCCACTCAGAGAGTTTATGAGTAAACAGAGCATTACCAAGCTGACAACGGACAAAGACGCCAAAGGAAACAACGTCCAAAAGGTGCTAACTGTAGAAGGTCCGATCTGTGTCAGTGGTGCTACTACCAAAGAAGGCATTTATGAAGATAATGCCAATAGAAGTTATTTGCTGCACATCAATGAAGGAGCTGACCACATGGAAGAAGTCATGGACTATCAAAGAAAGCTACAGGCGGGAATGGTCAACGAAGAGAGTCAGCATATTGCCAAGCAATTACTCAAGAATACACAGCGGATCCTGCAGCCGATCAAGGTGATCAATCCTTACGCTACTCAGTTAAAAATCCCTGACAGTGTGTTCAAGAAACTCAGGACAAACATGCATTATCTACGGCTAATCGAGATCATTACCTTCTACCACCAGTGGCAACGGCCACAGCGAATTAATGGAAAGAATCAGGCATACATCGAGACAACACTAGAAGATATTAGCTGGGCTAACCGATTGGTCAAGGAAAGTCTACTGAGGAAATCAGATGAACTCAACGGCCAGTTAAGAAGCTTCTTTGAAAGGCTGAAATCTACCATCGAGAAACAAGAAGAAAAGACGTTTTACAGCAAGCAAATCAGGGAGCAGTTCAGGATGAATCCCATGAAAACGAATCGTTACCTGAGAGAGCTGGATCAGTGGGGCTACATCAAGAAAGTAGGAGGAAACAGAAAGATTGGTTTTGAATACGAAATAGCAGCTTGGGACGAATACCAACACCTACAGTCTGGTATCGATGTATTGGATCAGACACTGCAAAAACTAAGAGACCAAGAAGCAAAGAAAGAATCCAAAATCAACGGTACGCCATTAAGTGTAACACAAGTCTAACATAAGTATAACATGACTGAAATGTTATACTTAATCTACTCATACGCTCTGAAATCAAATAAAACAGCCCTTGAAAGTGAAGTATAACAGTATAACATCGGAAAGAGCAAGAGGGGTAAATACAAAAACGTCATACCTGCCTGTCCGGCAGGCAGGCTTGTACAAAAGAGTTCTAGAAGGCTATCAAGAGTGGTTGGGAATCATAGGTTATGTTGAGAGTACAGTAAAAGGACTGCCCAAGCAGCTAGAACCCTTCTTTTTTCACCTGAAAGAAAAAAAGGTTACCACATTGGAGCTAGTACCCAAAGAAGTAATCAGAAGCTACTATCAAACTCTAAAGCAGCGAAGGAGCCAAGTGACTGGAGAGCTGCTGAAAGGCTCAACACTCAATGGCCACATCCGAAACCTGAATCTGTTCAGCAACTATTTAGAAGAAACAGGACAAGGAAGTTTACAGATCGACTTGAAACTGGAGCGAGTAGAAATAGCAGAAAAGGAAGTACTGAGCCTGTATGAAATCGATCAGCTCTACAATGCTTGTGATGAAGGAATAACTGGACTAAGAGAAAGAGCGATACTGAGTCTTTACTACGGTTGTGGGTTGAGAAGTCAAGAAGGAATCAATCTGAATGTCAATGATATATTACTCGACAAACAGCTAGTTCACATCCGAAAAGCAAAGAACAATAGAGCCAGGTATGTACCATTTATGGATCAGCAAAAACAAGATTTTGAACTGTACCTGCAGCACTGCAGATCCTCGATAGCAGAAGCAGAACAAACGTCCTTCCTGATCAATAATCAGGGAAAGAGAATAAGCAGTACAGCAGTATCCAAGGTGTTTAAAGCACTTATAATTAAAACAGATAATCCAGAGTTACAAGACAAGAAAATAGGACTCCACACCTTACGGCACAGCATTGCCACTCACTTGCTACAGTCTGGAATGGGTATCGAGAACATCAGCCAGTTTTTAGGTCATCAACGGATCAGAAGTACACAAACCTATTTACACCTCACCTATGAGTTACAAGGCGTATCTACAGACTAAAATCAAGCATCCTACAGGGTTGGGAGATTACCAGCATTACCAGGATCATTTTGTGAAGTGGTTGGAAAGTGAGAACCTGACTGTAGAGACTTGTGAGTATGTAGATTTATTGAGTTACGTCAAGCTCCTAAAACAGAAAGAGCGAAGTACCCATACACTCAACAGTTACATCAGAGGTGTGAAATACTACTATGAGTATCTACAGGGCAGAAACGAGATAACCAGGAATCCAGCGAGACGACTGTATATCAAAGGCGATACTTACCAGTTGCCAAGTGACCTACTGAATAAAAAGGAACTCAATACGATCTATGTTGATTATCCAACCGAAACGATTGTCCAGAAGCGGAATAAAACCCTGCTAGGATTAGCAATCTATCAGGCCATGAGATTAGATGAACTGGAAGCGATAGAACCTGGAGACATTGACTTGCACAAAGGGACGGTTTACATCAAAAAGACAGGCAGAGCAATGAAAAGAACCCTGAAACTGGAAGCTCACCAGATCCTGCCACTGCAAGAGTACATCAAAGAAATCCTGCCACAGCTTCGGGAGAAATCACCTATCAAAAGTGAGAAACTGATCTTTAGCACAGGCAGTAATCCTGGCATAAAAGAAATGGTGTGCGACTTGAACAAGCAGCTAAGAAAACGTTACCCCAGGTACAAGAACCTCATGCACATTAGAAGCTCCGTAATCGCCCTTTGGATCGAGCAGAAGAACATAATCGAAGTGCAGTACATGGCCGGCCATAACAATATCAACAGTACAGAGCGCTACAAACGGGTAAGCATGCAAGACCTGAAAAAGTCACTGGATCAGTTCCATCCGTTGCGGTAACCTTTAACTAAGTGAAGGTCTTTTTGATTGGAGAGAAGTCGTATTAAGTTCGAATAAATTTGTTAGCCAATCACAACAGGGATGATTTTTTTTTGAAAAGGGCAAAGTGATAAATAGCAACAGTTCCTAATACCCAAATTGTGTCAGAAATAAGGTTGATAGCTATGTCTTTTAGCAGTTCCATTAATCTTAAAGATAATGGAAATTTTACAGTGTTCAATCTGTTGAAAAGTGTGCCAAATGGCACAACTTGGATGTGTGTTACAAGCAAATTACATCCAAGTGAGAGAAAATCAGTGTAGCCAGAGGGGGTGTAGGAGAAAACAGAGCGTAGCAAGTATGTAGTTTTGTGTGTACAAACCAATTGTAGTCTAAGGCCGAAATAGTAGCGGCTGGTGTCCCTAGGGGTCGCCAGACCTGCCTGCCGTCAGGCAGGGAAATGGCAGTAGAAGTCCGAATCATTTGCAGGAAAAGCGGTGTTCCTGCGGTACGCCCGTCAGACTGCAGTCCAGAAAAATGCAAATCCCCCGCCTTAAAACATGCGCAGCACACTGATCAGTTGAAAAAGAAATCCAGCTTTAGCCAAGGCACAGCAGGGAATAGGTATCAGAGTGCAGCGCATATTTAGCCCACACGCAAGGCCATTTGCATTTTCTTCCCTTTGCTGCCAGTACGTTCCTCGTCACGGGAGTTCTTTTTTTACTTTTCAATTGAAAGAAAAAAGCCTTCGGCAGATGGGAGAAAAGTAAAAACCACTCCCCATTTTGTGCGAGCCTGCAGGCTCTCTTCGGCTCCCTAACGGTCGGGTCAAAAGACCCACAGCCAGTCGGGCAAAAGCCCTTCTTCTGGCTGGCCTTCGTTCACACTCGCAGGCGGCTCGCATACCAACCCACAACCAAAGGGATCTTCCATCCCTTCAACCCAGGATCATTTTTTGAAAGGACAAAACCCGAAAATGGGAGTCCATCAAAAAGATGATTTTGCAACGGCTTTTGCCCTTCCAAAAAACGTCTACTCTTTTCTTTTTCAACTGAAAAAAATAAGGGCTAATTTAGACGGGTAAAGAAGTTCTTTATGTGATGGAAAGTTGAAGTCTGGTGCTGTGGAGTCGGGTTGATTTTGTGGAGTAAGTGGAGCAGTTCATCCATCAGGGGGGAGTGAACCTAGCACTTGGGATCTCTTCAACTACAACATGAACAGAATTACCAATGGAACATTACCTGATGCTCAGTCCTATGCGATCAACTTTGATGTTGTAGTAGCAGGTGGTGCGGATATAACCTCACATTCGAAACTCACTATGCTTTCAGGTCCTGATAGAGGGAAAAGTCGATTGCTTGCAGATGCGGGGCTTGCTGTAGGCTTGGATGTTGGAGTTTCTGTTGTTCTAACAAATTACTATTACACCGGAAATTCTAATAATCTCACCCTTAATGATTTTAATGGGTTTAGATTTTCTGGAAGTATTGGGATGTCAGCATATCTAGAACTTGGTGGCGGATTGTCAATTGCTAAAACTAAGTCAGGACATTTTATCATAGGCGTATCGAAAATTGTTGGTATGTCTCCTCCTGGACCATCGGGTAATTTTAATGTTGGGTTTACAGATTACTATAAAAAGTAGAAAATATGTTTTCAATTGATGATGATAAAAAGTGGGGCCAGTTTATAAAGCTCATGGTTGGTGGGTTTGTTGTATTTGGTGCAATATTTATTATTGGGAATGTTTGGATGGATGATCAATATCCCAACATAAAAACCACTGATGAAATTGAAGGTAAGGTTACAAGTATTAAACCGTATCAATCTGCTTCGCTGGTTGAATTAAACAGTGATGGCAATACATTTGCAATATTGGGTGCTAGGAATTATAAGTATGATCCGTATGATTTGAATTACTTTTTGAAGGAAGGTGATTACCTTCAGAAAAATATGAATAGTGATACACTTATGATCAAAAGAGATGGTAAAGAGTATGTTTTCGTCATAGGTGGTTATTTGAATAAGGAGCTTAGGAAGGATTAAGGGCATCGCTGGAATTGTCTCCACTGGCGCGCTTTTGCAAAGCGTGCTGATTTTCCAAAGTATTTGTAATACAATGAAGTAGCATCTATCTTTAATTCATGTCCGAAAAATATAAAGCTAACCTTACCGGAGAACTATATTTCATAACCATCACGGTAGTGGATTGGGTGGATTTATTGACCAGGCCAGCATATAAAGAGGTTATTGTAGAATCACTTAAACATTGCCAATTGAACAAGGGGCTAAAGGTTCATGCCTATGCAATCATGAGTAATCATTGGCATGCTATTGTGAGTTTGGAAGTTGCTAAGTTGGAAGAGATCATTAGAGACATAAAGAAGTTCACTAGTAAGCGGCTCATTGAAATGATTGGGCAGATCAATGAAAGCCGACGAGAGTGGATGTTGAAGAAATTTGCATTTGCCGCTAGGCGTGTGAGAAAGGGAGTGAATTATAAGGTTTGGCAAGATGGATATCATCCCATTCATCTTTCATCCAATGATATGATTGACCAACGTTTGAATTATATACATCAAAACCCAGTGGAAGAAGGATATGTATGTGAGCCAGAGCACTATGTATATAGCAGTGCTAAAGATTATGCAGGGTTACCAGGTTTGATCGCATTACAAATGCTCACTTAGATTTGTCACGCTTTGCAAAAGCGCGCCAGATGAGTTGGATATACTCAATTTAAACCTGTACCTTATGAAAAATAAAAAACGCTTATTCACGATGTACTTTGTATTGCTGGTCTTTGCTCTTATGCTGGGACTAGGTTTTTCATATTTTGATGGTACTACTACAATTAAAGAACAGTTTACACCTAAGACAATAGTTTATCTATTAATATCCCCTTTGATAGTAGCTTGGTTATTTGAGCGAATGCTCTCCTCTTTTGATGAAAAGTAAGAAATGAAACCCCACTGGCGCGCTTTTGCAAAGCGTGCTATAGCCCTGCCATTAAATCATAATCCTAATCGAACCAATAGGTAGAAAATATGCTGTACGAGACCAGTCATCAATCCATAGTCTAACATTGACAGTTGTAAATTGGATTATTTATGATTGAGCGGACGTTCTATCCATTTTGGGGGGCTTAGCGGACGTACGACCAACTGAGGGTCGCTACAAATGAGCCCGAGAGAGTTTGAAAATCAATACCACCTTTTATGATTTTTGTAGGCTATGAAAAGTATAAATACATCATTTTTGTAGTGATACTAGAAGTCCGTGAAAAACATTCATTACATCCTGTGCTTGCTTTTACTGTGTGTGGTTTTTACCTCTCACGGTCAAACCTTCGATATCAAACTATTCGAAAACACGCGCGGCAATACCATTGGCGAAGTAGAAAAGAACAAAGCCGAACTCGATCAAATCACCAAAGAAAACAAAGCCTTTGTGAAAGAGCAGCGAAAAAAGTACAAGGCCATGAGGGATAGCTTGGATGCGTTGAAAAATACCGAGTGGCCCAAGGACAGTACGAGCAGGGTTAGAAGATTGCAAAAGCAACATTACCTATTCACCAATGAGTGGTATAGCGAGGAAGAAATAGCCAAATGGGACTCTGTCGAACAGCAATCCAAAAAGGAGTTGCTGGAGTATTCGAAGGATCGACTGGAGGGTAATTACTATTACGACAAGTACACAGGCCTCAATGACAAAATCATAGGCTATCGTAGCGAGCTAAAAGACTACCAAGACAGTCTCAAAAACTATGAAGACGACAAAGAGAAACGGGAGTACCTGATCATACTAAAAAAACAAGAACTGTCCGAGAAGTATGGAAAGGAACTAGAGGAGCGAGCAGTCAAAGAAGCCACGGCAAGAGGTCAGGTAGCCCTGCCTACCAACAATCCAGAGCTAGAGAAAGTACTGCAATACAAAGACTTGGCAGATGAAACACTGAATGTGAACCAGTCAAAGACAAAAGGAGTAAACTACTTTGAAGGCAAGGAAGAGGTATTGGCCAACGCCATGAGTCAAAGTGCTGAACTAAAAGAAAAGTACTCCAAAGTGGTTGATTCCAATGACTTGTCTACGGCCACTAAGCGCAATTCACTCGCGGGTACACGTTTTTGGGGGCGGTTGGTTTTTGGAGGTACTTTTCAGATTCATATCGATCAGCAGACCTCCATTGACCTCAATCCGGAATTGGCCTATCGGATCAATAAAAAATGGGATGTGGGTATCGGAGGCAACTATAGATTAAACGGAGAAATAGATGACCTGCTGGGCCAGGCGCAGGAAACGCAAGTTTATGGTTATCGTGTCTTTACAGAGTATTTTCTTTTCAAGGGTTTTCATGCCCACCTAGAGTTTGAATCTCTGGCAGCTAAACCAATGGTAGCTTCGGACAACGGAAGAGTAGCTTGGAACCAAAGTTTGCTGGCAGGTTTAGAACGAAGGTTTAATCTGGGAGAAAATACCCAGGCCCAAATCTCTCTTTTGTACAATTTCATGCACAAAGACAATCCACTCTACAACAGCCCTTGGAATGTGCGGTTTGGCTTTAGTTTTAAGAAGAGGAAGGAGAAAGGGTAATTGTCATAACCGAAAATTATATAACAAGGCTGCCTAGTTCTGTTCATCAGAAATCCACCTTTAGCTTTTGAGCAAGATACTAATTGGATAACCTTGATATTCAGACATAATGGCTTATCGATTCTTCATGTGTTCAATGAAATTGTAGCCCTCTCCATAAATGTAGTCTTCCATTATGCTTTAAGATGACTAATTGTGAAAATTACAGAAGTGCAATTTTGTAATGGAGGAATGAAGTCAGGCTGATCTCAGTTTGCGAAAAATTGAACTGAAATGAGAGAGAATGGAATGACTAAATTGTCTGCAGTATCAATAATGGATCAGTCTGTAAAGTTGGGGGATTGCTAATTCATGTTCAATTTAAACATTACCCTTTTTAACTTATAAAGAAGAACGTCAACTTAAATATTAGTCCCTTCGGCGTGGTGACGAAAAATTGGTGGCGATGTGGGCAATGGCCTTGCGCCTTTAAATTTTTCTTGATTTTTGCATCCTTTTTTTATCAAGAAAAAGGATGAGCCTTCGTGGCTTGAATGATGGTAATCAATATTAGTTAAATGGAGTACATATTCATATATCCCCAGAAATACGGAGTGACCCTCAATAATGAGGTATTTTGAAATCTAAGAAGCGTATAAACGAAAAAAGCCCAGCATTTATGCTGGGCTTTTTGAAGTCGGGATACCAGGATTCGAACCTGGGACCTCCTGGTCCCAAACCAGGTGCGCTACCGGACTGCGCTACATCCCGAACTATGAATTGTCGCCGGTATTATCGACAATTTTTTGTGATCCATTCAGGACTCGAACCTGAAACCTACTGCTTAGAAGGCAGTTGCTCTATCCAGTTGAGCTAATGGACCAACAATTTTATTATAAAAGACTTTTTCTTCTATTTACTAGCGGAGAGAGGGGGATTCGAACCCCCGGTACGATTTCTCGTACGCATGTTTAGCAAACATGTGGTTTCAGCCACTCACCCACCTCTCCAGTGGATACCAAACTACAAGAAGTAGACCTAAATCTCACTTCTTCGGAACGTTTTTCCCCTCATTTTTCAGTGCTCCAGTGGTGCTCCTCAAAAACGAGATGCAAATATAGCATAACATATTTCAGAACTCCAACGGCAGTCTAAAAAAAGCCTGAGAAAATTGAATTATTTTTATTTTTCCTCTGATTTTCACCTGAAAAGAGTTCTTAGAGAATATCTATTACCTTTTCTATTGGTCTGCCGATGGCAGCTTTTCCGTTTTTTACCACCACAGGGCGTTCGATTAATATCGGGTGAGCGACCATCGCATCGATCCATGCTTCATCATTCAAATCTTTGCCTTTGTATTCCTCTTTGTAGATAGCTTCTCCTTTTCGGATCAGATCGAGTGGAGAGATACCGAGCATAGCGACGAGTTCGGTTAGTTCGGCTTTGGTTGGGGAGGACTTTAGATATTCAATGATTTCAATGTTCTCGTTTTTTTCTTCGAGCAAAGCCAACGCTTGGCGACTTTTGCTACATCTGGGATTGTGATAGATTTTGGTCATAACTATAGTCTTTTTAAATAAATGGCTAGAGCCTCGTCCAAGGCTGTGGAAATAGATCTCTTTAACTGCTCTAGTTCCTTTGCTTGATCCCTTTTCCGGTTGATAAAATTGTGAATTTTAAGAAATGACAAGCCTGACTGGAAGAACTGATAATAATGCAATACAAAATACCCTGACAGTGGCAGGGAGACCACATAGCAACTTGTTAGTATAAGATCTGATGGCACAAAGGAATAGAACAGGAGAGTGGACAAGAAGTAATAAATCGGAAAAACAACGATGCCCAGACTCATCCTTATGGGCGCATAGTATTCTGCTTCTTTGGTGAATTTTTTAGACAACCAATAGGGCGTGCGATAGGGTAGAAAATTTTGGAGTAATCCATATACATATACAGGAAACCCAGCTAAGAGGTATAAGCTTCCCAATGCTAGGATTATATGTTTTTTCAACCGGTTTCGAAGTGGTGCTGTATGGCTGGCCGTAGTCCGAAACTCATCCATGAGCTGGTGACAGCGGTCTATTTGTGCCTTGATCCCCTCGTATTTGTTGGGGAAGGTGACTTTGAAATATTGAATGGCATTGGCGATTTCCTTGGTTAGTTCAAATTCCTCCTGCTTGCCAGCGTTCAATTTTTTGATGAGCTCTTTTTTGTATATCCTCTTTACTTTGAAAAACAAGGCTTCTTGCTCTTTGTCTTCCGTTGTAATGGTGAGCGCTTCGAGCGATTTTTTAATGCTTTCTGTCAGAGCATACACTCCCGCGACTTCGTCTGCATGGTAAGCCTCTTCAAAATCTTTGACCGCAATCAGCTCGCCTGTATTTACGTAGATTTTGCTTCTGAATTTTGAAGGGTCGCTATAGTATAGGCCAACCGGCATGATGTGTACACCCAGTTCGAATTGGTTTCTTTTTTCTGCGCTTAGCGCAATGCGAGCACCGCCCGTTTTGATTTTTCGCAGTTTGAGTTCATGATAGCTAGTTCCCTCGGGAAACATCATAAGTGAACCGTTGTTTTCTAAGAATTTATAGCAATCTCTAAACGTTTTTTCGTTGTCTATTTTTTCTCCTGGGGCTACGTCTTTGTCTCGGTAGACTGGGATAACCTTAAAAAAAGCAAATATGGCGTTGATGATGGGGTGGATAAATATGGACGCATTGCCTAAAAAGCCCACCTGCTGTTTGAAAAGTGTGGCTATTATAAGCGGGTCCATGAAGGTATTCGGGTGATTGCCCATGATGATCAACGGCCCTGTGGAGGGCAAGTCTACGGCCTTGTGTATAGATACCTTACGGTAAAAAATACGAAGGGCTATTTGGACCAATATTTTGAGAAACCTGTAAATCAATCCGTGCCTTTATTAAGTGTTGCTCTAGAGAGGATGATTAAACCAATAACGAAAAACACACCCATAAACAGCATTGAGTTGCGCATGGTGCCGGTGAGTTGTAGAATAAACCCGAATCCAATCGTACCCAATACGATGGCAAATTTTTCGGTTACATCATAGAAACTAAAATATGAAGCGGTGTCTTTGGTGGCTGCTGGGATCAGCTTAGAGTATGTAGACCTAGAAATAGATTGAATACCACCCATAACCAATCCGAGTAGTCCCGCTAGTCCATAAAAGACGGTTTTGTCAGCGATGAAATAGGCCATGACACAGATCCCAAACCAAATGATAATCGCTAGAGAGATGGATGCTTTGTTGCCTTTTTTGCTAGAAATGGACGCAAACAAATAAGCGCCTCCTACAGCTACTAATTGGATGATTAATATCACGATAATCATTTCGTTAGATTCCATACCGATCTCTTCTGCTGCGAATAATGGCGCGAGCAGCATCACTGTTTGTACTCCCATACTATAAAAGAAGAACGAGTAGAGAAATCGGATAGAGTTTACATTCTTTTTGAGATTGCTAAATACTTTTTTTAGTTCGTTGAAACCAGAGCGCAGGACTTCTCCTGTGATTTTGCCGTGTGTACGGTTGTCTTCTAGTGCAGCAAAGGCGATGTGTGCAAACCCAAACCACCAAATCCCGACTAGTAGAAAGACAAATCGAGTGGCACTACCTGCACCATCGAACCCAAAAGTTTCAGGTATAGAAACCAGCACCAAACTCACAATCAGCAGGAGTACGCTGCCGATATAGCCCATCGAAAAGCCTCTGGCGCTTACGCTGTCCATGCGGTCTTCGGTTACGATTTCGGGTAAGAAAGCGTTGTAAAACACGACAGAGGAGGCATAGCCTAAGCTGGCTGTGATAGCGAGCAATATGCCATATTCGATATTGCTTCCTTCAAAAAAATACAAGCCAATACAGGCCAGCGAGCCCATGTAGGTGAAAAATCGCATGAAAGCTTTCTTGGATCCTCTGTAGTCAGCTACGCCAGAGAGGATAGGGTACAAAATGACCGCAATCAAAAATGAAAAAGAAATGGCATAGGAATACAACACAGAGCTGTTGATCGAGTATCCGAAAAAGGACACGATGTCTCCGTCAAATGCAGCTTTAGTAGCGCTGTTGTAATAGATAGGGAAGATAGCCGTGGTCACAATTAGGTTGTAAACAGAGTTGGCCCAGTCGTACGAACACCAGGCATTGATGGTCTTTTTGTCGTTTAGAATCATGGTTTTGAAGTTAAGAAAAAATCAGGCGTTTTTGGCCATCATTTCTTCAATAGTCCGGTTAAATCTTTTGTGGAATTGTTTTTTGAAATTCGTCACATTTTTCATCCCTATGGCATGAGCAGCTTCGGTTGCATTTTTAAGATTTTTGGTACGAATAAGGTTTTCTATATAATGCCACCTTACTTCTTTGATGAGCTCGTGAGGAGTCCATCCTGTTAGTTTTTTGATCAGGCGATACACCTTGCGCTCGCTAGCTGCCATGGCGTCTGCCAAGTCGAGGACTGTAAGGTTGGGGTTGTCGATTTGGTCGATGATCAAATTTCTTACTTTTTCGAGTAGTTCTTTTTCAATGTCATCTACCAGTGGTTTGTCATTGATGAGCATGGTGTTGCTGCTTTCTTTGCTCCAGTGCTCTTTTTGCGAAAGCAAGTTTCTCATTCGGAGAAGAATATCTTCCTGGCTGAAAGGGCTTTTGAAGGATGTTGTTGATGCCTCGAGTGAGTACTTGTAGCTGGTCATCTGCGGTGTTTCGAGCGGAGACGACTAGTACAGGGATGGTTTTCCAAGCCTCGTTTCCTTGTATTTTTTCTAATAGTTCGAACCCGTCCATCCAAGGCATCATGAGGTCGGTGATGACTAAATCGATGGATTGCTTTTCTAGTATTTTCAAAGCCATGATACCATTTTCGGCTTCGGTAACCTCGTAATCTTGAGTAATCAATTTGGCTATAAAGGCACGTACTTCTGGATGATCGTCTACAAGGAGTACGTGTGGTTTGTTTTCATTTGGAGTGCTGCTGGCCACCTGACTGGTCAGGTCGGTATAGTAGGTTTTTTCCCACAGTTCACTCCATAGTTTGTTTTTGGTTTGTATATAATCAGAGGTTGCTGGGATTTGGGAGGACTGGGTCGCTAGTGTGCTAAACGGCATGGACAGGGTGAAGTCAGAGCCTTTGCCTACTGTGGATTTTACAGATATTTCCCCCTGGTGCACCTCAATAAGTTCTTTCGCCAAGGATAGACCAATGCCTAGCCCTTCATATACATGAAATTTGTTTTTCGGTGACTGGTAATAGCGGTCAAAGAGATAGGGTAGACTACTTTCTGGTATGCCTTCGCCTGTGTCTATGATGTGTATTTTCAACAATTCGGCCTCAGTTTCTGCTTTTACGCATACTGTATCTCCTTTTTGTGTGTGCTTGAGTGCATTTGTAATGAGATTGAATATGATTTTTTCAAATTGATTCGGATCTATAGAAATGGCTACATTGTCGGGTAGCGAAGACTCATAAGATAGTTTGATTGATTTAAATTCTGCCGAAGATTTGAACATAGACACCAGAGAAGCTATGTACGCATTCACGGGTACGTCTTTTAGCTTGAGGTTGATTTTACCCTCCTCTAATTTGGTTAGCTCGTTGATTTCGTCTGTTAGGTATAGGAGTCGTTGGGCGTTTTTATTGGCCACCTCTAGGCTTTCTTTGGAGTCTTTAGTCAGGTAGGTTTCATTGTCCTTTTTGATCTGTTCGTAGTTGCCGAGGATCATGCTTAGCGGACTGCGCAGGTCGTGCGAGATATTGGCAAAGAATCGGGATTTGGCAAAATCTAATTCTTCTAGTTTTTTGGCTTGCGCTGAAATTTGCAGGTTGAGTCGTCGTCGCTCTACGGCACGCTTATAGATGATGATGGCAATGACGAGGAGCAATACAGAGGCTGTTGAGGCCAGGATGATAATGGTCTGCTGGCGGTCTACGATTTCTCGTAGAAACAGAGTCTCTACTTCTTTTTTTTCTGCCTCATACTGAGATTTTAGACTTTCAATGGTTCGTGTGTTTTGCTCGTTGAAAATAGAGTCTTCGTCTTGTTGATTGAGCTTGAAGTAGTGCAGCGCCTTTTCGTAATTGCCTCGGTCTTCTGCAATGTCTGATAGATTTTCGTGAATTTTTCTGATGTCGTTTTTTAGATTGTTCGCTTGGGCTACTTTGAGGCTTTCTTGTGAGTAATATTCAGCAGAGTCTAGTTGCCCAAGTTGGCGATAGATCACCCCAATGTTGTACAGGCTGAAGGCTAATGCGCCCTTGTTTTTGACTTTATGTATAGCATTTATAGACTCATGAAAATACCCCAAGGCACTTTGCAGATCACCCTGACGCTTGGTGAGTTCTGCAAGGTCTACGGCGATGGTTGCCAGTCCATCGTTGTCTTCGAGTGCTCTGCGGATGTCTCTGGTTTTTAGATAATTGAATTCTGCTTTTTCGTATTCATCCATTCGAGAATAGGTGCGGCCCAGGTTGAGGTAAATGTAGGCTAGCATATTCTGATTGTTGAGCTGATTGGCAGGAGAAAGAGCCTTTTCAAAATATTCTAGTGCTCCTTCGTAGTTGGTCTGGTAGATATAGATATTACCGATGTTAATATTAGAATAACCGATTTGCTCTAGGTTTTTAGCCTCTTCTGCTGCTTTGAGTGCTTCTACAAAATACTTAAAGGCATTAGTGTAATCACTCTTGTTGCGATAAGCGATGCCTTGAAAGTTCAAACTTTTGATGACGCCACTTTCGTAGTTCACTTTTTGGGATAGGGCATAGGCTTGTTGGCCAAAATAGAGGGCAGAGTCGGAGTTTACATTGCGATATTGCCAGCTGAGTTGGGCGAGAATTTCAGCTCGCTCAATACCTGTAGAAATACCTAGCGAATCTTTGAGGCTGTCTATGCTTTTTTGGGATTGCTCAGTGCTAGCCATAAGGGTACTTGCCCAAAGACAAAGCATACTTATCCAACATATGACTACTTGAGACTTTTTCATTTCAACCTTACTTTTCTCTCTATTGCAGCCTCGAATTTAAAGTATTTTGAATTAAAATAATCGCAAGGAAGAACGACTTGATTAATCGTAATTTTATTATTCTGAAAAAGTCATTAACATTGGCGCTCAATTTCAAAAAACGTCAATCGCTATGAGCTCAAGTACTAAGTCTACTTTAAAACTAATTGCCATCGTTATCGTGCTCCTCATGGTAGCCATGCAACTCAACTTTATCATTATTCCATTTCTGGCGGCCTATAAGTTTTGGTTGATGGTCGTTGCAGCAGTTTTGTTGTTATTGGCGAGTTGAGGCCATCGTTCGTGTGATCATCCACTCCTGTTGATCTGGTTGGGAATTATTGAGTTTAATTAAATTGTAGTGAATTGCAACTTTTTTGAGTTGGGATTCATCTTTCAATAAACCAAAACTCAAAAGACCCATCACATGTTCAAAAATTATCTCAAGGTTGCACTCCGTAACCTACTCAAAAACAAAGTTTTTGTATCCATCAATATTATAGGGCTAGGTCTAGCGCTGGCTTGTTGTATAGTGGCTTATCTCAATTCTAAATTCAATTGGAATTTTGATAAGAATCATGTTCAGATCGATCATATATATAAGCTTCACAATCTTACCGAAAACAACGGAGATGTGCGGGAGTATGGTCGAGTACCTATGCCACTGGCAGATGCTATTAAAAATGACTTAGTAGGTGCGGATCGGACCTTTAGGTTCGAAGCTCATACTTTTACTGTACGAGATGTGCAGCAAGACAAGGTGTTCAATACGAGTGTTTGCTATGCAGACCCAGGCTTTTTGGAGTCTTTCACTTTTCCACTAATCAGAGGTGATTTGTCCGCCTATCATGGGCTGGAAAGCGCCATCGTGACGCAAGAGTATGCAAGAAAATTTTATGGCGAAGAAGATCCTATAGGCAAGGTATTGACGGTGTTCGACGATACGGGCATGAGTTTCAATTTTACTATAGCTGGTGTGGTGGAGAAGGCGCCTCAAAATTCCTCTGTACAGTTCGAGTTTTTGATAGGATTCGAAAACCGATTCCGAATGTATGATGATGGGGTGAAGGGCAATTGGGGCTCGTTTGCACAAGCTACTTTTGTGTATTTCAATGACCCTACAAAAGCTGAGGCATTTGAACCACTACTTTCTAAATATATAGAAGTGCAAAATGAGGCACGGCCAGATTTTATCATTTCGAAGTATCTGCTCATACCGATGAATATACATGCACATATTTCTAATGAAATTCGTTGGGACAATCTCCGTGATGCCATGCCTGCAGCCGCTACGCTTACGCCACAGATTATGGCATTGCTGATCTTGCTGGTGGCGTGTTTCAATTTTACCAATACGGCAATAGCCACATCCAATCGGCGGTTGAAAGAGATCGGCGTGCGCAAAGTGTTGGGAGGTAGTAGGAGACAACTCATCATGCAGTTTATGGCCGAAAATCTTACTGTGTGCTTTCTTGCAATTTTGATGTCGATAGGCATTGCCTATTTTTTGGTGCCGGCCTATAGCGCTATGTGGCAAGGAATGGATTTGCAGATGAGCTTCATGGATGACATTCAATTGTATCTGTTTTTGATCGTCTTGCTGGTGTTTACTACGCTGCTGGCAGGATTCTACCCTTCTTTGTATGTGAGTAAATACGAACCAGTGAGTATTCTGAGAGGGAGTCTGAGTATCGGAGGATCGGGTAAGCTGACCAAAGTTTTGCTGGCCAGTCAGTACACTTTTACGGTCATTGCCATGTTTGCCAGTGTAGCCTTTGTACAGAATGCTCGCTATCAAGATACGCTCGACCTAGGTTTCAATAGGGATCAGATCATAGTGGTCAGTGTATTGAATGACAATGAATACCAGAAGACACTCACCTCCATGCTGTCCAATCCAGACATTACGCAAGTGGCTAGTGCCAAAAACCACATAGGACGTGGCAATTATAATGCAATACTCAAAAATCAAGACAAGGAAGTAGAATCCGATATGATAGATGTGGGTATTGACTACTTGCAAACGATGGGGCTTGAAATGGTAGCAGGAAGGGCTTTTTCAAAAGAACTCGAAGCCTCTGATAGTGAAGGTTCGATAGTGATTAATCAAAAATTGGCAGAAGCCTTTGATTGGACAGACCCTATTGGCAAACGAATAGCGGTGAACGATACCACCACGCTGACTGTAGTGGGGGTGGTCAAAAATTTCTATATGTATGGCTTTTGGGCACCCATAGTGCCCGTAGGTATTACGCTCAAAAGTTTGCGTTTCGAAGATGATGGTACCAATAGTTTTGTGGTGGCCAAAACAGATGTATCAAAGACAAAGCAGGTCTACGATGACCTGGAGGCGGAATGGAATAGCAAAATTCCAACGAAGGTGTTCAATGGTTTTTTTCAGAACGACCTATTGCGAGAGGCCAAGGAGGTCAATGATAACATTACCACCATTTTTGGATTTTTAGGTTTGGTGGCCTTTGTGCTGTCTTCTTTAGGGTTGTTCACCTTGGTGTCTATCAACTTGATTAGGAGAGTCAAAGAAATAGGAGTTCGGAAAGTGCTGGGTAGCAGCCTAGGACAGATCGTATATCTGATCAATAAGGACTATTTTATCCTATTATTGGTATCGTCTGGCTTGGGAGTCACGCTCGGGTATTACCTGATCGACACCATGATTGCCTCTATTTTTACACACTACAAAGCCATGGATGTAGTTACTTTCTCGGCGCCAGTCGTTACGTTGGTTTTGGTGTCGCTTACGATCGCCAGTTTGAGGACATTGAAGTTTGCTCATGTCAATCCAGTACAGGCCTTGCGATACGAGTAAATAGGGGAGGCTTTATAGGAGGTTTCTACTATGGCGCTTACGCGTAATGCGTCCACATACGAATGATTTTGATCGTCTGCTCCTCTTGATGTACTTCGTACTCTAGGCGGTGTTCGATATTGATTCGGCGTGAGTAGGCACCTGCCTGATCTCCGTGCAGTTTTTCAAATGGCGGATAGTGCTGAAAAGGATTTTCCGAAATCAGAGCGATCAGCTCTTCTACTTTTTCGCCCAATCCCGACGAGGATATTTTCTTGTGATCCTTGTGTGCTTGATGGGTGTATATGAGTTTGTACTTGGTCGCCATGCGAGGAGTTCAGATCGATGAAATTTGCCGTGCAACTTAGTCAGATCCGTATAAAAAAAACAAACCCGTCAGGTTATTAAAACCTGACGGGTTTGAATAAAAGTGCTTTTGAGAAGGGATATTATCCCAAAGCGATCTGCTTCATGGCAGTCATAGCACCTCTTAGCTCACCACCTACATACTCGATGTCGTGCTCTCTCAATATTTCGTTGATTTTGATCAAAGTCACATTGTCTACGCCATTGTCGATGCCTTCATTGTAATCTTTGCCGATGATGTCGGTGGTTACTTTGCTCATGAAGTCTGCCAAAAGTGGCTTACAAGCATGATCGAATAGATAACATCCGTACTCCGCTGTGTCAGAGATGACTCTGTTCATTTCAAACAATTTCTTTCTAGCGATCGTGTTAGCGATTAATGGTGTTTCGTGAAGTGACTCGTAGTATGCAGAGGCACCTTGGATACCTGCTTCAGTCATAGTTTCGTAAGCCAACTCAACACCAGCTCTTACCATAGCTACCATCAACAAGCCTTTGTCATAATACTCTTGCTCAGTGATGTCGACATCTGCAGGAGCAGTTTTTTCGAAAGCAGTCTCACCAGTCGCCGCTCTCCATCCGAGTAGGTTTTTATCGTCGTTAGCCCAATCTTCCATCATAGTAGAAGAGAACTCTCCAGACATGATGTCGTCCTGATGCTTTTGAAACAATGGTCTCATGATGTCTTTCAATTCTTCAGACACTTCGAAACATTTAACCTTTGCCGGGTTAGATAGTCTGTCTAGCATACCAGACACACCACCGTGTTTCAATGACTCAGTGATTACTTCCCATCCGTACTGGATGAATTTAGCAGCCCATCCAGCATCTACGCCTTCAGCTACCATTTTGTCGAAGCAAAGGATAGATCCAGTTTGCAACAATCCACAAAGGATCGTTTGCTCACCCATCAAATCTGATTTTACTTCAGCCACGAAAGACGATTTCAAACAACCCGCTCTGTGTCCGCCAGTAGCAGCTGCATAAGCTTTCGCTTCTGCCCATCCTTTGCCCTGAGGGTCATTTTCTGGGTGAACGGCGATTAATGTAGGTACGCCAAATCCTCTCAAATATTCTTGTCTTACTTCTGATCCTGGAGACTTAGGAGCGACCATGATTACGGTCAAGTCTTCTCTGATCTGCATGCCTTCTTCTACGATATTGAATCCGTGAGAGTAAGAAAGTGTTGCTCCTTTTTTCATCAAAGGCATGAAAGTAGAAACGGCATTGGTGTGCTGCTTGTCTGGTGTCAAGTTGATCACCAAATCCGCAGTAGGGATTAATTCTTCGTAAGTACCTACAGTGAAGCCAGCTTCAGTAGTGTTTACGAAAGAAGGTCTCTTCTCATCGATAGCTACTTGTCTCAAGGCATAAGAGATATCCAATCCAGAATCTCTCATGTTCAAACCTTGGTTCAAACCTTGTGCGCCAGCACCTACGATTACGATTTTTTTGCCTTTCAAGGCCTCAACGCCGTCTGCAAACTCAGACCCGTCCATAAATTCCGCTTCGCTCAACTGATTCAGTTGCTCTCTTAGCGGTAGTGTGTTGAAATAATTAGCCATATCTTTTTTTGTTTTTTATTGCTTTCCCTAATCATTCCGAAACTTGTGGAGGGATTTACTTAGCGATGTGCAGAAAGATTTTCGAGCTGCATTTCGATAACAATTTCTTTTTAGTCCTCCTCCTACGAAATGACATGTGAGATTTTCACATGTCTCACTTTTACAAAGATGTGATGGCTTTCGCCAATTTTTGTGGTGGAAAAGGGAATAGTTTAGGTACTTTTCAACGATTCTCTCTGTAGTCGAGTGGCGTGATACCTTCTGATTTCTTAAAAAACTTAGTGAAATACGATTGATCTTTAAAACTGAGATGATCAGCTATTTGTGTAATTGATAGCTCAGAATACTTCAAAAGTCGTTTGATTTCAATAATTTGTTTCTCTCTGATCAGCTCTTTAGAGGTTTTAGAAGTTCTTTCTTTGACTAAGTGTGTCAAATGGTTTTCGCTCACGTTTAGCGATTCGGCGTAGTCCTTGATGCTTAGGTTTTGATGGTATTTTTCCTCGATCATTTCGCGAAAGCGCTTGACTAATACATGCCCTTTTTGCTTCACGCCTTCCAGATGCTCGGGCGGATAGAGTCGCTCACAGCTGCATAGGATCAGTTCGAGCAAGGCATGAGAGAGTTCCTGTGTGCCTTTATCAGTGTTTGTCATCTCTTCACAGCCTTTCTTGAATAGCGATTCTAGAAAGACTTGATCAGAAGTGTTTTTGATGAGTAATGGCGGGTTGTCCTGCTTTACATTAAAAAAGAAGGGGTATTCAAGCAGTTTGTTTTGGTTGCTCTTGTCGAGCAAATAAAATTCTCCAGTAAACAGAAAGATATACCCAGTGACGTCTTCTGATAATTCTAATTTATGGGCTTGTCCTGGGCTCAGAAAGAAAATACAAGGCGGTTGAATTTCGTAGCGGTTGTTGTCGATGATATGCACACCAGATCCCCGAGTCAGAAAAAGCACCTCAAAAAAATCGTGGCAGTGCGGGTACTCTACCTCAAAATGGCGATTGGCATCGAATACCTCTACCTGATATGGTTTTTCACCATCCGCCTTGAATTTTTCGATGCTATATACAGGTATACCTTTCATGTGGAGTAAAGATAGTCATCACACCTAAATCCTCTCCTCAAGGAGAGGACTTTTCTTGCTTCTTCGATGGAGAAGCGTCGTGTTTGAGATGCTTCAGAATCTTAAGTAGTTCGTTCACCACATCTTCATTTTTGAACCTGATGACCTTTATCCCTAGCTCTTCTAGTTCGTGTGTTCTTCCTTCGTCTATTTCTGCTTGTTCCTGTCCAGAGTGATAGCCGCCATCTACTTCAATAATGAGTTTAGATTCATGACAATAAAAATCGGCGATAAACTGAGAAATGGGATGTTGTCTCCTGAATTTGTGTCCTTCCAGCTTTCGATTCCGAAGTGCATCCCATAGTATCTTTTCTGCGGGTGTCTGTTTTTTTCGATTGGCCTTCGCAAACTCAAAAAGTCTGCTACTCGCTCCTTTATGTAGATCGTTCATTTTAAGTTGGTTAGTGTTCCCTTCTCCAATGAAGAAGGACTAGGGGTGAGGAATTTACCAATCAAAAATAAAAAAGGCAATTTGACTTTTGAGACGTACCAATGACAATATTAATTCAGACTATTGACGATTCCTTGAGACCCCTCATCCCCCGGAATCAACTCAAAACTGTTAGAAGGCGTAAGGCCTGGCTCTAGCCTGTGCGAGACGTAGATGATGGTGGTTTCACCTTCATGAGCAATGCGGTTGATAAGGGCACTCATGCGTCTGGCGCTTTCGTCATCCAGGTCTACAGAGGCTTCGTCTAGAATGAGTAAAGGTGGGTGTTTTACCATGGCTCGGGCGATCATGATCATGCGCTGGTGGCACATAGATAGGTTGATGAATGGTTGCTTGGCCAAGTGAGATAGACCGATGAAAGTGAGCCATTCATTAGCCAGTTTGACTTGGTGATCCCCAGCAATCTGATAGAGCCCTATAGAGTCGAAGAAACCAGACAGTACCATTTCTTGAGCCGTTTGCATTCTTTTAAATTGGAAGGTCATGTTGGTGGTGAAGTAGCCCACCTTTTGTTTGATTTCCCAAATCGTTTCGCCAGAGCCTTTTTGTTTGCCAAATAGTTTGATGTTTTGACCGTAGGCTTTTGGGTTGTCGCCAGTGATCATGGTGAGGAGTGTCGTTTTGCCACTGCCATTAGGGCCATACAAGTGCCAAAATTGTCCTTTTTCTACTTTCCAGTTGATGTCTCGTAAAATACTTTTGTCTAAGTAGGAGATGGTAACACTCTTGAATTCTACTAGTTCTTGTGGGACTTCTGGGCCGATTTTGCTGGCCTTTGGTATCGGGTGATTATTGTTGAATCTTAGATCTCCTGCTGACTCAGGCCCAGTAGTAGGGTCATATATACTTAATGTGTCGTTCTCATATAAATAGGTGTCGGACAAAAAAATCATGTGATCATCATCTCGCGAGTAGATGTTGATTAGGTGCAGTTCTTCACACTGAGATTTCAATAGATCAGAAAAATGCGTTCTGGCATTGGTGTCCAGGTTGTCCAGAAAATGATCCAGTATAAGTGTATCTGGTTTTTGCGCCAATACATATTGTAAATAGGCCTGCTTCCGCTCACCCGAAGACATCGAATGGAGCATTTGCCCGTTTTGTTTTAGAATGGCATCATTGTCATGGATCAATTCTTCATCGATAAAGCTCAGGATAGTCTTGGGCGAAATGATCCTAATCTTTTGCTGTGCTAGCCATTCAAAGTCAGCTGAATATTTTTTGTCCAACAGGGCAGTTAGAAGTGGTTTTCGGTCTGGGGCTTGTGCTAATTTGATATTCCAATGGTGCTGATTTGCCGACATAGTAGACGCTCTTATTGATGATAGAGTGCAAAGATGCAATTATGATTGAAAACAGAAAGCGTTGGTTTTAAATAAAAGGGCGTTGAAATAGGGGGGCTCTGTAGAACATTCTCCTCAATTGGGTCTGAAGTGATACACTTAGCTATTGTTCATTTAGGGTTTCCAGTGTTTTAGGGGAGGTTGTCCGCTTGGATCGGTTTTTTCATGATGAGGGGTAGTGTCACGCTTTGGTGTGATGTGATAACCTCAAAAAAGAATATCATGAAAGACATAAAAAACTTTTTAGTACCCGTAGATTTCTCAGAAGAGTCCACTACAGGACTCAAGGCGGCCAATCAACTGGCTACCAAATTTAAAGGTCAAGTGCATGTAGTACATTTTCTACCATATCATCCAGTCGTTACACCTATATATTCCGGGAGTGCGTCAACAGCTATGAGCAGTGCACTACAAGAGCAGCAAATGGAAGATGAGAAGACCACTGTTCTCAAAAAATTGAGACAGGAGATGGACAAGCACCTGTCTGAAGACCTGAAGGGACAGCTTTATATAGTAAACGATAGCTTGGCTAGTGGCATCAACGAACTGCTTAGAGATGTAGAGGTGGATTTGGTGGTGTCAGGTACGTCGGGAGAGTCTCATCTTCTTCAGCATTTCATGGGCAATAACACCGAAAAGTTGATCCGTGAATCAGGAATTCCTGTTTTGGCAATTTCTCAATATGCAGATATCCATTTTGATGATGTGATGATCGCTACCGATCTCAGCACAGAGTTGCCAGATCGATTGTATGACATCTGTCGTATGCTCGAAAATCATGGGGCTACCATTCATTTTGTGAATGTGAATACGACCGAACTGCTCAATGAGGCGGATATTTTGCCTAAAATGACGGCGCTGGTGAAACTACTCAAAATCCGAAATTATAGAATTCATGTCGTGCCCAACAAAGCCGAAATTGCTGGTATCATGCAGGTGGTCGAAGACATCAAGCCAGGATTGATTTTGATGAAGACCTATGAGAAGTCTAGCTTTTGGACCTTTTTTCAGAGCAGCCTTTCCGAAAAGGTGATCAAAGAAACGGACATCCCCGTGTTGGTAGAGAAAGTCTAACGCCAGCAGCAATAGGCTTGTGGAGAATCTTTCCCATTTTACACGATGGTGTTGAATTTTCTTCACGGTATTTAAGGCTCAACCGAGTTCTAATGGCTGCAAACGGGCTTTCGCTCAAGCGGAACGGTTTTGGCCGTTATATCATCAAATAAACGACCCGATAGGGAAACACGCCACTCGGGTATAATTATTCAAACCATATCATTATGAAAATCAATAAAATCAGAAATAAAAGTCATCAGCTCATCCTTGTATTGACCATGTTATCGGTTGGTCTAGGAGCCTGTTCTACCAAGTCAGAAAAAAGTGAAACAACTAAAACCGTAGAAAAAGTGAAAGACCAAGCCTCAGAAGCCAAGCAACAATTGAAAACTAAGTACAACAAGGCCATTGACGCAGTAGATGCAGAAATCACAACGCTAGAAGGTAAACTTGATGGAGCGACTGACGAGGTAAAAGAGCAAGTGAATACAACCCTCAGTGAGTTGAAAAAAGAGCGGCAAAAGTTGAGTGATGAAGTAGCGGACATTACGGAAGCTACTGAGGAGACTTGGAAAGATGTTAAAAAAGAATCAGAAGAAGTGCTCGTGACCTATCAGACCAAAATCGACAGTTTGACTGATCGCGCCAGCGAGCTATTTAATTAATCCCCCTTTTTGTAAATCGATGATCAGACGAGCAATTGTCTGGTCATCTTTTCTTACTTCTAAGACATTTTTTATAAAGAAAGCAATAAGCACATCATGGCAAAACCAAAAAATATTACACAGCAATTGATTGAATCACACCTTGTTACCGGGGATATGACGCCTGGTGCTGAAATCGGACTTCGCATTGATCATGTCTTGCAACAAGACGCTACAGGTACCTTGGTGATGCTAGAGTTGCAGGCGATCGGACTCACTAAAGTGAAGGCCGAAAAAGCCGTACAGTATGTAGATCACAACTTGCTTCAGACTGATTTCAAGAATGCAGATGACCATGTTTTTCTACAGGCTGCCGCCCAAAAGATGGGGTATCACTACAGCAGAGCGGGCAATGGGATCAGCCATGTTGTGCATATGGAGCAGTTTGGTGTGCCGGGAAAAAGCCTACTAGGTTCTGATAGTCATTCTTGCGCAGGGGGAGGTTTGGGTATGTTGGCGATTGGCACAGGAGGCCTAGATGTAGCCATGGCAGCAGCTGGCGAACCCTATTATGTGAAAATGCCAAAGGTGCTGGGGGTAGAGCTGACGGGTAAGTTGCCCGACTGGGTAAGTGCCAAAGATGTAGTGCTAGAGATGCTCCGTAGATACGATGTAAATGGAGCCAAAGGCTATGTGATTGAGTATTATGGTGAGGGGTTGAAAAATCTGAGTGCATGGGATCGCCATGTCATTGCCAATATGGGTACGGAGATGGGTGCTACTTCTTCTGTATTCCCATCTGATGAGCGAACCAAAGAATTTTTGAAACAACAAGGGAGAGAAGGAGACTGGGTGGAGCTTGTCGCAGACCCAGGCGCTGAGTATGAAATAACCGATCATATAGACCTGTCCAAGGTAGAGCCCATGATTGCATGTCCAAGCAGTCCAGGCAATGTAGTGCCAGTCAGAGAGGTGGCAGGTAGACCCGTTTCGCAAGTAGTGATAGGCTCTTCGGCCAACCCTGGCTATCGAGATTTTTGGATGGTATCACAAATGGTAAAAGAAAAACAAATACCGGCAGAGGTTTCTTTGGATGTAAACCCTTCGTCGCGACAAACGATCCAATCTTTGACTGCCAATGGTGCCATGGGTGATTTGATGAGTTCAGGTGCGCGGTTTCATCAGACAGGGTGCATGGGCTGTATAGGCATGGGACAAAGCCCCGCCACGGGCAAGATTAGCTTACGAACTATGCCAAGAAACTTCCCTGGCAGATCGGGGACAAAAGACGATCAAGTCTACCTATGTAGTCCTGAAACGGCGGCTGCTAGTGCCCTCATGGGCGAAATTACCGATCCACGTACCCTAGATTTTAGTTATCCAAAATTTAAAGAACCTGATCAAGTAAAATCGGGGCTTACAGTAGTATTTCCTCCAAAACCAGCGAGTGAAGATGTAGAAATCGAGTTGGGGCCTAATATTAAACCTATTCCTAAATTTCAACGATTGGAGCAGGAGTTTCAAGTGCCTGTTTTGTTGAAAATGGGAGACAATATTTCCACAGACGAGATATTGAAAGCTGGGGCAGAGGTGCTGCCGCTGAGGAGTAATATTCCAGCGATTAGTAAGTATGCTTATCAGGCATTGTCCAAGTCGTATTATAAACAAGCGAAGCTAAGTAAAGATGGTCATATCGTAATCGCAGGCGAAAATTACGCCCAAGGATCTTCTAGAGAGCATGCGGCCTTAGTCCCAAGATATTTGGGTCAGCGAGCGGTCATTGCCAAAAGTTATGCGAGAATAGGCTGGCAAAATCTAGTCAACTTTGGGATTATACCTTTTGAATTTGACAATCCGTCGGATTATGATGATCTCGATGAAAATGACGTGCTGCTATTCGAAGATTTGCGCGAAGCCATTACCAGCGATCAGCCCATTTTGGCTAAAAACATTACTACAAGTAGTGAAATTCTAGTAAAAACTAAACTGAGCGATAGACAAGTGCGTGTACTGCTGGCAGGTGGTGTGATCAACGACTTGAAAGATAAGTCATACCAGGCCACAACTAAAAAAACAAAACAAAAAGATATGGCTGTGGTTTAGAACTATAAGCCGAAAAATTTTAAAAAAAGAATAACAATGAAGAAGATCAATCCTGAGGTAAAACAGCTTATCAGCGAGCTAAAGCTGGCAGAAATCATGTATAGAAAAACCTCTCTGCGAGTAGTGGATCAACCAGTCAAAGATCAATTGGCCTCTTTGGCTGACCGCAAGGTGAATTTTATGATGGGCTTAATGAAACAATACGACGTGGATATAGAGACCCTCATGTGTGAGGTATCGGATATGATTAGACCAGAGTGGGAAAAGCTCGAAATAGAACTGGATCACCTGCTATTGCAAGGATGGGAAAAAGATATTTTGGACAACTGTATCCTTAGAGAAAAGAAGCTGATTGAGATTTACAAAGAGCTGTCACAAGATACTGGATATGATGATTTTATGACAGCCATGTTTGCTAGCCAGCTTAGCGAGACTTATGACTTTCTGAATGAATTGGAAGATACGAAAGAAGTATTCGTATCAATCTTTTCGCTTTAATACAGGTGATTCTGTCTAATGATTCACTTTTGATTGTATAACTAGATTCAACTAACTTGAGGAAAATTCTACCCACTTTTAAAATTGTAATACATGCTCACTAAAGCCCTGATTGTAGACGATGAGGACGATATTGGACTGATGGTATCTCGCATCCTGATCAAGGAAGGCGTGGAAGCTGAGTATGTCAATAGGATAGCAAAGGCAAGAGAAAAAGTGGTTTCAGAAGATTATCAAGTGTATTTGTTGGACCTTAATTTGCCAGACGGTACGGGCTTCGATCTGATTCCGCTGATTAGAGCAAAGACTTCTGAAGCTCGTATCATCATCATCAGTGCCCATGATGGGTCTTATGAGATGAGAAAAATGAAGGAAGAAAAAATAGATACATTCATAAAAAAACCATTCACTAAAAAACAGGTCATTGAAGCCATTCAAGGTCTGGAAGTGTAAAAAAATCAACCTGTATGAAAAGAATCCTGATCGTGGATGATGAGCCTGATATCTGCCTGCTGCTCAAAAAATACTTTGAAAAAAAGGGCTACGAAGCTGCCAGTCAGCCGACAGGAGAAGCGGCTATCAAGTGGCTCAAAGACAATACTACAGATTTGGTTATTTGTGATTTCAAATTGCCCGATTATACGGGGCTAGAGATTTTACAAAAAATAAAAATCATCAACTCATCCATTCAGGTCATCATTATCACGGGCTATTCGGATGTGCGGATTGCAGTAGATGCACTGAAAAAAGGTGCGTACGACTACGTGACCAAGCCACTATATCCAGATGAAATACTGGTCACTGTAGAGCAGGCGTTGTCCAAGCAAATCCAAAAGGCTGTACCAAAGGCGTTGGGCAAGCCCATACAAAAAAATGCACCCCAACCAGATACGAAAGCCTACATAGCAGGAGTAAGCCATCAAGCCCAAGCGGTAATCAAGCACATAGACCTGATCGCCACTACAGATATGTCTGTGGTGATAGAAGGGGAGACCGGCACGGGCAAAGAGTATGTGGCTCAGGCCATTCACAACAAAAGTCATCGAGGAAAAAAGCCATTTGTGGCGGTAGACTGTGGTGCATTGCCACAGGAGTTGGCAGCTAGTGAGTTGTTTGGTCACGTCAAAGGGGCTTTTACGGGAGCGGTACAGGATAAGAAAGGCTGCTTTGAACGAGCTGATGGCGGTACGTTATTTCTTGATGAGATCGGCAACTTGAGTTATGAAAATCAGCTCAATCTCCTACGCGTTTTGCAGGAGCGAGTGGTGCGTAAAGTAGGTGGAGCTAGTGAGATCGCTGTAGATGTACGCGTACTTGTAGCTACCAATGAAAACCTAAGAGAAAAAGTGAAGACAGGAGAGTTTCGGGAAGATATCTATTTTAGACTCAATGAATTCAAAATCGAACTGGCACCCTTGCATGAGCGACCAGGCGACATCTCAGTGTTTGCAGAACACTTTTTGGCACAAGCCAATGATCAGCTAAACAAATCAATTAAAGGGTTTGACGAAGAAGTATTGCAGATCTTCAGAACTTACAACTGGCCAGGCAATCTCCGTGAACTGAAAAATGTGATCAAGCGAGCTGTATTGCTGAGTACGTCGGAGGATGTAACTACAGACGGCCTGCCTCATGAAATTTGCTCGCCGATCCAAACTGATAGTGACCTGAGTATGGATTTTAACGGGGCGATTCCTACAAGTTTGAAGGCCGTAGCTGAAGAAGCTGAAAAACAAGCCATTTTGCTTGTACTGGAAAAGACGAATAACAACAAAAGCAAGACGGCCGATATGCTAGGGGTGGATAGAAAGACACTCTATAATAAGCTGCGTGCCTACGGCATAGATGCCTAGCACTCGTCGAGTAGTTTCTTTACATCCAGTGATTGGGTATGCTTGTAGCCAATTTCGAAAAGCTCGTCAGCCTTGTCTGTGTCTAGTAGGCCATAATTACCGATACCCATTGGTTCGATCAATATTCCACATTGGTCGAGTAGACTGGGGTCATGGTCATTCACGATCAGTTGAAAAGTGCGGCTGGCTACCTTGACTAAATTATCCAGGTCATCAGTTTCTTCCACGGGACTTACACTTACCGCAATGATTTTTTCACACAGCTGCTTGAGCGGTTTTACTGGTAGGTTGTCGTATAGACCGCCATCCACATACTTGTCTCCGTTCATTTCTACAGGGGCAAATATGAGTGGGATGCTTGCTGAAGCCAGCACTACTTCGCTGATCAATCCTTTGGCCATGTATTCTACACATCCTTTGTTGAGGTTGGATACGGTGGCTATAAATGGGATTTTGAGTGCTTCGATTTGGTCTGCTTTTATCGTTTCGGCTAATACTTCTTTCATGCCATCTAGTTTGAATAAACCGTCCGTAGGCCAGTGGAATTTAGAATATTCAAAAATATTTTTTGCTTTGAGCAATTCATGTACCTCTTTAGCACCCATACCAGAGGCAATAAACGCACCTGTAAGTGCTCCTGCACTGGTGCCTGCAATGATATTTACTTCTATGCCTTGCTCTTCTAGCGCCTTTAGTACTCCTAAGTGTACATACCCTCTGATGCCACCACCTCCAAGGGCAAGCCCTATTTTATGCTTTTTTGGATCAGAAATATCGAACCCGATCGTTTCAGCTATACTATGGATGTCCATGTGATCTTCTATTTTCTTAACTTACCAATTGGGTGTAATATATTTTACCATTTATGAATAGTAGTGAAAAATTAGAACAAATTGAGGGGCTAAATGAGAGCACGGTAGAAAATCTACTCAAGAGTATTTTGGATAGTGCTTTCAATGGTATCATGACCATGAAGGCATTGCGCAATGCTCAAGGTGAAATTGTAGATTTTCAATGGCAATTCGTGAATGACGTTGCCGAAGAAATATTGGGTTTTGGGTCTGATGAGTTGCTACAACATAAGCTGCTAGATGTGTTACCACACAATGCTACTGATGGTCTTTTCGATAACTACAAATGTGTGGTAGAAACAGGTGAATTACTCACTTTTGAGCAGCACTACGCGGGTACGCAAAACGAAAAATGGTTTAAAATAGCCGTGGTGAAAATGGGTGATGGAGTGACAGTTACCTTTCAGGATGTGTCCGATCTCAAAGAAGCGGTATTGGAGGTAGAAGCCCGAGAGAAAAAATATCAAAAGCTGTTTGAAGAGTCTATAGATGCTATTTTTCAAGCAGATGCTAAATTTCAATTTTTGGATATCAACCATGCTTTGCAGCAACTGTTCGACTACACGTTTGAAAACCTACTAGGCTTGCCGCTAAAGAAATTGGTTTTTAGTCAGGAGGATTACAAGGGTTTCAAAGAGGAATTGACTCGGGATAAAAAAGTAGAAGAGTATGAGCTTGTAATGCTGGATCGCCAGGGACGAAAAAAGACATGTATCATCAACTGTGTGCTCTTGCTCGATCCTGAGACAAAAAGCAGAAGTTATATAGGAGTGATTAGAGACATGACCAAAAGGCGACAAGCAGACAAAGAGTTGGTGCAAGCTGAAAAACTCTCCATGACGGGTAAAATCGCTCGTACCATCGCTCATGAAGTGCGTAATCCTCTGACTAACCTGACGCTAGCACTCGAACAGCTTAAAGATGAAGTGCCAGAGGATGTGGAGGATGCAGCGCTCTATTTTAGTATTATCAAAAGAAACTCCGAGCGTATCGGCCAACTCATTACAGATTTGCTCAATTCTTCGAAACCCAAGGATCTTAAGCTGGTGCGCCAGCCACTCAACGGCGTGGTGGATCAAGCGGTCGCTTTAGTGAAAGACCGACTCAAGCTCCAAAACATGCAGCTAGATCAGGTGCTTCAGTCCGACTTGCCCGATGTGGCGCTCGATGCCGATCAGATGAACATCGCTCTGCTCAATTTATTGATCAACGCCATCGAGGCTATGAAACCAGGTGAGGGCATTTTGAAAATAGCCAGTACACAGGAAGACGACCGAATCCGACTCCAGATTGCCGACAATGGAAAAGGATTAAGCAAAGAAGACATGTCCAAATTATTCGAGCCGTTTTTTACTGGTAAAACAGAGGGTACAGGGTTGGGGCTCACCACTGTGCAAAACATAGTTCGTAGTCACAAAGGCAGTATTGAAGCAGAAAGTGAGGTAGGTCAAGGGACTGTTTTTACTTTGTCATTTCCTGTCTGATTGGGTAATCCATTCCCCAACCTTAGATAATTATACACGATCCATACCGTAGAAGAAACCGTCAGATGCTGTATGAGCTCATTTGATGGTTTGGTATGCTATTCGCATCTATTCTGGTAACAATTAAAACACAGAATATTATGGAGAATAGCATATTAGAAATTCAGAAACCCAAAAAGAAATCATTTGCCTCATTGGGATACACCAAGCTCGAAACCGCAGAGTTGGTAGATACTATGAATAAGCTGCTGGCGAATTATGCTGTACACTATCAGAAATTAAGAAACTTCCATTGGAATGTAAGAGGAGGAGACTTTTTTGATATCCACGAACAGTTCGAAATGCAGTATAAAACGGCCAGTGTGGTCATAGATGAGATAGCCGAACGGATCAGGATATTCGGACAACGACCGCTGAGTACCATGAGAGAATTTTTAGAAACTTCCGAAATCAAAGAGTCAGGTACGGATATGACAGGTCTAGAGATGGTCAGGGAGGTCATCAAAGATTACCATGTATTGTTAGAACACCTCTTTGCGACCATAGAAGTGGCTATCGAGAATGGCGACAGTGGCACCGAAGATATGATGAAAGGCTATGTGAAGCATGTGGAAAAAAACCATTGGATGCTTACCGCATTTTCTCACCAAGGATAAACCAATCCTATAATCAATAATCAAATGCCCTGAAAGTATTCGGGCACTCACTTAAAAACAAACAAACATGAAAGCGTTTAAATTTATAACCACATTGGCAATAGGAGTAGGAACAGGATTGGTAGCAGGCTACCTCACTGCACCTAGAAGTGGCAAAGCCACCAGAAACAAAATCGTAGAAGACTCTCAGGAGTACAAAGATGCTTTGGAAAAAGCAGCAACCCTGAAGTTGGCAGAAGCCAAAAATATTCTGAACGAAACCATCAAGGAAAAATCTGTACAAGGTAAAAAAGTGCTAGATCAATTAGCCTCTAAAACCTTGCTGTAAGAGCAGAGCAGTTCAGAGGTTGCCTCAAAAGTGGGTGACCGCCATAGGGGCAGCCTTTATTTTATTTTGAAGGGATGACTAAAATGGCTGGCAATCAAAATGGGATAACATCAATATAAATTCAGATTAATCTCCAGAAGAAATATGGAGAGATTCCTGAAAAATAAACACAACGGATTAGACATAAAAAAAGGGGCATTCACACAGTAAATGCCTCTTTTTAGTCAATACATTATCTCACGAGCAATTTGCTGTAATTCACTTGTTGTCCAGATTTTACATGGACGATATAAGTCGAATTTTTCACCAAATGGTACGTGTCCAGTTCGATGATACGCTGGTCTTGTACAGCAGTTTTGTATACTGCTTGCCCTGTAATGCTGGTAATCATAACCTCAATATGGTTTACCTCTTCATAGCCAGTCAAGTCGATGGTCAATAGTCCTCCGTTGATTGGGTTAGGGTAGATACTGAATTTTTGTGTGCTTGTGACGTCTACTTCTACTAGGTCTGCCCTAGTTCTTGCTCCACCACCGCTATATTCAAAAGCACCGATATCTGTATGGCTATCAGATAAAGCATTGCCCCAGAAATCGAATCCGCCATTGCCAGCAATATTTGCACCTGCATCTATAGCTGGAGAGCTAGACTGCAGCTTATAGCCATCTAAAGTTCCGAAACCAAAACCACCAGTTCCAGGATTCACAAACAAAGGATTAGAAGTGATCTTGTTGGCATCAGAAGGTTCTGTACTATCGTGATCGCCATAGAAGATATTATGGTCGAAAAAGTTGTTGGTACTGAGTTCAAACTCGTAGAACGTATCAGAAGCTTCGATATGGAAGATGTTATTGGTATAGAATGTACTGTCCGAATACCCTCCCCAGTTTTTGTGCCATAGCACTTCCATGCCATCTAGGTCTTCTCCTACATAGAACACATTGTTGTAAATGTAAGACTTAGAAGGCGTACCCGACACCCTGATCATGTGATGTCCGTCGTTTTCGAATACGTTGTACCGAACGATCGTACCCACATTAAAGTTTCTAGCCGAAGCCCCTCTGGAGGTAATCAATAGACTACCGTACTCATTGTCGTGACTGTAGTTGTATTGGATGATGGTGTTTTTACAATAGTAGTCACTGTCAAATCCACTGGCATCTGCATCCCCAGGGTTGTATACGGTATGGCTCGCTTCATTGTATTGCCACAAGGCATTGTCACAATTGAACGGATAGGAAGCGTTGCCAGTGGTATACAGTCCACACTTGTAGAAGGTATTGTATTCTACCAATGGTCCGTCTGCTACCCTAATGACCATGCCATTGCCACCTGTTCTTTCAAAGCGGTTGTTTCGTACTACGATATTATAACTCGGATACCAATCATTGATAGAGCTGTCGAGGGTAGTTTCGCCAAAGCTGGTAAACTCATCTCGGATGCTCCATTTCGAATCAGTAAATACCCCACAGTTGGATACATCGTGGATGTAGCAATTTTCGACAGTAACACCATCATAATTGGTCGGTACGTGCGTTTCACTATCTCTTTTTACAAGAAAGGCAATTCCACCATTTGTACGCGTGCCCAAATCTCCATTTACATCACTCACTTCCACATTTCTGATGTTGATGTCGTGCAGGGTGCCATAGTCATCGCCTGTGATCGCAATAGCGTTCTTGAGCAAGGGAGTTTCTTCATGCGCTGCATAGTTTTTGACATGCACATTTGTGATTTCCCAGTACTCCTGATTGTAGAGCCGGATAGATGCTGAGAGTGGAAACCCTGGGAGTAGGCTGCCCTGAGCATCAATAATAGGCAATGGACCTACCCCATAGCTGGTAATCACAATGGGGTTGCCCGATGTGCCAGATCCCTTTGGGTGGAGAGGCTCTAGCCAAGTATTGCCTGCTTTGAGCAGAATCGTGTCGTTGGCGGCAAAAGTGGTCGCATTCACATTTGTAAATGTTTTCCATGCCGTAGCTTCTGTCAATCCGTCGTTGGCGTCATTTCCATTGATCGCATCCACGAAATAGCCCGTGATCCCAGAAGGATGAGCAGCAGTAGTGAGTGTCTCGATGACCAATTCAGGTCTGTTGCTTGCTGCTTCGTTGCTGTTGAAATAGACCAGTTTGTTAGTGGCTCCTGCGTCCCACAAGCTCACCGATACTACTTCGTCGCCTGATACTTGTGCTTGTACGTAGTCTGTCACGTCAAATTCGTAGTATACATTTTCTACCGAAACAGCCTCTGATGTAATACTACTACCGTTAGATGGTGCACTATTCCAGGTTACGCTATGTTCAGACCAATCATCGCTCAATTCGAAAGCCGTGATGGTAGTTGCGTTAACACTATTGGCGTATATACGTAATGTTGCCTGATTGATGGTTGTCAATCCTTGGGCACTCAAGTCGAACTTCAGGAAACTCTTACGGAAATAATTGGCAGCGCTACCTTGTTTTACTTCAAGGTTTGAACTACTTCCATAATTGGTGTCTGCGTTGATACCACCTTTGATGTATGTATCCTCAGACACTTCGTAGGTGTAGGTGACGGGTGTGCCGAGTGTCGTTTCATTGACTGCACTGGAGTATGAAGAACCTACGGCATTATACGCCGCCACTCGGTAGGTATAATAGGTAAGGCTAGACAAGCCAGTATCGCTATACGAAGTACTATTGGCGCTTAGGCTAGCGATTTCGGTAAATGCACCAGCACCACTCTTTCTTTCTACTTTGTATCCAGTCTCATTGTCGGCATTGTCTGTCCAGCTCAGGTCAATGGCACTAGCCGAAACAGTAGAAGCAGAAAGTGATGAGGGCTCGTCAGGCTCAGAAGTAGGGTAGACGACCAACTGAGGACTGTTGGCTCCTTCCTTGCTGCTAAACGTTATTGTGGTATTACTTGCCGAAGCATCATAAAAAGCAAAACTAATAGAAGCTCCTACTTTGCTCTCAACATAGGCAGATACATCCCACTCATAGTATTGGTTTGTTGCACCAATGGTTGTAGTGGTAATGGCTGTCCCGAGTGTAGGGGAGCTGTTCCAGGTTACGACAGATTCGCTCCATGTGTTTGGGACTTCGTATACCGTAATAGGTGCAGAACCAGATGAATTGGTGTAAAGTCTCACCACCGCGTTTTCTGAGGCAGCAATACTGCTGAGATCGAATTTTACGTACGTTTTCCTGTAGAAATTGTCAATCGATCCTTGCTTCACTTCTAAAACAGACTCAGAACCGTAGTTGGTACTGGCATTAACGCCTCCTTTGACGTAAGCATCCGCAGTGGTTGTTAGTGTAATGGGAGCCGTTATATCTAGCACGCCCATGGTCATAGCCACAGTTGGTGGCTCTATTGCATATCCTGATCTGGCCACCAGGAATAGCAAAACGATTAAAACTTTGTTTTGTAACATGTTTTTCATTTTGTAAAAGTTTAAAATAGTAGTTTGTTTTAAGTTGTTGTGTGAATAAGATTGAGTAGTCGAGGTTAGATATGAATTTTCTATCCTGACTGATACTAAAAAAATGGCTCACCTTTTTGCTTGGTTTATAGCTTCTTTTCTTGAGTAGAGAATGACAGGTGGAGAACATGCTGTTCTCCACCTGTAGATGGCCAATTATCTATAGGCTAATGATTTAGTGCACTATTAACTTGGATATCGTTGTTGCATGATCGGTTCTTACTGCGATCACAAACAACCCTTTGGTCAACCATGAATTCGTATCTATTTGGATCGAATTTTTGTTTTGCACTTGGTTTTGATAGATCATTTTGCCCTGTATATCGGTAATAGAGATATGTACTTTAGTCCCGTCATGACTAGGCAAGTCCACGTACAGTATACCATCCATCAATGGATTGGGATAAATATTGACTAGAGGACTGGGATCTACCTCTATCGTGCCGTGTGCCATGCGAGCTCCTGCACTTGTTTCTATGACTAGCTCTGGTATATTGCTTCCAGCTTCCTTGCTATTGATGGTTACAGATTTGCTATCTGCAGTCAGATCCCATAGCCCAAATGAAATGACACCATCACCAGCTAACTGGGCGGCTACATAGGAGGTGACATCCCATTCGTAGTACACATTGTTTGCCGACACTGATACGGCACTGATGCTGGTCCCATTTGAGGGCGCATTGTTCCAAGTGACGGTCGATTCGGACCAGCCATCACTTAGCGCATAGGCGGTGATGTCGCAGGGTTGTGCACTGGAGGCAAATACTCTAAGCGTAGCCTCATTTACACTGCCCAAACTTTCACTACTCAAATCAAATTTGATTAAGCTTTTTCTATAAAAATCTGAATTGCTCCCTTGCTTGATGACCAGCTCGGTATCTGACCCAAAATTTAGCGAAGCACTAGCCCCACCTCTGACATAGCTGTCTTCGTCTGGATGGTAAGTATGGTTACTGGTAGCACCCGAAGTAGTCGCCGAGGCTTCGGTAGAGTAATTAGAATAACCAGAAGCATTATAGGCCACCACACGGTAAGTGTAGGCAGTAGCACCTGCTAGGCTTGTATCGCTGTAGGTAGATACATTGGCACCGAGACTTGCGATTTCGGTAAAGGCACCTGCCCCTGATTTTCGCTCTACTTTGTAGCCAGTTTCATTGTCGGCATGGTCTGTCCAACTCAAGTCAATTTCACTGGCTGAAAGCGCCGCAGCAGAGAGCGATGATGGAACAGCTGGAGCAGAGGTAAGCATAATGACTAGTTCGGGGGGATTGCTTCCTTCTTGGCTACTGAAAATGATGCTGGAATTATCGGCCGATGGATCGTAAAGCCCAAAGCTGACCAGTCCACCTGCGTTTGATTGAATGTATGAGGTGACATCCCATTCATAGTACTGCTGAGTAGATCCTATGGCTGTGGTGGTAATGGCTGTGCCGAGTGTAGGAGCACTGTTCCATGTCACGATGGTTTCCCCCCAGCTGCTCCCCATTTCGTAGATGGTTACGGGGCCTGCCTTGGCAGAGGTCGTATATAGCCTCACGTGCGCACTTTCAATGCTCGCAAAATTGTTGACGTCAAATTTTAAGAACGTTTTTCTATAGAAATCTGGATTTGCTCCTTGTTTGACTTGCAAGTCAGTATCTAATCCATAATTGGTATCGGCATAGATACCTCCTCTCACATAGGTATCTCTAGTGGGGGTGAGGGTGACTTGGGAGGATACTTCGAAGATGATCTCGTAGGTCAGACTGGTATTGGTGTCTTCTGATACGACGACAATTTCGGCTGTTCGAGCCAGTTCATTACCCATGAGGTCTGTTGGAGGTGTAATGGTGACTGTTGAGGCAGAATTGACTGCGGTGGCTTCTAGAGTCACGCCGCCAGCGCTGTTGATCAGTAGGCCATAGTTGACTACATCAGGAGAGAAGCTGGCGATCGATTGTCCATTTACTCTGATGTCATTGAGTTTTGCGTTGGTTTCAAAATCTCCCACTATCTGATCTACGTCGAACGAATCACCAGTAGTAGAGACCCAGTCCTTTAGTTTTTGGCGTAAGTCTAATAATTGTGTGTGATAGGTTGGGTCATCTGTGACAGGAGACAGCTCCCCTGGGTCGGTGGTGAGGTCATAGAGTTGCTCTCTGTTTACACCTTTGTCGAAGAGGATGTATTTGTAGTCGGTGGTTACAACCATTCTGCCTGTAAACTTACCCGGAGTATGACCTGTGTGGACTCTTTGTTCTATTTCGGAAACTACATAGTCGCGCGAGGTCAATGTGCTTGTAGGATTAACCAATGCTGCGGCGCTTATGTCTATACCATGGAGAGAGGAGGGAGTGCTGATCCCAGCCAGCTGAAGTATAGTAGGAAATAGATCTAAGCCACTTGATACGAGTGTAGTGTCATTGATTACCCCTGCCTTGGTCTTGCCTTTCCATGATACGATGAAAGGGATGTTGATAGATTCTTCGTAAAAGGCTTTCTTTTGGTTCCACTTGTGGGCGGCGCGTCCATCTCCGTGATCAGAAGTATAGATGATGATGGTATTCTCTAGCATACCTTTGCTGTCTAGCTCATCAATCAAGTCTTCTATGCGCTTGTCTACTTTTTCGAGTAGTCGATCATATCCGTATAAAAATTGTCTCCATTCTACTTCCGTCCAGTTTTTAGTAGGGTGGGTATCGTAGTAAGGGTCTCCTGGATCTTGATTTCGTCTACCATAGTGTCCTTCGGCTTCATGGAGGGGTATTGCATGATTGAATGGGAGCTGTGGGCAAGACGCAGTATCCATGGCCTCTTCTACTGTGCCATCATGGTAGCTGTCATTGCCACCAGAGATATTACGAGCAAGCTCGCAGGCATCGTGGGGATTGTTGTAAGAAGTGATCATAAAGAATGGCTTGGTGCGCGCCTCATTTATGAAGTCTGTACTCCGTTTATATATCGTACTGTCATAGTAATTTTCATAATAGGACTCAAAGCCATGCCACGCTTCGATGTCGTCCATGTCGGTGGTGCCCACGTGCCATTTGCCGAAGTATCCAGTGTCGTAGCCGTTATCTTTCATGGTTTTACCAACGGATGTAGCTACGGTAACATCATCGAGCTTGTGAGGCATCACTCCTGTGATCATAGATTTTCGTGAAAACGTACAAACAGGATAAGTGGCATAACTTTTTGTAAATAGTGTGCCTTCGGCGACCAACTTATCTATGCCGGGAGTCGAAATATGATTGTACCCCCGTTGTGTCATGATCTTGCCCGTGTGCTGATCCGTAATGATGACGATGATGTTAGGTGGGGGGTCTTGTGCTAAGCCTAGTCTGGCCACCAGGAATAGCAAAATGATTAATAATTTGTTTTGTAACATTTTGTAGAAGTTTAGTATAGTAGTTTGTTTTAAGTTGTTGTGTGAATAAGACTGAATAGTCGAGACTAGATATGGAGTTTCTATCCTGACTGATATTGAAAAAAAGGCGCATCATTTTGCTCGAATTATAGCTTCTTTCTTGAGTAGAGAATGAAAGGTGGAGAACAACTTGTTCTCCACCTGTAGATGGCCAATTGTCTATAGGCCAATTATATTAGCGTACTATTAGTTTAGATATAGTTGTCGCATGATCGGTTCTTACTGCGATGACGTACAATCCTTTGGTCAACCATGAATTCGTATCTATTTGGATCGAATTTTTGTTTTGTATTTGATTTTGGTAGATCTCTTTACCTTGCATGTCTGTAATGGAGATATGCACTTTAGCACCGTCGTTACTTGGCAAATCCACGTACAATATGCCATTGTTCAATGGATTGGGGTAGATGCTAATTTGCTGTGTACTAGGCTCTGTGCTGAGGACAACCTCATTCTTGTCGTCTTCATCGTCTTCATTCTCCTCGTCTTCATCTTCATTTGTAGCTTCTCCTGGTACTACCACTAGTTGTGGGTGGTTGCCAAGGGCGTCTTTACTGGTGAAGGTGATGTGTGAGTTGTCGGCCGATGGATCGTAAAGCCCAAAGCTGACCAATCCACCTGCGTTTTCATGCACAAATGAAGTCACATCCCATTCGTAGTACTGCTTTACGTTGCCGATCTGTAAAGTGGAAATTTCTGTACCTAGTGCAGGTGCATTGTTCCAAGTGATGGTGGATTCGCTCCAATTGTTGTCGGCTTCGTAGAGTGTGACGGGTGCGGCTTTAGAAGTAGTCGTATACAGCTTCAAAGTAGCACTAGATGCGCCTTCAAAAGAACTTACATCAAAGGTCAGGAAGGCCTTTCTGTAAAAATCAGGGTTTCCTCCTTGCTTGACATCGAGATCTATCTCTGATCCAAAATTGAGATCGGCAGATTCTCCACCTCGCACATAGGCATCTTGGGTAGGCGTGAGTGCAGATTCGTCGGTGAAGCCTACCACTACCGTATAAGTATTTATCGTGTTGGTGTCTTCTGATTCTACCACTACAGTAGCTGTACGTGCTTGCTCATCTCCATGGATATCCGAAGGAGGGGTGATGGTGACGGACGAGGCTGAGTTTACTGGAGTAGCTTCTACGGTTAGGGTTTCCACTGGATTGATAAATATGCTGTAGCTTTTGAGACTAGGCGAAAAGCTGGTGACAGATTGCCCATTGAGCTTGATGTCATCGAGTTCTGCACTGGACTCAAGATCTGCTACAATCTGGTCTACTTCGAAATCATCACCAGTAGCAGCGACCCAATCCTTTAGTTTTTGACGTAAGTCTGCTATATCTGTTTGGTAAGCAGGATCATCTGTGACAGGAGCAAGTTCCCCAGGATCGGTCGTGAGATCATAGAGTTGTTCTCTATTCACCCCTTTGTCGAACAGCATGTATTTGAAGTCATTGGTCACTACCATTCTGCCATTGAACTGACCTCCTGTATGTCCAGTATAGACTCTTTGTACATTCTCTGAGATTACATAATCTCTTGGAGTCAAAGTACCTGTAGGGTTTTCTAATGCAGCAGGAGACAGGTCTATTCCGTGGAGGCCTGCTGGTGCTTCGGTGATTCCGGCAAATTGGAGTATCGTAGGGTATAGATCTAAACCACTAGATACCAGTGTAGAATTGTCCACTACCCCTGCTTTGGTTTTTCCTTTCCAGGAAATAATGAAAGGGACGTTGACAGACTCTTCGTAAAATGATTTTTTTTGATTCCACTTATGTGCGCCGCGCCCATCGCCATGGTCAGACGTGTAGATGATAACGGTGTTTTCTAGCAAGTTTTTTTCGTCTAGGTCATCGATCAAGTCTTCTATGCGTGCGTCTACTTTTTCGAGTAGGCGGTCATACCCATACAAAAATTGCCTCCACTCTGTATCTGTCCATGTTTTGGTTGGGTGTGAGCTGTAATGTGGGTCTCCTGGGTCTTGGTTTCGTCTAGAGTAGTGTCCCTCGGCTTCATTGAGCGGGATTTCATAATTGAATGGGAGTGGAGGACATAAGGCTACATCCATAGCTTCATCTACTTCACCGTCATGATATTTGTCGTCTCCGCCAGAGATGTTTCGAGCGAGTTCGCAGGCATCGTGGGGGTTGTTGTAGGAGGTGACCATAAAAAACGGCTTGGTACGTGTCTGGTCCAAGAATGCTTTACTCTCCTTGTATATGGTACTATCGTAGTAGTTTTCGTAGTACGAATCAAATCCATGCCACGCTTCGATTTCATCTAATTTGGTGGTGCCCACGTGCCATTTGCCGAAGTATCCAGTGTCGTAGCCTGCATCTTTCATGGTTTTACCAACGGATGTAGCTACGGTAACATCATCGAGCTTGTGAGGCATGAGTCCTGTAATCATGGATTTTCGTGAAAAAGTACAAACAGGATACGTGACGTAGCTTTTCGTAAAGAGCGTACCTTCGGCGGCCAGTTTGTCGATGCCAGGAGTCGTAATATGATTGTACCCTCGCTGTGTCATGATTTTTCCTGTGTGCTGATCGGTAATGATCACTATGATGTTGGGTAGAGGGTCGTCAGCCATACTGTGTCTAGAGACCAGTGTAAGCAGGCACAACAAAATGCTTGTTTGAATGATTGTTTTCATTGCGTAATTTTTTTTAATACTACTTCTGTTTTATGTCTTTAGTGAGAATAGATGGTTTGTCGGTTTTGAGCGTCTTGTAGGTTTAGGTTTTGTTATAAATTTTGATGTTTGGAAATGAGTGTGTGGAAAACTGCACGTTCTCCACACACATCTATTTAAACCAACACCGATTATTCTTTACCGCACGATCAATTTTGATTGTGAGGTAGCTTTATCTGTCTTAATTGAAATGATATACAATCCCTTAGTCAACCAAGCACTTGTATTTAGTTGGATTGTACCTTGATTTTGCAATTGGTTTTGATAAATCATTTTGCCTTGCAAATCGGTAATTGCGATATCTACCATGCCTTTTGCTTGAGGCAAATCAATCGATAGTATACCATGAGTCAATGGATTAGGGTAGATGGAAATGGCTTGTTGGTTTGGGTCTCCGATAGCAGTGACTTCGCCTTCACCTTCACCTTCGCCTTCACCTTCACCTTCGCCTTCACCTTCACCTTCGCCTTCACCTTCACCTTCGCCTTCACCTTCACCTTCTAGAGGCACGATCAATAGCTCAGGCAGATTGCTTTTAGCTTCTTTACTGTTGAATTCTATGGTTTCGTTGCCAGCAGCTAGATCCCAAAGGCCAATTGAAACTACACCGTCACCAGCCAATTGTGCCGCCACATAGTCTGTTACATCTAGTTCGTAGTAGACCTCCTCAGCCTCTACGGCAGTATTGGTGATGAAATTTCCGTCAGAAGGAGCAGTGTCCCAGGTTACTGTAGATTCTGCCCAGTTGTCGTCCAGTTCATAAGCAGTCATGGTCATCGGACCTGCTTTGGAGGCATATATCCTAAGCGTAGCTGATGCTACATCGCTATAGGTGGCATCGCTCAGGTCAAATTTGATCATGATCTTGCGGAAAAAATCTGTATTACCTCCTTGTTTCAGTTCAAGAACAGCATCAGTGCCAAAGTTTAAAGCTGAATTGGTGCCACCTTTGATAAAGGTGTCCGCATCAGGGTTTAAAGTAACTCTAACAATGGCGGCTAGTGTAGTCGCAGTTACTTCATTGGAGTAGTTAGAGTTTCCTGTGCCATTGTAGGCGATCACCCGGTAGGTATAAGCCGTTTCACTAGTCAAACCAGCATCAGTGTATTCAGAAGCATCGGGGCCTAGATCTACTATTTCAGCAAATGCTCCTCCCCCTTCTTTTCTTTCTATTTTATAGCCCGTTTCGTTGTTGGCATTGTCTGTCCAGGTTAGCTCTACTTCATTGTCTATGACCACAGGTGCACTGAGTACTGTAGGTGTTGCAGGTACTGGCTCCAAAGTGGTTGCAGCACTTTCATTCGAGTAGTTAGAGTCGCCAGTAGTATTGAAGGCAACTACCCGGTAGGTGTATTCGGTTTCGCTACTCAGTCCTGTGTCGTCGAATGACACCACATCAGCCGCCAGAGTAGTGATTACGGTAAAGTCTCCTTCCCCTTCTTTTCTTTCTACTTTGTAACCGTCTTCATCAATGGCATTGTCTGTCCATGTCAATGTTATTTCAGTAGCGCTTACTACTGCTGCAGCTAGTACAGTAGGATCTGCAGGTACTGAGGCACCAGAGGTGAGTGTAGTGGCACTTACTTCGCTAGTGTAACTAGAGTTGCCCGTATTGTTGTAAGCGACCACTCTATAGGTATATTCAGTACTGCTGGTCAGCGATAGATCTGCATACTGAGTTGTATTAGGGTCTAAATCAGCTAATTCTACAAAAGAGCCACTTCCTTCTTTTCTCTCTATTTTGTAACCTAATTCGTTGTTGGTATTGTCTGCCCAACTCAACTGTATCTCAGTATCTGATGCTACATGTGCACTGAGTGTGGTAGGGTCTGCGGGGACTAATGGGTCACCAGCGATAAGTACCAATTCAGGCATGTTCGTTCCTGCTTCTTTAGCGTTCAATCCCATAGTAACGTTGGTGGCCGCTAGATCCCCAAATCCAATAGAAATTAAACTGTCTATGCCTAATTGATCCATGACATAATCGGTCACGTCTACTTCGTAGTATACAAACCTGCCAGCGAGTGATATTACGTTGATGAGATCACCTTCTGTGGGTACGTTGTTCCAAGTGACGGTAGTCTCGTCCCAGTTATCTTCAAGACCATAAAAAGAAAGATCCAATGATGCAGAATTGAGTGCATATAGCCTTAAAGTGGCCTTTTCAATATTATTGCCTAAATCCTCTTCTGTCAAATCAAATTTGACTAGACCTTTTCGGAAAAAATCTGGATTTTCTCCCAGCTTGATTTCTATCTCTGCATCTGTGCCAAAGTTTGTATCTGCACTTGCACCTCCTTTGACAAAGGCGTCGTCAGAAGGTGCGTAAGTCAAACTCACCACAGTTTTCAAGGTGCTAGCAGCTACTGCGCTTGAATAACTAGAGTTGCCAGTTGCATTGTAAGCAATTACTCTGTAGGTATAAGCCGTTTCGCTAGGTAGACCAGCGTCGAGGTAGTGAGATACATTGGCCCCTAGATCTGCAATCTCTGCAAACGAACCTGCACCTTCTTTTCTTTCTACTTTATAGCCAGTTTCGTTGTTGGCATTGTCTGTCCAGCTCAGCTGAATGGCCTCATCAGAAGTAGCATAGGCGCTCAATCCACTTGGGTCTGCAGGTACAGCCGCGGTAGTAGTTACTAATTCCAACTGTGGTGCATTAGCACCCTCTTTACTGCTCAGTTTTAGTGTAATACCATCTTCAGCAGGGAGATAAATCACAAGGCTGATCTCACCGCCTACTTTACTTTTTGCATATTCTGAAATGTTCCATGAATAGTAGGCATTGGCTTCACCTACTTGGGTAGTCGTGATGGCTTCGCCTACTGCTGGTGCCGTATTCCAAGTGATAGTACTTTCGTCCCAGCTGTTGTCAGTGGCATAGGCAGTGACAGGTAGTGATTTTGTAGAATTGGTGTATAATTTGACTGCAGCATGCTCTACGGCATCTACACTGCTCAAGTCAAACTTTATGAATACCTGTCTGATATTACTCGTAACACTTGGCGTATTTTTGACTTCCATTTCTGCTTCCGTTCCATACATGGCGTCGGCATTAGTTCCAGCTCTCACATGCGCATCCATCGTAGCGGTCAGTGTCTGATTAGGGGTAGGTGTTTCGTATAGTCGAACGATACCTAGGGCATTTTCTCCCTCACCAGCATAGACCATATATACTTTGCCATCTGTGTCTTCAAATACATCTGGATCACGCAGTTGGTTTACATCCTCTGGTGCATCAGAAGTTTCAGAGTTGAGCTTTTCGTGCTCTCCGCCTTCCCATCCTGGATTCGATGCCATGATTTCGATAGGAGGATAAGAAGTGTCCCATGTGGTCCAATCACCTGCACTCATGTCTACAGTCGACATTTGTACTCTTTCGTTGATCTCGCCTCGTCGGGTATAGAATACTTGTAGTTCGTCGCCTACTACTCTCACACCTGTGTGTCTTACTCGTAGATCAGCAGATGATAACCCATCAATATTTAGAATGTCGTCTTGGAAAGGGTGATCGGTTCTGATATCCCAAAGGCTATTGGTATAATCCCACCCATCAGGAGCAGTCCAAGGATCGGCTGGATCCAGTGCTTGGTAAAACTTAGCGCCATTGTCTAGGGCATACATTTCACCGTCGTATTCGAATACTCTGAAGTAAGAACTCCCAAGAAATACGGGCTGTATATTGTCATAAAACTCTAGTCCATAAGGAGAGTAAGAGACATAGGTTACCTGATCGTTTAGCTCTATACCATTTACAAAAGTGGAAGAGCCCGTGTGGAAATACATGATGATACGTTGGTTTACGTTATCCACATGTACATCTGGTGAGGCCAAGTGATTGTCTTCGATAGAGATGCCGTTGTCTAGATCGATGAATTTGCCTCCATGGTCGAGCACGCCTCTATCACCCACGGGCACGCCTGCACCTGTCTGGTACAAGTGATAAGGGCCCTCTATATTGGCAGCCCATGCCATACGCACATAGTCGTCGGAGTGATGGGCAAAGTATACATAGTAATTGGCGGTAGGGTGCGCGCGATTGGCTGGGTCTATCCAGTCAGGTACACGTATAATAGATGGGCCATTGATGTTTTCTCCCTCAGTTTCCGCGCCCAGATCAGTAAACATCTGCTGTGTAATGATCGGTTGGTTGTTATTTAATCGGATGACCTCATAGGGAGAGGTCGTTTGCGCCAGTGTCATGCTGGCCGATGCTAAGAGCACCATGATCATGGTAGAAATTTTCTTCATCTTCATTCGTTTTTAGCGTTTGTAATTATTGTAGTATCAAGGCTCGGTTTGTCGTGCACCTATTTCATATTGTTCTGCTCGAATTTGCTAGATGGAAGTTCGATTAGTAGCCGTATGAAAAGATGCCCATTTACATACTTGTATGTTAGCATGGGATCCTTCAATAGAAAGTGGGTCAGTGTTGTATTTATACCACGCTGTCGATACAATGAGTTGTATCATGTATCAATATGCCCCGATGGATGTTACTATTTTGGCGAATGAGTGTACGGAGAACGTGTTGTTCTCCGTACACATCTAATTAAACCAACATCAAGTCTTTTTAGCGGACAATCAACTTAGATTGTGTGGTAACGCCTTCGATTTTAATGGCAATCACATACAATCCTTTGGTCAACCAGGTATTCGTATCTATTTTAATAGAACCTTGATTTTCTACTTGATTGTGATAGATTTTTTTGCCTTGCAAATCACTAATAACAATGTCAACCATCCCATCAGTATGTGGTAGGTCTATAGATAGTACCCCTTGATTCAAAGGGTTAGGGTAGATGCTGATGGCGAGCGTGTTTGGATCGTTCAGCGCAGCTGTAGAACCAGAAGCTGTTCTTGACCCAGCACTTGTTTCAATGACCAGCTCGGGAATATTGCTCCCTGCTTCTTTACTGTTGAACTCCACTGTTTTGTTGTCTGCATTCAAGTCCCATAGTCCAAATGAAATCACTTCGTCTCCAGCCAATTGTGCCACTACATAATCCGTTACATCTAGCTCGTAGTACACATCATCAACAGAAAGGGTAACGGTATCAATACTTGTGCCGTCAGACGGTGCGCTATTCCAAGTTACGGAAGATTCTGACCAGCTGTCGCCAAGTTCATAGGCTGCGATATCTATGGATTGCGCACTGGTGGCATATATTCTTAAGGTGGCCTGTGTGACGCTACTTAAAGATTCACTGCTCAAATCAAACTTGAGTAAACTCTTGCGGAAAAAGCTTGCGTTGCTTCCTTGCTTGATAACCAATTCTGCATCCGATCCATAGTTTATACCCGCACTAGATCCGCCTCTGATGTATGCATCGTCGTCTGGGTTATAAGTATAGGTCGTAGTAGTACTCAAAGTAGTTGCCGAGATTACATTCGAATAGCTAGAATTGCCAGTAGCATTATATGCACGTACTCTGTAGGTATATGCAGTAGCGCTGGACAGGCTATTGTCATTGTAGGAGGTGGTATTGCTTCCTAGGTCTGCTATTTGAGTATAAGCACCCGCACCTACTTTTCTTTCTAGTTTATAGCCATTTTCATTGAATGAATTGTCAGTCCAGCTCAATTCGATTTCGTCGGATCCAATCACAAAGGCACTAAGGCCAGTAGGTGCATCGGGTACTGAAGCTGCTACTGTTACCAATTCCAGTTGTGGAGTATTGGCTCCTTCACTGCTACTGAATTTCATAGTAGAATTGTTTATAGACTCCATATAGAATACCAGACTTACGCTATCGCCCACCTTGCTTTGAGCATACTCAGATATGTTCCATTCGTAGTACTGATTGCTGCTTCCTATCTGAGTAGTAGTGATAGCTTCTCCGATAGCAGGAGCATTGCTCCATGTGACTCCAGATTCTGTCCAGGTGTTGTCGGTTTCGTAGACCGTGACGGGTCGAGAGGCTGTAGAGTTGGTATATAGCCTTACCACAGCATGCTCTACAGCAGTTACACTGCTCAAATCAAACTTCATGTAGATTTTTCTAAAGAAATCTTCATCATTATTTTGTTTGACTTCTAATTCTACAGCTGTTCCATAGTTCACATTGCTAGAGGAGCCACCTTTCACATGTGCATCCATAATCGGAGTCAGCGTTAGATTAGGTGTAGGAGCTTCGTATAGTCGAGCGATGCCGAGGGCATCTTCACCTTGGCCTGTATATACGAGGTATAATTTGCCATCTGTATCTTCAAATACATCAGGATCTCGCATTTGATTCACATTTTCTGGTGCGTTGGAGGTTTCAGAGTTGAGCAACTCATACTGACCGCCTTCCCAGCCAGGGTTAGCTGCCATGAGTTCGATCGGAGGGTACGAAGAATCCCAGTCTTCCCAATCATCAGCACTCATGTCGATCGTAGACATTTGTATTCTTTCGCCTTCTTCTCCTCTACGCGAATAAAATATCTGTAGTTCGTCACCCACTACCCTGACGCCCGTATGCCTGACACGTAGCACACTAGACGACAACCCATCAATGTTTAGAATGTCTTCTTGAAAAGGATGGTTGGGGCTTATGTCCCAAAGTCCATCAGTAAAATCAAACCCTACAGGCGGTGCCCATGGATCGGATGCATCTAGCGCTCTGTATATTTTAGCACCATTGTCTAAGGCATATATTTCGCCATCGTACTCAAACACTCTGAAATAAGAGCTGCCAAGAAATACAGGTTCTATGTTGTCATAAAACTCCAACCCATAAGGCGAAGTAGAGACATAGGTTAGTTGCTTGTTTACTTCTACACCATCTACGAAAGTGGAAGATCCAGTATGGAAATACATGATGATTTGTTGGTTCACGTCATCTACATGGACATCTGGCGAGGCCAAGTGATTGTCTTCGATAGAGATGTCATTGTCTAAGTAGATATAGCTACCCCCGTGGTCTAGCACACCTCTGTCGCCAATGGCTACACCTGTACCTGTTTGATAAAGGTGCCAAGGACCTTCGATATTGGCGGCCCAAGCCATACGTATATAGTCGTCCGAATGATGTGCGAAATATAAGTAGTACTGTGCCGTAGTGTGCGCGCGATTGGCTGGAGCAATCCAGCTAGGTATACGGATGAGGGATGGGCCGTTTATATTTTCCCCCTCAACTGTAGCTCCCACATCTGTAAACATTTGCTGTGTGATAATCGGTTGACTGTTGTTTAACCTGACGATCTCATAGGGAGAGCCAGATTGGGCCAGTGCAAAAGTGAGTGACGCAATGAGCGCCACCATCGTAGTAGTAATTGTTTTCATTGTAAAATGATTTAGAGTTAGTAATTATTAAAATATCAATGTCTTTGTGGGTAAAGCACCTGTTCGATATCATTTGTTGGGTAGAGAAAAAGCATAGAGGAGCCTTGTCTGTATAGGGTGTAGCTAGAAAAGCTGATTCTCCTAGCACTTGTAAGTGTCTGGTACTGTTGAGAATAGCTCTAATGGAAGGGTGTCGATTAGGGTTGGTTTCCATAGTAGCATGTTAATGGGGAATGGCTCAACTAGATGCAGGTGTATGTTGTATTTATACCACGCTGTTGATACAATGAGTTGTAGCATGTATCAATGTGCCCCGATGAATGTTACGGGTTTGGCGATTATGTTTTGATTGTGAGTTGTTTTATGCGAAATGATTTTGGGGTCATATCAGCATTTGTAAATGCTTGATGAGTATCGAAATGAATTGTCCTTATGAGTTTTACATGTACTCAGATTTTTTTAAATACTAGATATTATATTTTGGGAACTTTTTGATTTGTCCATCAGTGATATGCTTTAATATTTAGAGGATGCATTTACTCTGTCTTTAGGTTTTGTTACTCGTTTTCCAATTGTGTTTGTTTTAGACGATTACTCTTTTTCAATTTGAAATTGTAACATTTATATGGTGTATCTGTAACTCCTTATTTGAATATGCAACCTGTTGCAGGTGAGCTTGCAACTTGCCTATGGTTTTCATTGCACGAGAAATAGAGATATTGTACCCATAAAATAAATGTTCGATGACCAATGCAGAACTTTCTTTCTGTTTTGAAGGATTGGCTATGGTTTAAGAGTATGATCAAATCATATGAGGATGAAATTACAAATTGGGATATTATCAGTGCTTTTAGTGGGAGTCAGTTGGGGACAAACCCAAGCCCAAAGCAAGTATGAAATCATAAGAGAGGGGGAAAGTAAGCCAGCTATTACCCAAGCTATGTTTGCTGAGGCAGGTGTAGCCAGTCAGGGGGAAAATATAAATGGCCCAAGTGTGATACGAATACCGAAGTGGGTTAAAAAGAAAAACAGAATCCATGCTAAAGCACAGTATTACATGTACTTTGCACATCATGCAGGGGATTATATTCGAATGGCTTGGGCAGAAAAGATTGATGGCCCGTGGCATTTGTACCAAATCGGAGACGAAGTACCTATGGGAGATCGCGGTGTGTTGGATCTGGGTGATACAGTGATAAACCTAGCCAATGGTGTGGTGATCCCCAACAATCATTTGGCCTCGCCAGATGTCCATGTAGATCATGACAATAAGCGGATCATCATGTATTTTCATAGCGGAGCATCCACTTATGTCAATGGGGTAAGAGTGAGAAAGCAGCTCACTTATGTATCCACGTCTACTGATGGGTTGGAATTTTATAACGGCATACAGCCTGTGTTTTTAGGACCCTCTTATTTTAGAGTATTCTCATACAAAGACCAGTTATATGCACTTGATAATGGAGCTAACCCTTATCAAGCCTTAGACGCAGCCGATCCATGGACGGCACCCGAAGGATTCGACTATACGAATAACCTGTGGAACAAGCATCCTGAAAATCCATTTCAGAAAGACATTGAAGACATAGAAGGCAAGTCATTCAAAGAATTAAGAATCCGCCATACTGCCGTGAGAGTAGTAGGGGACGAGTTGCATGTTTTTTACACGAGGCGTGGAGAAATGCAGGAAAGAGTAATGATGTCCACCATAGACTTGAGCGTAGGCGATTGGCTTAATTGGGATGCTACCTACCCACCTGTAGAAGTATTAAAGCCGAGTCCTGGCTGGGAAGGCGGAGATTTGGAACTGGTTCGTTCGAAAACGAGCTCCGCGCCAGAAGACGTCAACCAGCTTCGTGATCCCTATGTGTTTGAAGATAAGGACGGATCGCTCTACCTGTTTTACAGCGGCCGTGGAGAAGATGCCATCGGTATGGTACGAATGACATACAAGGACTAAAGGCCATGGGTCAGAGAATCAAATTTTTTAAAAAAATCAAGATGAAAAATACGGTACTAGCGCTATTGATATTGTGTTGGCCATTTGCCAGCGAAGTTTGTATAGGGCAAAATCAATCTCCCAAGAAGAATGTCTTATTTATCTCTGTAGACGATCTCAATGATTGGGAAGGCAGCATGGGAGGAAACTCACAGGCCATTACACCCCATATGGATAAGCTATTCGAGTCGGGGCTATTGTTTACCAATGCACACGCTTCTCAGGCGGTGTGTACAGCTTCTCGCAATTCGCTCTTGAGCGGCATACACCCTTCTTCTTCTGGCTGGTACGGATCTACTGCTGCCATGCGCAAAACGTATGATCAGGTGATGACCGATCATACCATGCTCCCGCAATACTTCAAGGACAACGGGTACAAAACCCTAGCCGCAGGCAAGATCTTTCACAGTGGTGTGAGCGACTATAGAGACAAGACGGACTTGTTTTGGGACGAGACCGCACCGCGCTACCAAGTGCCAGAAAACCTGAAAGAGCGAGGGGATGGCTATGGCGGATCGCATTTTTACCCCTTTCCCAAAGAAGGAAGCCAGATCATCAATCACTATGGAGAAGGATTCAGAAATGGTCACTCGCTGTGCTATGGGGCTCTAGAGCCAGAAGACATCCCTGGCGGAAAGATGTTTGACGAACTCATCGCCGAATGGGCAGTGGATCAGCTAGAGGAGGACCATGAAAAGCCATTTTTTATGGCAGTCGGATTTGTGAGACCTCACGTGCCTTATACAGCGCCAAAGAAATATTTTGACCTGTACAATCTCGATGATATCGAAATACCAGAGGTGCCAGAGGATGAGATGTCGGATATCCCCAACTTGGGCAAAGCCATGGCTTATGGTACGATCAAGACTGGAGATCATTTTGCCGTGGTCAATCTAAGCGATACCTATTGGAAGGAATTGATTTATGGTTATTTGGCTTGTGTCTCTTTTGTTGACGATCAGGTGGGCAAAGTGATAGAAGCCTTAGACAATAGCAAATACGCAGACAATACCATCGTGGTGCTGTGGTCGGATCATGGTCAGCACTTGGGAGAGAAAAAAACTTGGAGAAAGCAAGACCTGTGGGAAGAAGCCACCAGAGTGCCGCTGTTTTTCAAAGTGCCCGGGATCGACAACGCCGGACTGAAGAATAAACAAGCCGTGAGTCTGCTGGATCTGTATCCTACGCTTGTAGAGCTGTGTGACACGCCGCCAGTGCCGAGTTTGCAAGGCGAAAGTCTAGTACCCATACTACAGGACGTAGAGGCCAAGAGAGGCCGACCCGTCTTGACTACCTGGAGGTATAAAAACCATGCTGTGAGGAGCGATGACTGGCGATACATCCGATACCGAGATGGATCTGAGGAGCTGTACAATCACCAAACAGACCCTAAAGAGCATGTCAACCTGGCCTCAGACCCGCAGTATGCGGAGGTGATCGCCGAGCATAAAAAATGGCTACCGACAAACGACGCGCTACCTGCAGGAGATACCGAATGGAAGCCCGATGCGCTCGATCGAAGAGTGCAGGATTGGGAGACCGACGACTCGACGCCTGACTGGCTGAGATAATCATAATTCGATCGATGAGACGAGTACGCATTTGTATGGTGCCCTCTTTTTGATGGGTACGGAAATGTTGAAACTTTATGATGCGTACAGGAAGCCTACACCTCGCAATTGGACATACGATCTTCATATTGACAAAAAATAAAACCTGCTATTTAAGCCGCCTATTCGATACGACTCTTGTCAATAGTCTTCGAATCTCTTAGGAATTAATTTCCAGATACATGGACTGCTTTTCGATAATTATCAATCAGGGAATACAGACGATAAGCAGGCGTTTGTAACATCTACCATGCGAATGGGTTACTTATTATCGCAGAATGCAACATGTATCATGTGAGAATGCAACCTGCCTGAGGCTTGCAGCTGTCGTGAAATGACGAAAATTGTTAACAAAATAAAACGAACGAGATGAATGTAAAAAATAGAAGAGTACACATGAGCCGCTGGGTAAGCCTGTGTTTCAATTTCAAAGTATGGTTAGCTGTACCCTCTGTTTTTATGTTGATGAGTTTGTCGTCACCTGTGGAGTTTTCGGACGCCGATCAAAAGGAAGCCATCACCTATTATGTCGACGCCACCGCTGGCGACGATAGCAACAGAGGGGATGAGCAGAGCCAAGCATTTCGTAGTTTATCAAAAATCAATGAATTGAAACTCCAAGCAGGGGATCAGGTGCTTTTCAAGCGAGGCCACAAGTGGTCGGGTACGCTAAAACCACAAGGAAGCGGCACTGAAAAAGCCCCCATCGTGATAGGAGCATATGGCGAAGGCGCACGGCCGAGTATCGACGGCGAAGGCAAGAAAGAGGAAACTGATACTATGTCTGCCGGCCTCATCCTTTACAATCAAGAATATTTTGAAATTAGAGACATCGAAATCAGAAACTTCGAAAAGGGAGATCCAGCAAAGCCTATAAAAAAGGCAGGGATCTTCGTTTTGGCCAAAGACATCGGTACGCTGCATGGATTCAAGTTTGAAAACGTGAGAATCGCCGACGTAAACGGCTCCTTGAAAACACGAGAAAATGGTGGCGTCTTCTTTAGCGTGATCGCCGACGAAGACCCAGACAAAAGAGTACCGACCAACTTCGACGGCATCTACATGGTAGACTGTCATATCTACAATGTAGACAGAGGAGGGTTTCTAAACCAATCGTATTGGAGAAACCGAGATTTCGATTCGAAATTTGGTGAAATGAGCGCAAACAATAAATTGAACAATTGGTACCCAAGTCTGAACCTATTGATCGAAAAGTGCAAATTTGAAGAAATTGGTGGTAATGGATTGGTCACACGCGTGGTGGCTGCGCCCGTGGTACAAAACAACCTGTTTATCCGAAATAGCACCAAAACCACCGGCAATGCATCCTACCCTTACAATTGCGACGATGCCCTATGGCAGTTCAACGAGGCCTGCTACACCGTCTACAACGAGGGCGACGTAGATGCAAGTGGGTTTGATAGCGACTACCTGTGCAAAAACACGATCATCCAATACAACTACAGCCATCACAACGACTGGGGCGGTTTGCTGGTTTGCTCATGGGGGCAAGTGACCAACTCCTTCAACGACGGCACCATCGTGCGAAACAATATTTTTCAAGATGAAAAACACCACATGATTCGTTTTTCTGGAAATATCACCAATACAGAAATCTCAAGCAATCTATTCGTGACCACTTCAGAGCTCAACGACGTGATGATGTGGTACAAGGAATGGGGTGAAATATGGCCAGACAAAACCGTGATCAAAGACAATATCTTCTACAATGAAGGAGCCGAGCAGTTTATGAAACTAGGCGAAACCACTGGCAATGAAATATCAGGAAATGTACTAATGGGCAATTCATTCAGAGATAAACCTCAGATCGGAACCACAGCCAAGAAGAAAGAAACAAATGCGATGAAATCAAAAGTAAATCAGATCAGGGAAGTGAGCAATCGCAAGGATATCCAAGTCTCAAAGGCAACGGAGGTAATTAAGATCATGTGGCCTGATCAAGTGCCAATGAACCCATAAGAATATGATTAAATATATTATCCTTTTATTGTTGAGTTTTGGACAGTTATATGCCCAAGAGAGTGAGTCGTGGTATACCCAGGGTAATTTTAAACCAAAAGCTAGAATTGAATTTACTATCTCCAATAGTCTAAATTTTGATCGCGAAAACTGCCCTGTGACTATTACACGGGAGCAGTTTCCGATGATCGATTTGCATGAAATGTGGGTGACCGTAGTAGACCCAGACTTGCCGCCCTTCGAAGGGCCATCTGAAGAACTACTACGCTTGCAAGGAGGACACCAGTTGCGAGCCGAAACCAACGGACACGCCATTTACCATCAGATGGACGATTTGGACAAAGATGGGATTTGGGATGAGTTGTTTTTTCAGGTAGATATTCCTGCCAATTCTGAAAAACGTATTTTCATCTATCTAGGAGAAAATATCAGAGGGTGGAACAAACACTATACCCATGCCAATATTGGGAGCTATTGTAGACATCAAATGCCATTCTGGGAAAGCGAGAATATTGGCTGGAAGATATGGTTTGCCAATAGTATAGATGTCTATGCTAAAAGAAAACCTGTACTGATGTCGAATCAGCTGTATATGGAAAACCTAGACGGCTATGCCGTATCAGCGCATAATCATGACTGGGGGTCTGACATTCAAAGTGTGGCCAATTCCTTCGGAGGCGGTGCCAACTGTTTGTTTGAGTTTCCTGACCAGCCAGATTCCGTGTCTATGCCTCGCTATACACCTACTAAGCTCGCCGCTGTGCCCAAGTCTTATTGGAATGCAGGTCAGGTCAGCGATACCCGATACGCCTATGAAGTAGTAGCCAATGGCCCCATTCGTTCGATTATTAAGATCAAAGCTTTTAATTGGGATACTGGAAACGGATTTTACGAATATGAACAATATTATACTGTGTATGCCAAGCAGAGTTATTGCACCTCCAAGATTGTGTACACCACATTATTGCCTCATGCCACAGATGTCAAAATGGGCTACGGTTTTCGCAAGAAAAAAGAAGAAGAACTTTTTGAACAAAAAGACGGAATGGTAGTCTCTGGCGGCCCTGAGATTATCAAAGACCCTGAAAATATCGATGACAGAAAAGAGTATAAAGTTGATTTTGTAGGCACTGGGTTGATCGTGCGAGAAGAATATCAGCCCGAGTATCAATTTGTCGAAGATTATAAAGGCAACCATGCTTTCAGAATCAATAAATCAATAGACAATTCTTTTGAATTGCTACTGGCTTCGGCATGGAGCGAAGGAGTGGTATACAACAACAAAAAGGATTTTATGAAATACATGGAAAAAACCAAATTGGAGTACAATAGTCCGCTTCAAGTCAGGTTTGATCAAGTTCAGGAAAAAATGAAATAATTATAAATATGAAATACACAACAGACGCATTGATTAAAAGCTCTGAACAAGAGTGGGAAGAAGTTGGCCCAGGTATCAGTCGCAAGATCACCGGATATAATGACGACCTGATGATGGTATTGGTCAAGTTTGAAGAAGGTGGGGTCGGCGAGCCTCATAGCCATGTACATAGCCAGTCTACCTATATCGCCAGCGGTGCCTTTGAGGTAACAGTAGACGGCAATACAGAACTGTTACAGCAGGGAGATTGCTTTTTTGCTCCTCCCCACGCAGTACATGGTGTGGTGTGCAAATCGGCCGGCACATTGATCGATGTATTTAACCCTATTCGTGAAGATTTTTTATAAAGTATAAAATTAGTAAACATGAAAATATTAAGATTATTAATGATAGCAGCCATATTGGCTCATGTAGGTAGTGTCCAAGCACAGGATATCAAACCCGCAGAAGTAAAAGAAGTGATGCAAAAGGTAGCTGATTGGCAGATCATCCATTTTAAGGATACCTATAGCGGACGAGAACGAGCACACCACCCATTAGACTGGACCAATGGTGCATTCTATGTGGGCTTGGTAAAGTGGGCAGAGATGGCTGACGATGATCGGTATTACAATTGGATGAAGAATATCGGTAAAGAAAAAGATTGGGAGCTTTACAAGCGTATGTATCATGCTGATGACCATACCGTAGGTCAAATGTATGTAAATCTGTATCGCAAGTACGGAGATGAAGAGATGATCAAGCCTACCACTAAACAGTTTGATTTTATGCTTTATCACCAAGCCACTACTTCAATGGATTGGAAAAGCCCATTTCACCAGAGCAGATGGAACTGGTGTGATGCCTTGTTCATGTCTCCACCCGTTTGGGCACAACTCTACAACATCACAGGGGATGAAAAATACCTAGATTTTATGATGAAGGAGTTTAAAGCAACTACAGATTTCTTGTTCGATAAAAAGGAAAGTCTATACTATAGAGATCAAAGATACATGACTCAGGAAGACAACGGAACGAAGGTTTTCTGGAGCCGTGGCAATGGCTGGGTATTTGCCGGTTTGGTCAATATCATGAACGAACTCGATCCAGAGAGCAAGGAGTACAAGTACTTTTTGAAATTATACAAAACAATGGCAGAGAGACTCCTTGAGCTTCAGACACCACAAGGGCATTGGGCTATGAGTCTATTAGGCCAGGAGTTTTATCCTACGCCAGAGACTAGTGGGTCTTCATTTTATATCTATGGTTTTGCCTGGGGTATCAACAACGGAGTTCTAGACAAGGCTACTTACGGTCCTGCAGTAGAAAAAGGATGGAATGCCATGGTGAGCTATGTGAATGAAGAGGGCATGCTCGGATACGTACAGCCGATTGGTGCAGCACCAGGCAATGCGTCTCCAGACAAGACCGAAGTATACGGTGCTGGTGCATTTTTAAGTGCAGGGTCAGAGGTTTTTAAACTTTACGGAGGTAAGTAAGGCATACAAAATTCTAACGACCTGTTTTGAATGAATATGACTTTTAGTAAAACGAAATATTGGGTGATGTACCTGATGGTGATGATAGGTTCGTTGCCGCTATTTGCTCAGTCAGATATACCAGACGATTATCGTCTGGTATATTCTCAGGATTTCGAATCGCCACAGTCCATGAGTGATTTTGAGGCTACTGATGCTTCTGCCTGGAAAATGGGCAGCGGAGCAACGGGTCAGACGATGGCCCTTTTCGGAAAAAGCAACTACCGAGGAGCGGTCAGGTCTCCATTTAATATTACCATTCTAAAAGAGATAATCGTGGAGGACTTTGTAATGGACATAGACCTCAATCAGACAGGAAAAGAATACGGGCACAGGGATCTGTGCCTGTTTTTTGGGTTCCAAAATGCCACCAATTTCTACTATGTACATTTGGCAAGTATTGCCGATGATCATGCGAATAACATCTTTTTGGTTAATGATGAACCAAGAATTAAAATTGCATCTAAAACCACTGCTGGCGTAGATTGGGCTGATACCAACTCTTGGCACAAAGTCAGAATCGTACGAAAGGTGAAAGAAGGGATCATCCAAATATATTTTGATAATATGCAGCACCCTGTCATGGAGGCTCAAGATCAACATTTTGCAGCTGGACGCATAGGTGTAGGCTCTTTTGATGATACGGGGCAGTTTGACAATATAAAAATATGGGCACCTAAAGTGGTGAAACAGAAACAAGGATTCTTTCAATAGAAAATATCAGTTTTAGACATATGACCACAAAATTTATCAGTGTCAAATCATGGCTGTCGATCGGCCTCGTGCTTTTAGTAGGGATGATGAGTCATGGACTTTGCCAGCCCACTACCTATCTGATGGTGGGGTCATATACTGGAGGTGTAGCTGCAGATGGTATTTATGTTTATCAATTCGATTCGGCTACTGGTGAGTTGACCGAAGTACATAGAGAAGGAGGGTTGGTCAACCCGTCCTTTATCACCATAGCCCCTAATGGCCAATACCTATACGCCTGTACCGATACCAAGCTAAAAACCAGCGGTTCTATTTCTGCTTTTAGCATAGATACACGGAGTGGAAAGCTCAAGTATATCAACAAACAAACCACAGACGCAAGAAACCCAGTTCATGTGACTGTGGATCGCGACAATAAATACGTCGTCAGTTCCAATTATAGTGAAACCAGCCTCACGATTTTTCGACCAAATACGGACGGTAGCCTACCTCCCTATACCCAAAGAATGACTTTCAGTGGCAAGAGCATAGTGTCAGGTAGGCAAGAGGGGTCTCATCTACATTCCGCTGGATTCGACCCTACTAATCAGTACCTTTTTGCACCCGATTTGGGCACAGACCAGATTCGTGCATTCTCCTTTGCGGCAGATGGTAGCTTGCAAGCCGCCGATCACTTCACAGTAGCCAACAAGCCTGGTAGTGGCCCAAGGCATTTTACCTTTAGTCCTGATGGGCGGTTTGCCTATTGTGTAGAAGAATTGAGCGGAACGGTAAGCACGTTTCGGTATGCCAATGGCCAATGGAAGGAGATCGACTCAGATCTGACACAGCTCAGTCCAGCAGACGATTATGCGTCCGCAGATATTCATATTTCGCCAGATGGGCTGTTTCTCTATGCGTCTAACCGAGCAGAGCTAAATAATATTTCTATTTTCAAGATAGATCAAACCAACGGCACACTCTCTCTGCTGACTACTCAGCCTGTGGGAGGAAAACACCCTAGAAGCTTTGTGATAGATCCCTCAGGTCAGTTTTTGATATCAGCCAATCAAAATTCAGGAAACCTAGTGGTCTTTAAAAGAGATACCAATACAGGGCTGTTGACCCAAACAGCTACAGAAATTCAGGTTAATTCTCCTTCTAGTTTGAAAATGATTACTTACCAAAATTAACAATAGACATTAATGTCTTTGAATATGAAACAGAGAAGTAAGAGAAAGGTATCTGCGATCGTAATGTTACTTTGTATAAGTACAGGTCAGCTCTATGGTCAGGCCAAGGAGTACAGCATCAGTCCAACAGAACTGAACACTTGGGCACTGTGGGGTCAAGGAGCCATAGCTACATGGGGCAATCAGACGTCGCTCCAAGAAGCAGATGAGACCAAAGGCATATTACTCGTCAGTCCTAATATATATGGCAATGACGTAATCCTGCGATACAAGACGATGGCACTCACGCCCGCCACCGTGATGGTTACCTTACTAGCTGTGTCAGATCCGGGAGATGCTTCGGCCCTCACGATCCCTAACGACTACGATGGTGGAATAAACCTGATCACAGAGGAGACAGAAAACTATTTCTTCGCTTTCAAAAATGCTCCTCATAATAATACGCCCTTTGTTCAGAAGTCCCCTAATTCTACGGGTGCACTTATCGCAGCAAGTGAAAACAAGATGATAGCAGGTGTCTACTATGACATAGAAATAGGAAAGAAGAAGGGAAAGCTGTGGTTGAAAATTGATAACGAACTCATTTTTGAAACTGAGGACAAAACTCCTTTGGCAGCTGGTCATATCGCGCTTAGACTCAGAGGTACCGCAGGTTTTAAGGCGGGCTGTTTGATCAAAGACATGGTCATAGTTGGAGAGTCTAGATGATTATTATAATACACGTTTTAAAAAATATATTACGAATGAAAAAGTATTTGCTAGTAATGCTAGCCACCGTCCATTTGGTAGGATGTGGTGAGCATGATTCAGACAAGAAAATTACGGTTTCGAATAACCAGTCTTTTGCCAGATCGGGTGAAGTAGTTTCGATATCTGCGGAATCTGTAGGTCTACATGACGGTCAAGTCTTGACCGATTTTGGCATTGCCAACGATAAGGGAGTATTGGAGCTGATCCAATATGTGGATGACAACAAGGATGGTATCGCCGATCGAGTGCTTTTCCAGCCCAGCGTACCCGCAAATGCAAAGGCTGTTTATACTCTCCTAAAATTAAATGAAGATGATACGCTTCCTACCAGTGAAAATGAATGCTATTCTAGATTTGTGCCTGAGCGCACAGATGATTATGCTTGGGAAAACGATAAGGTAGCTTTTCGTACCTACGGGCCTACTGCACAGCAGATGGTAGAAGACAGTGTGAAAGGCGGAACCTTGACCAGTGGGATGGATTGTTGGCTTAAAAGGGTAGAGTACCCTGTGATCAATAAATGGTATAAAAAATACACAGAAAAGACAGGAAGCTATCACCGAGATACGGGAGAGGGGTTGGACAACTTCCATGTAGGAGCGAGTCGTGGCTGTGGAGGCATTGCCATCAAAAATGGTGACGAGTATAAGACTTCAAAAAACTTTACGGCATATGAAACATTAGCCACTGGCCCAATGTCTACCTCATTTGTGTTGGACTATGCTCCATGGGAGATTGCCGAGGGTAAAAACGTAAAGACGTCTAAGTTGATTTCGTTAGATAAAGGGAGTCATCTCAGTAGAGTAGAGGTGAGCGTAGCTGGTAGCGATGTGATCAGCGCTGGTCTTACCCTGCATCAAAACGATGGAGAAGTGAAAGTAGACTCTTTGGGAGGGTGGATTACTTACTGGCAGCCTCATGGTAGAAACAGTCGGTTGGCTACAGCCATAGTGGCTAGCCCAGGCACTTTCTTGGGTTATGAAAAGGTGGTGACAGACGTCAAAGATCTAAGCAATGTCTATGCACATTTGTCTGTGAATGACGGAAAAGCCATTTACTACACTGGTTTTTTCTGGGAAAAGAGCAATCATTTCGACAGTGTGGAGCAATGGTATGACTACTTAAGCCAATATGCACAGCAGTTGGCTAATCCGCTGACGGTAGCTGTAGACTAAAAAAAACAGGAGTCAGTAGAAAGACTCCAATAGTGGTTATTCTGAATCACTCAGGTTAAACAAGAACAGGGAAGGTTGAGTCTCACGCCATAGTGTGAGACCAACTTCATCCCAAATGAATACCACACACAGTACAAAAAATGGTCATGATAAAAAAGTATAAAAATTCAATACTTCTCCTATGTTTCTTAATGGGGCTGACTTCAGCTACAGAACCAGGAGTCAATGGGAAGCGTACTGAAAAAGCGGATCAAGGCTGGCGCATCAATTTCCCTAAACAGGTGGAGTATTGTGAGCAAATGCCTAGTTCTGACAGTCTGTTTATATTTTTCATGGCTGGCCAATCCAATATGGCAGGGAGGGGGTTTGTAGAGCCTCAAGACACGATCCCAAACAAAAGAATATTGACGATAGACGCATCCATGAATTGGGTCTATGCCAAAGAACCCTTACACTTTTATGAGCCTAAAATGACTGGGCTAGACTGTGGGATGGCTTTTGGCCAATCCCTGCTCGATTCTTTGCCAGAGGGAGTATCTATTGCGATGATTCCTTGTGCAGTAGGAGGGAGTAGTATCAACAAATGGTTGTCCAACCAGAATCACCGTGGCGTAGCATTGCTTAGTAATTTCAAAAGCAAAGTCGCTTTTGCAAAAAATTACGGAACGATCAAAGGTATCCTTTGGCATCAAGGAGAGAGCAATGCCAAGGCAGAACGAATTCCTATGTATGCTCAACAATTGGATTCATTGATTGCCATATTCAGGGAGACAGTGGGTAACGATGAACTGCCAGTAGTTATAGGTGAACTGGGACGCTACACTGAGCCAGAAGACAAGCAGGCCAGATGGGATGCTCTGAATCTTCAAATCAATAGCGTAGCTGATCGAGATGCCAATATATCCGTAGCCAATTCCGAAGGACTCACTCACAAGGGCGACGGCACTCATATGGATTCCGAATCTCAACGGGAACTGGGCAGAAGACTGGCCAAGCAATATCTTGAGGTGACCAAGGTTACAAAGTAGGAAGGAGATAGAGAATTTAAACCTCCTTGACACACCTAAGCACCATGTGGTGTTGTCTTGGTGAGTGAGTAAAGTGTTTTTAGCCTATATGATTTTGTAAAAATAGAGTAGAGCACAGCTTCTGAAGTGCTCTGTTTTTTGCCTTTTTATTACGGTTAGATGTTTTCTTTTTTCTTGATCAGCCCTTGTATTTTCTTTTCAAAAAGTAAGTGTTTTAGCACACTTCTACAGAAGTGTCATAGTTGTAAATCGCTTTGTCGGAGATAGGTAATATTGACGAATTGAGGGTTAAAAACGAAGTATTTTCCGCTCAACATCTTTTCTAGCTTGCTATCAAATAAAATGTTGTGATGCTCGTGTTGCATCCTATCCTTCAGATATGGCCTTGGTCACGTCATATGCAATTCCCTTAAAAGACCAGTGGTGCGACACAGTTTCATGCATAAAATATCTACATAATACAAAACAAAGTATAGCATGAAAAAACTAATACAATTAACGATGATCATCATTCTTCTGAGCACTGGTTTTCAGAGCTGGTCTCAGGTGATATATGAGGAAGATTTAGAATCTAGAACTGGTGATGATACGGGAGAAATGAAAGGTAATGGCTACACTGCCCTTTTGGTGACTACTTCAGGCGAAGGCGCCGGAGGAAGCAATAATTTTGTGAGTACAGCACCAAGAAATACAAATACCCAGCTCAATACCACTGTAGTGTACCCTAATGAGGGGATGTTTTTAGCTTCTAAAACCTATGTTTGGAAGGTGACACTTAAACAAGTAGATGCATCTGCTTCTCCAGGGCTGATCAATTTTAGAATCTACGATGCTAGTAGTCAGCCCATTAGATTGTTTGAGTCTCCTTCTAAATTTACAGGAGTAATTAACACATGGACTGAGGTAGAAATGGAATTTACTCCAGACCAAGACATGACTGGCATTCAGTTTAGATTACTCAAGACACCTACAGATGACGCTGCTAGTGTGCTGTATGTCGATGATTTTGAAATATCAGAAGTAGTGGCTCCTTCTAGCGATGCCACTTTGGCTACTTTGAAAGTGGGAGATGAAACTGTTGATATTTCTGGAGGTTCACCATTTACTTATGACGCGCCTTATAGCAGTTCTGGACTACCACCTGTAGTAGCTACTACTACAGACGATGGAGCTACTATTGGTAGTCAGACGGTGACGGACAACTGGCCAGCAGCTTCTACGGTTGCATTTACTGTGACGGCTGAAGACGGGACCACTACAGCCGATTATTCGATTACTATCAACCGTGCAGCTCCAGCTACAGATGCGACTTTAGCTACTTTGACTATAGGTGGAGAGGCAATAGATATGGCTGGAGGCTCGCCATTTACTTATGATGCTCCTTTTAGTAGTTCAGGATTGCCTACAGTGGTAGCTACTGCCACCGATGCTAATGCCATGGTAGGTTCACAGACGATTACAGACAACTGGCCAGCAGCTTCTACGGTTGCATTTACCGTGACGGCTGAGGACGGAACCACTACAGCTGATTATTCGATTACCATCAATCGTGCAGCAGTTTCTACAGATGCGACCTTGTCAGACCTCCAAGTTGACGGGGTTACTGTGTCGGGCTTTGATGCAGGGACTTTGAGTTACGATGTGCAATTGCCTACAGGTACGACGGCCATTTCTGTCGTAAGTGCTACTGCCAATTATGCAGGTGCGCAGCCATTAGTTATTACTCAGGCAACTGCGGTAACTGGTACAGCTACGGTGGAGGTTACTGCTGAGGACGGAACAACTTCCCAAAGTTACATGGTCAACTTCTCTGTTAAAGCAGCTACAGATGCTACTTTGTCGAGTTTGAAAATAGACGGTACTTCGATTGCAGGTTTTACGTCAGGTACAATGGATTATGACTATGAGGTACCAGTAGAGACTACAGGTATTCCTCAAGTCACCGCGACTACTACGGATGCCAATGCGAATATGGTCATTACTCAAGCTACAGCAACGGACGGAGAAGCCACTGTGGTAGTTACTGCCGAAGATGGCACAACAACGAAGACTTATACGGTTGATTTTTATTTGGAAACAATCGTGACCCAGGTGAGTGATAATCAATTGAAAAACTCATTCAATATTTATCCTAATCCAGCGGGCAATACCATCGTTATCGATGACAGCTTCTCTAAGCTAGATCAAGTCACCATTATAGATATGCAAGGTCATCTATCTGTAAGAAGAGTGACGAATGATCGAATAGATATCGCTGATCTGAATCCCGGAGTCTATATTCTCAAAGTTTCACAACAACAATCAATTCGTTTCATCAAGAAATAAATTGGTGAAACACCGTTGATGAAGCAGTCTCGTGATAGCGGGACTGCTTTTTTTGTGCATTTACGAATGCCAGTAAAGTAGCCTAGTGTCTTGGTTGTTTTCTTTTAGTGGCACCAAAGGGTAGCCAGAAATCCATTCTATTTTAGTTGCTTATTCTATGACGACTCTTCAGTCTGAAAAGGGGGTAATCTCTTTGGTTAAAGGAAGTCTCCAGACACTATTGGCATAAGGTGTAGATAATCACCGTTGGTAGACTAGAAAAGTTATGAAGGAATAGGGTTTACTTACGTGTAATGCCAAAAAAGAGCTTGCCATAGAAACAGGGTTTCCAGACAAGCTCTAAATAATATAAGGATAAGTTAGGTATTATCTCAATACGACCTTGCTGCTATGCACATCTGCACCATTTTCTATTCTTATCAAGTAGATGCCTTTTTTGAGTCCACTCACATCTAGTGAATTAGATGTTTCGGAGGAAGTGCCTTGTAGCACTACTCTACCTTGTATGTCTGTGAGGCGATAGTTTGTAGGGCCGTCCAAGAGGTTCAAGGTGAAATTTAGTTGGTTACTGGTAGGGTTAGGGAATACACGGATGTTAGAAGTGGTTATCTCTTCTTCTATCTCACCATCGGCAAGTAGTCTGGAAGATGAACCACAAGCACCCATATCTTTCCATCTACCACAATCCCCAGGAGTACAATTGCCATTAGTACGAGATTTCCATCTCCAGATTTTGTTTTTGTGCGAAACTTCGTCTTTGAGCTTATAGGTAGAGCCAGATTTCCATGCAGGAGCAGAGCAGCTGTTTCCTCCTCCACCTCCACCAGATGCAGTACCTTTCCATACGCGTACATATTCTACTTGCATCGTAGTAGGAAACCCTGACGGCCTGCTGTTGGTAGGTATTGCTACTCGGTTTCCATTCACATACTCGTAGAACGGCTCGCGTAGCCCCATAGAAATCACAAGGTGCTGTTTGTGAAATTGGTACACATTAGGGTGAGAAGCTACTTTTACTCCATCGATAAAAAACTCAATGACATCAGCAGTCCAGTTGCACCCATATACATGATACTCGTCTCTAGGGTCGAAGCTAGGGCCAGTACCAGTGCCAGTAGTATATCGCACGGAGGTTCGTTTGCCGTTTGCATCGGCACGAATGACGTTCCAGTCGATCGTGTTTACGTTGCGTTGGCGCTGCTGAATTTCAGGAAAATCGATTTCGTTGTATTTCACTCCATTGATCACAGGCTGGCCAATCGAATAAGTCCAAAATGCAGGGCAGACGCCAGGATGCCTAGCCGCACCTTTCATTTTCACTTCGAAATATCCGTATTTGATATCCTTTTTGCTTCGGATAATCCCTGAGGTAAAGTACAATTGTGTATTTCCTCTGGTATGTTTTTCCCAGTCCATGGTAAGTTTGAGTTTGCCATTGTTCACTTTGGTACGGTTAGGTTCCCAAGACCAAGGCCCCCAGTCGTTAGGGTTGTGTTCCCATTTGCTGGTATTTAATCCTGCATCAAATTCATCCGAAAAGTCCGATTGTAAGGTCCAGTTACCTGGTACTCCCAATGGCTTCTGTGCATAACTCTGAATGGCAATGGCCATCATCAAGCACATTGTAGTAATTGTTTTGTTCATGTGATAATCGTTTTAAGTTGTGTTAAAAAAGTTTTGGTATCGGCCAGTATTGAACAAGTCCTATACTGACATATTTTATAGTTTGTAAATTAGATTTTGCACTTCAGACCAACTTGACTTAACGTCTGTAAAACATGCCTGAAAGTCTGTTTTTGCCTGTTATCAGTAAAATCTATATTGAAGGAGCGCCTGTATGGTTTCACCTTTTATAGCTGATATTTATATGATCAATCTGCGCTATAGCTATTTAATATTGGTGTTTTGCCTTGTTCATCGCTTGGCTAGTGGTCAGGATACGACTTGTGAGATTTCAGCAGATCGTCAATCATCTGTATTTGGGCACTTGTCGTACGATGGCGAGACCACGGTCTTCGAAGACAGCGATGGGTTTATCTGGGTCGTTACTCCGTCGTTTAGCCAGGCAGCTGAAGATCTACAACCAGGAGCGTATACCCTCGAAGTGATGGATTCTAATAGCGATATGGTGCGTGGCAATAGGAAAAAACTTCACATCCAGGTTAGTCAGTCTTTTGACCAAACTTCTTTGATCTATATGTTGTTTTGTGGGCTAGGGTTCGCTTTAGTTGTCTTGGTGATTTGGGTCAAAATGAGACTGAGCAAGCTTCGGCTTTATTTTCCCATAGAGCAATCGGAGGGAGAGAGTCCACAGGAGAACGAAATAAGCGCTTTTCCTTTAGAATTGATAAAAACAGAGGGTAATGATTATGATAAAACCTTTATTACTCAACTGTATGCTTTGATTGAGAAACATATGAATGAGGCTGAATTTGATCTCACTTATTTGTCTAGAGAATTGTGTATTAGTCGTTCTCACTTTTTTCAAAAAGTAAAAGCTTTGACCAACGAGACGCCTTATGAACTCCTGAAATCGTATCGGCTCAAGAAAGCCGCTGAAATGCTGCTTCAAGATCGTATGCAGGTATCTGAGGTTTATGTTCGCTGTGGGTTCAAAAGCATGGCACATTTTAGTAGAGCTTTCAAAGAAAAATATGGTGTCTCCCCAGGTAAGTACAAAATGAGTATTTGAATGCTCCCATCTGGGTAAAATAGTGAAGGTTTTGGCTAAGTAATGATCATCATTTTTCCAGTCACTCATCCACCTTTACACGGTGTATAAATTCATAACGAAAGTATTTGATATGAATTAGTCAAACAAGCTGATATAGCCACAACAACAGGAAGGACAGTTTGATTAAATCACATCATGCGAAGCCTGTTGCAGCCCCTGTCTTTTTACTCGTTTTTAGGATAGATTTTGCAACAGGCCAAGCATATATTGTTGTTCGAAAACATGATCAAAAAGTGGTGTTAGGTCATTATCTTCAATACACATACAAGAGATAAGGGATAAGAATGGGGAAGTGACGGGTAATTTATTAATGATTAAATCGTGAGAGATGTATTTCTTTTGTAGCGTATGAGGTAAGGTTAGAAGAAGAAGCTCTGCGCAATGAAGACCACCCTTTCTTACGAATATTAATGATATGAAAAGATTATTTATACTTATTACCATAGGGTGGGCCATGTATGGATGTGCCTCCGCTCCCGTCGAAAGACAGCAACCTAATATTTTATTTATAGCCATAGATGACCTTCGTCCCGAGTTGGGTTCGTATGGTTCCAGGATTGCGCTTTCGCCTAATTTAGATGAGTTGGCGAGCCAAGGTTTGCAGTTCAACCGGGCGTATTGTCAGCAGGCCATTTGCAGCCCGTCTAGAGCCAGTCTAATGACCGGAGCTAGACCTGAGACCATTGGCGTAATTGAAAACTACACTTATTTCAGAGACCTCAATCCAGATATAGTCACCCTGCCTCAGCACTTCCGAAACAATGGCTATGAGACCGTGTACTGTGGCAAAATATATCATGCCGAATATTCGGACGAAGAGTTGTCGTGGAGTAGAGAACCTGCCAGAGACAAATGCGAATACCGGCCACCAAGATTCCCAGGAGGCTATGCCCTAAAAGAGAATCAGGAAATTTTCAAAAAGAATAAAGCAGCGATGATCGAAAAGTATGGTGATGCTGCCAAACGAGGATTGGGCAATGGCCCAGCGTACGAAAATGCAGATGTGTCGGATGTGTCATACGAAGATGGATACAATACGCAATTGGCCATAGCCACGCTCAAAGACATGGTAGCCAAAGACGATGGGAAGCCGTTTTTTCTTGGGTTAGGGTTTAAAAAACCACATCTCAACTGGACAGCACCGAAAAAATATTGGGACATGTATGATCCCGAAAAAATACCATTGGCCACCCAACAGGAAGGACCAATAGGCGGTGCCGAAATGGGGCTACACCCCTCCTTCGAACTACGGGTGCGCTATGGCATACCGAAAGAAGAACCAATAGATACCGTACTGGCACGTACGCTCAAGCACGCTTATCTAGCCTGTGTGAGTTATGTGGATGCACAGATCGGTATGATGATCGATGCATTAGAAGAAGCTGGTGTGAGAGACAATACCATCATCATCGTATGGAGCGACCACGGCTGGCACCTAGGCGATATGGGTATCTGGGGCAAAGCGACCAATTATGAGTTGGGTACACGTGTACCTATGATCATCTGGACGCCTGACATGGATAAAAAAAATAGAGGTAAGCAAACAGAGGCACTGGTAGAGCTCGTAGATATGTATCCGACCTTGTCCGAGCTCGCTGGGCTAGACCTGCCAGAGCATCTGGAAGGGCAGAGTTTTGCTCCATTGCTGCAGCAGCCTGACAAAGATTGGAAAAAGGCAGTGTTTAGTCAGTTTCCGACACCAGCGTTGCGTGAGTGGGCTGCCAATCCACTGTCTCAAGGCATGAGAGAAACCTATTTTGGGCCAATGATCGAAAAAGTAGAAGCGCGAATCATGGAGCAGCAACAAGATAAGTGGGACAGATTGCTATTTGAAAATGACCTGATGGGATATGCCATGCGCACAGAAAATTACAGGCTTGTAGCCTGGAAAGATAGAACGGATTTGGCCAAAGCCCCAATTTTTGTGGAGCTATACGATCATGTAAAAGATCCAGACGAGACGGTAAATATAGCAGGGGAGAACCCCGAATTAGTAGCGCAATTGCTAGCGCAACTAGACAAGGGATGGGAAGGAAGTTTGGCTGATCTCAGCAATTAATTATTTAGATATGAAAAGATTATTTATCGCAAGTATGATATGCAGTCTGCTGGTAGGCTGCGCCAATGAACAAGCGAAGCAACCGAATATCGTAGTGGTGATTTGCGACGACTTGGGTTATGCCGATGTAGGCTTTAATGGTTCGCCAGATATTACCACACCTACTTTGGATCAGCTGGCAGCTGGAGGTACGATTTTCACATCGGGCTATGTGGCTCATCCATTCTGTGGGCCGAGCCGTGCTGGACTAATGACAGGAAGGTATCCTCATGAGTATGGAGCACAGTTCAATATTCCCGCCAATAGTGGGGATCGTCCTGGTTATGGCATTCCGGTTACGGAGACTTTCATGAGCAAGATGCTACAATCGGCGGGTTATTACACAGGCGCCATTGGCAAATGGCATTTGGGTGGTGGTGCCGCATTTCATCCTAACCAGAGAGGGTTCGACGATTTTTATGGCTTCTTAGGTGGAGGTCATGAGTATTTTCCAGCGGTCTATCAGGCCAAGTACCAAAAGCAAAAGGAAGCTGGCAGAGCAGTGATACACGACTATCTCCAGCCTCTAGAACATAACGGCGAGCAAGTAAAAGAAACCGAATACATCACAGATGCTCTTTCCAGAGAAGCGGTAAGGTTTGTAGAAGATGCAGCCCAGAAGAATCAGCCATTTTTCTTGTACCTAGCCTACAATGCACCGCATTCGCCGTTGCAGGCTAAAGAAGAAGATCTTGCTATGTTTGATCACATCGAGGATCCCAAAAGAAAAAAATATGCGGCTATGGTGTATGCTGTAGATCGAGGGGTGAGCAAATTGGTGGAATCACTCAAAGCAACTGGCGAATACGACAATACACTGATCGTTTTTCTAAGCGACAATGGAGGCAAAGTAGTGCTCGGAGCCAACAACTACCCCCTTCAAAACGGAAAAGGCAGTATAAGTGAAGGGGGGTATCGAGTGCCTATGTTTTTTCACTGGCCTGATCACGTACCTGCGGGGCAAAAGTATGCCTATCCAGTCACTGCGATCGATTTCTATCCTACATTCGCTGGGTTGGGAGGCGCTAAGCTACCTGCAGGCAAGCAGCTAGATGGTGTAAATATTTGGGAAGATTTCCTCGCAGGAAAAAACCCAAGAGACGGACAAATGATTTTTGCCATGAGGCATTGGCCAGGCTATAGCGATGTAGGTGCCAGAATGAATGAATGGAAGGTGCTAAAGCAAGACAATAAACCTTGGCAGCTCTATAATGTAGACACCGATATGGCTGAGCAAAATGACTTGAGCGAGACCTACCCAGATAAGGTACAAGACTTGGTACTTCGAGCTAAAAAATGGAGCGAAGAGCATGCAGAGCCTCGTTGGTTCGATCCCGAATCTCTTAGAGAAGATTGGGTAGAAAAGGACATGGCCAAGTTCAACGGAGTATTCGATATAGACCAGTAGCTTCGACTTTCTTAGGGCAATCATCCTCACCGGTGCTGGACTTTACACCAATTTTAAAACACTTATTGTATGAATAAATACTTACTTCAATACCTGACTACTGTATTGACATTAGTTTTGTCTTGTCAAAATTTAGCCTTTGGAGCCGACGATACGCGTCCCAATATTATAGTCATCTTATTGGATGATTTGGGATATGGAGATGTAGGATTCAATGGAGCTACAGATATCCCCACACCTGAACTTGACAAGTTGGCCGAAGGAGGTACTATTTTTTCGTCTGCGTATTCTGTGCATCCCTTTTGTGGTCCTAGTCGAATGGGCTTGCTCACTGGTAGATATGCGCACACCTTTGGCGGGCAGTACAACCTGCCCGAATCAGGCACGGGCAGTGAGCTGGGTATTCCTGTCAGTGAAAGACTTTTGGGTACTATGCTCCAAGAGGCGGGGTATTACACAGGTTTGGTAGGCAAGTGGCATTTAGGTACTGAGCCTCAGTATCATCCAAACCAACGAGGTTTTGATGATTTTTATGGATTTTTGGGAGGAGGGCACGAGTACTTCCCAGACTATTACAAAGCAGAAGCAGCTTCGAGCAATTGGAGCTACCTGCAACCGCTAGAACACAATGGTACCACTGTAGTGGACGACGATGAATATCTGACAGATGAACTCTCCAATCATGGAGTGAAATTTATTCAAGAGGCCGCCAATGATGATAAACCATTTTTCTTATTCATGTCTTACAATGCCCCTCATACCCCTTTGCGGGCTAAGACTGAGGACATGGCCGTAGATGTGATTGCCGACATTGCGGATGCAGATAGAAAAACCTATGCCGCCATGGTGTATGCCGTGGATAGAGGAGTGGGTGAGATGGTGGCTGCCTTGAAAGAAAATGATCAGTATGACAATACATTGATTGTATTCATGAGTGACAATGGTGGGCGAGTAGATAAAGGAGCTACCAATACGCCACTATCTGGTGCAAAAGGGAATACGCTGGAAGGTGGTTTTCGAGTGCCTATGTTTATGCACTGGCCCAACGCGATATCGGCAGGAGAGAAATATGCGCATCCAGTATCAGCGTTAGACCTGTATCCTACTTTCGCACATTTGAGCAAAGGCTGTATAGCCGACGACCAACTCATAGATGGCAAAGACATCTGGGAAGATATCTTAGCAGATCGAGACCCTAGACCTACCGAGCCGATTTTCGCACTCAGGCACAACGGATCAGCTAATGAGGTGGGAGCACGAAGAGGACCGTGGAAACTGCACAGGTTCAATACCCAGTCGTGGAAGTTATATAATATCGATCAGGACATTTCGGAGAAAACAGACCTAAGCAGTCAGTACCCTAAGCTGATGGATACCCTAATCGCAGAGACAAAAAAATGGAGCGACAGTCACGTAGAGCCTTTGTGGTTTCATGCGCAGGCCGCATCTGATTCTTGGACTGCCAATGGAATGCCTCGGTTTGACTATACTTTTGGAGAGCCTATCGCCTTGAAACCTAAAGAGACGGTAACAGTAGATCTCTGTTTTGGGTCTTTAGTCGTCGATGACAATGATGGAAATATAGAGGAGGAAAACAATGGAGGAGAAATTTTAGGAACTCCCTTTCAGGAAATGGAAGATAGAGCGATCTTATATCCTAATCCTACACAAAGATGGCTAACTATTAAAGTAACCAATAAATCAGCAGCCATTACAGTGAGTGTATATGACATATCTGGACAAATGGTACGTTATCAAAAAGTACTTCCCATGATAGAAGGAGTAGGTAGGCTAGACTTAGGTGCAGACATTAAGCATGGACACTATACGGTCAAAATAGATCAGGTTGATGAAGTGTTTTTTCGTAAAGTAATAATCGCGAACTAGAGCGATACTATTCGAAGACTGCTATAGTGTTGATGATTCTTTTTTTTGAAAACTCGTACATGTTTTTAGCATTTAGGGCTTTGCTAGGGCCACCTCTCTTAGAAATGATGAGGCCTAAGTAGTCGTTATGATTTACTGCGGAAGTGTTTCATTCTTTTACAAAAAAAAAGGCGGTACTATTGGCGACATGTATATGTGGAGGATCAGGTTTTTCCTTTCCCCCGCAGGGGCAAAAGGAAAAATAACCCAATAAAGAGCAGGGTGTACTATTTTATTTGTTAGGCCTGAAGAGCGACAGGCTCCTCCATCATGTATTTGGCTAAAGCCTCTTCACATACTTCTACACCCAAGCCAGGTTTAGTAGGTACAAACAATTGCCCTTCTATGATTTCTATTTGATGTGTAGTCACTTCATCTCGCAGTGCATTTTCGGTTCGGTCTAGTTCCATAGTGGGCCTAGAGCCATACATTCGCCCTGGATTTTTGTCTAGATTAGCTACTAAATGCACGGCGGCACTGATCGCAATCCAAGTACCCCATGTGTGTGGGACTACATCCTTGTGATGAGCCTGAGCCAAAACGGCTATTCTTTTGGCTTCTGTGAGCCCACCTGCAGCACAAATATCTGGCTGTACGATGTCCACACATTCCTGTTCGAGGAGTCTTTTGAATCCATGCTTGAGATACTCACACTCACCACCTGCTATAGGTATCGAGGTGTTTGCTCTCAGCTGGTTGTATCCCTTGTAGTCTTCTGGAGATACGGGTTCTTCGAACCATCCAATGTCTAATGGCTCTAATTGATGACAAAGTTCCAAGGCTTCTTTGTAGGAATAGGCATGATTTGAGTCGATCATCAGTCCCATGTCAGGACCAATAGCTTTTCGAATGGCACTGACCAGTTGTACGTCTTGTTCTATGCCTAGTCCCACTTTCATTTTAGTAGATCTAAATCCTTGTTCTTTATAAAACAGCGCTTCGTCTACTAGTTTCTTTTCTAGATTTTTCACACGTTCGAAATAAAGACCTGTAGCGTATGGTTCTATCAATGGGTTTTTTATACCACCTAGCAGCACAGATACGGGTTGGTTTAGTATTTTGCCTTTCAGATCCCAGAGCGCCACGTCGATGGCACTCATGCCAGCGGTAAAAGTCCCACTACGGGCATAGTCCATAGATCGTAAGTACATTTCCTGCCAGATGGTTTCGTTTTCGAGGGCATTTCTACCCATGATAAAGGGAGCAAAAAACTCGATGGCTGCCTTTACTACATTCGCAGGCCCATAGCCTTCTCCCCAGCCATAGGTACCATCTTCGAGAGTGATTTTGACGATGCATATTTTGCGAGTGTCATATTGCCATTGTGAGAAGTGGAAAGGTGTGTCAAGTTGGTGGCAGATGATATATGGTTCTATTTTTATTATTTTCATATGGAATGGATATGGTAAAAGGTGTGGTTTTTCTTTACGCCTCTCTTCTCCTTCTTGGCCAAAGGCTTGGGTACATGGAGATACGAGTTCATGGATTTTTAATATTTGGTTGTAGTCAGAAGACCAATTACATCAATGGCAACAGGTGTTGATTGATCGCCAAAGATCGGTGCTCATATCGCTAGTGTATTCGCCAATTTTATCCAGCATCGGTACTGTGTTAACTGTGTGCTCGATGAAATGGATACGTCAAAAAAACTGCAACTTTTGACGTTTGATCTGTATATTTTTGAGGATGATGGTTCGACCTCTCGGCACTCGATGATATAAACCAACAAAAAAATGAGTCGATTTAGACTGATACTGTTATCGTTTTTTTTATGCACTGCATTGAGCCAGATTATGGCTCAAAGTACTGACGTAGAAATAGATATATCCAAGCACCTGACGACAGAGGATGGTCTGTCGCACTTTGGAGTCACAACGGTGATAGAAGACCACAATGGACTCATATGGGTGGGCACGTTCAAAGGACTCAATATCTACGATGGCTATGAGTTTAAGACTTTTTATGCTGATAGTGAGATAGGTTCGCTCACGAGCAGTCGCATTCAGTCGTTACTTCAAGATTCGAATGGCAATATCCTTATTGGAACCGAAAAAGGACTGACGTTATATGATTACGACAAAGAGAAGTTTGTGGAGTTATACTCCAATAGTAAAAAGGACGTGAAACTGGCTGGTCCTATCATCAATCAAATCGACCAAACAAATCAATTTATAGTCTGTATTACCGAATCTGAAGGCGTACTCCTTTTTAATAAAAACAATTATGATTTTGTGGGACAATACATGCCTGAAGGAGTAGATCTTGCTAGGCTCAAGATACACGGAGCCGATGTACTTACGGATAGATACTTTTTGATGACGACCAATATAGGTCTCATGAGTTTTGATACGCAGAAAAAAGCGTTTGAACGGGTATTGCCCAATGAAGTGAGACGATGCTTGGATGTGGTGCATGGTAAGGAAGGATACATCTATGTGCTGTCTACCTGGGAACTGTATGTGATCTCGGTAGATTTTGATAGAGGAGTGCCAAAGTTTACGTTGCTCAAATCCAGACTGGGAGGGCAGGGCTATGCACAGCTAGGCATGGATAATGAAGGTCGTCTATGGATGAGAAGGCACAACAATGTGATCAGTATGATTGAACGTCCATATCGCCTGCTGAACAATAACTATGAATGGATCAATTATACTTTCAAAGATGAGTTTACCCGTATCAGTTGTATTGTGATCAATACGGCCAGTGGAGGGTGGATAGGGAGTTATAATCAAGGGTTGTTTCGATTCAGAACGAATGAACGTATTTTCAAATATTCTAACCTCAAAGTAAAAGAGGAAGACGATAAAAATAAATCGAGCCAGATTATCAATATGATCGGACTAGATTCTACTAGGGTATTGCTTACGATCAATGTAAATACATGTAAGGTATTCGATACCAAAACTGGAAAAACCTCAGACATTGGCCCCTCGGAAGAACTCGACAGATTTTTTACAAGGGTATATAAAGACACTCGAAACACCATTTGGTTGGGGAGTCGATCCCCAGGTATTTATCGTCAGTTTCAAGGAAAATCTACTTGGGAGCTGCTTAGCCACCCAGACATCCCGCAGTTAGAGGAGCTCACCGTTCGTTCGTTTGCCGAAGACCGTCATGGTAAATTTTGGATTGCTGATTTCAGAGGGTTGCATCGACTGACCATCGGATCGAAAGGAGAAATACGAGCCTATGAGTCCATGCACACGTTTGGCGACCTGACGTTTAGTGAGGCTTTGAAAATCAATGTAATTGATGCAGATCCATTGACCGATGTGATTTGGATAGGAACAGTCAACGACGGACTGATCAAGGTGAATTATGATAATGAAAAGCCATTGACTGAGATAGTGGCTACCAATTTTATACCTGATCCCTCAGATGAAAACTCGTTTCCAGGTTATTATGTTACCTCCATCAAAAGACTGCCTAATCAAGGGCTTTGGATGGGTACATTAGAAGGAGGAATTAGTAAGCTGATAGAAGATGGAGAAGAACCAAAATTTAAGTCATATAAAGAAACAGATGGCCTCGATGACAATGATGTGATGACTTTTCAGTGCGACGAAGAAGGCAATATATGGATCGCTACTAATCAAGGAATCAATGAATTGAATATTGATACAGAAACATTTAGAAATTACACGCCTGAAGATGGTTTGGTACCTGCCAGCTTCGAGGTGAATTCCGTCTGGCTCGACAATGGCTTGATGGTTTTTGGTGGCAACAATGGCGTGTGCTATTTCGACCCAAAGGAAGTTCCTAGAGAGACTTTTTTACCCAAGTTGCTTTTTGGACAATTGAAAATTCATAACCAATTGGTGAGTGTGGATAGCAAGGTAGGTACGCACGTGGTTTTGACCCAACCACTCAATGATACCAAGAAGCTGGAGCTAGACTATGATCAAAGTAGCATTTCGCTAGAGCTCATTTCTATGCATTTTTCTAACACAGAAAGTCATCAGATTCGCTATCGATTACTTCCCCTGAATGAGAAGTGGTTTGTCAGTTCTTCCAACAACAAATTGGCAAATTTCAGCCTTTTGCCTACGGGCAAATACACGTTTGAAGCGGCAGTATCGAATAGCAAGAATGAATGGTCGAGCCCTAGAAGAATTCAAATCATCATACATCCGCCCTTGTGGAAAACAGGGTGGGCATATCTACTGTATGTGATCGTGACAGGAGTCATTGTGTTTTTGATCATGCGGACTCTGATTAGGATGAGTTCGCTGCATCATAGACTCAAAGTGGAGCAAATGGAAAAGGATCGCGTGGTGGAAATAGACGCTGCTAGGATCAAGTTGTTTATGAATATTTCACATGAATTTAGGACACCACTCACCCTTATATCAGGGCCAATTGCTGTACTGAAAAACATGTTTAAAAACAACCAAGATGCTTTTCAACACATAGACTTGGTGCAGCGACAGTCAAAAAAAATGCTTCAACTGGTGGAGCAAGTGCATGACTTGAGAAAGGGAGAGCAAAATTTGCTCAAGCTTCATATGCAAAGCTTTGATTTTACAGATTTTATCTCGGAGGTCAAGCACGACTTCGAAGAACTGGCTCAGGATAGTAATAAAAAGCTGATTTTGAAAGGGGAGGCCAACCAGTTGTTCGTGATTGCCGATAAGCAAAAGCTAGAAGTAGTCGTTAATAACCTGCTTAACAATGCCTTCAAATTTACCAAAGAAGGGGATACGATATGTATTGCTTATGGTATCCGAGAGGAGGGGTTTTATATCGAAGTCAGTGATACAGGTAGAGGTATTCGAGCCGAAGATTTAGCACATTTGTTTGAGCGGTTTTATCAGACCAGCAAAGAAGATGGTTTTTCTGTAGGGTCTGGCATCGGCTTAGAATTGTCTAAAATGCTTGTTGAATTGCACTTTGGTGAAATACAGGTGACAAGCGAGTATGGCAAAGGAGCTAATTTTTTTGTGAGTCTACCAGTCAAGGTCAGCAAAGAAGACGCCTTTAGGAATAAACGAATGGAAGAGATTTTGGCTAATGAGAGTCATGAAGACAAACAGCGAGTGAATCAAGACAAATTGGATCTGTCGGACTTGGTGGTGGATGAGTCTATGTCTTCGGTTAGTATCTATTATGTGGAGGACAATTACGACCTGCGCACGTTTGTGGAAGGGGTCTTGTCAGAGTATTTCAATGTGACTTCGTTCGACAATGGAAAAAAATGTGTGGAAGCCATGGATTCCGAATGGCCTGATCTCATCATCAGCGATATACTCATGCCCGAAATGAACGGGCTAGAACTATGTAAGCATGTGAAAGTAGACATACGAACCAGCCATATTCCAGTCGTCCTGCTGACGTCCCGATCTACTACCGACGACAAAATAGAAGGTCTAGAGATGGGTGCAGATGCTTATATCGTAAAGCCTTTCGAAATGCGACATTTGATAGCCACGGTTCAGAGCATTCTTCAAAACCGTCAGAAGATTAGGGAGCGATTCAAGTTGGGCTATCCTTTGTCGCTAGAGAAAAAACAATACAACCAAAACGATAAAATTTTCATCGAGCGTATCTATCGATTGATGGAAGATAACCTAGACAATGAGAGTATGGATCTAGAAGCATTTTCACGAGAGTTGTACATGAGTCGCAGTCAGCTCTTTAGAAAAGTGAAAGCCATTACCAATCACACGCCGCAAGAACTAATCAGATCGTATAGATTGAAAAAAGCTGCCGAACTACTGGCTGCTGGCGTGCATACGGTACAGCAAGTTTGTTATAAGACAGGTTTTAAAAATCGTGCATATTTCACGAAAGTGTTTAAGGAGCAATTTGGAGTAAACCCTAGCAAATACACGGGCAGTTAAGAGGGATTTTATCTCTTGGTATTATTCAGACACCTACTTGTATCTAGCAACAACCAGCTCAAACATAACTCTGCATGACGCATGTGTTTTTGCATGATTTACACTGTTTTTTGACACAGAAAGTGACGCTCTTGACACGCAAAAAATCCTTTAAACAGTAGCAAATATCAATCTTTACATTACACAAAAAGATACGATATGATATGAAACTACTACCGAATAATTCAGAAAGTATTGCAGGTTCGCCACTGCGTGTCATTAAGAGAGAAGTGCCTTGCTTGGATTCCGTTTGGCACTATCATTCTCAGTATGAGTTGATCTACATATCTCAAAGTTATGGTACTCGATTCGTTGGGGATAGTGTATCTCTCTTCAGTTCCAGGAGAATTGGTCTTGGTAGGACCTAATTTACCTCACCTTTGGAGAAACGATGCGTCTTATACACAAGACGGAGCTAGCGATGGCGTGAAAACAATCGTACTCAAATTCACTAGAGATTTTATTGGCAACGGCACCTTCGACCGTTCGGAGTTTGTCAAGATCAATCAGCTACTTCAGATGTCTAAGTATGGTGTATATTTTGATAGTACCATCAGCGCTGCTTATCACGAAGATTTACTCAATATGCCCAATTTATCTCCAGTACAGCAATCGATCAAACTGCTGAGTATGTTGGACAGTCTGGCCCTTGAAAACGACAAGACTTTACTCTCCACTTCAGACATGCGACAAATGACCACTGACAATTCGCACCGCATAGATACGGTGCTCAAATACATCTCGGACAATTACGTCAGTGATATTTGCCTAGATGATGTTGCAGATATTGCTTGTATGACTACCAATTCATTCTGCCGATTCTTCAAGCGAATGACCAATAAGTCTTTCACCAGATTTTTGAACGAGGTGAGAATCAAAAACGCATCGAGACTACTGGTACAAGAAAATGTGCCTGTATCTGAAGTGTGCTATATGGTGGGTTTTAATACAATCACCAATTTCAATAAGCAGTTTAAACAAATCATGGGTAGGACACCGTCAGATTATAGGTGTGCGGTTTAAGTATTGCTGATGTGAGATTGATCAAAGGTGCTATATGAGCTTCAAATAAAAGCTGGTGTAGCACCTTCTCGATGTTAAATGCCTCTGCGAGATAATATAGGTTTAGCAGAGGATAATATGAAGCCAATTTCACCCACGCCTTCCGTGTAGTTTTGAGTGCTATTCAGAAAAGGAAAAAGCCCATTAGGCTGTTGTAGTAAGAACAGCGAATCAACACACAAAAAAACTAATAAAACGATGGACTACAAGTTTAGCCACATAGGCATACCAACTACCGAAGAGAAAAATTGGGACGGCTTTTACGAAGCGGGTAAAATTCACTTTACGGAGTTTGACAAAGACGAATACTTGATCGAATGGGTCAAATTCGATGTGGATAGTCCCATGCCAGAGATGATGCAAACCATGCCTCACGTGGCTTATTATGTAGACAATATGGAAGAAGCCTTGGAAGGGAAAGAGCTACTAGTAGAGACTTTTTCCCCAGGCGATGGGGTGCGAGTAGCGTTCATCGTTCACAATGGCGCACCAGTCGAGTTTATGGAGATCAAAGAATAAAAAATAGTATGATCAAATCAAGAATTCTATCAGTGGTTTGGGCCATGCTTTTGACTACAGCGGTACATGCTCAAAACGCCATTTCTATCGTAGACAATTACAAAAACTGGAAGTGGGACAGCGTGTTTGTGGCCAAAAACGACTACATCAGTTTAGCTGTAGTGCCACAGGCAGCTGGACGAATTCTGGAATACAACTTAGGCGAGGTGCCCTCACTTTGGGTCAATCCCAAATTGCTAGGTGAATCCTATAGCACAAGTGATTTGGTCAAACAGCATGAATGGAGGAATTTTGGAGGATACAGGCTCGTACCTATGCCGTTCGACAACTGCTCGATCGACAAAAATGGCAATAGGGCTCAAAGATGGCCGCCACCAGTAGTGATAGGTGACGCGCCTTATACGGCTGCTATCTCTAGCGAATCTGGTCAGCAGTACCTCGATGTGAGCTCTGGGATACAGGAGCTTCCAGTGCCCAAATGGAACGGTGCCTCCAAAAGCTTTATGAGGCCAGAGCAGGTAGAAGAAGAGTTACAATACAAACGTCGATTGTATATAGAATCTGCATCGAGTCTGGTGTACATCAAACATACCTTGATCAACCGAGGCAGCAATCCTGTACAAAGAGGAATCATGACCTCCAGTCAGCACGTGTCTCGCAGTGCACCTGAGCTCACTGATGGGGAAAATTATGTGGCTTATGTACCGTTTGATCCTAAATACAAATTGCCCAATGGTAAACCATTCGAAATCACAGGAGATGCAGATTCCAGATGGAGATACATCAATAGAAATCGAATGCCACTAGACAAAAATAACCCTGAGCATGTAGCCAAATACTACAACCATGGCACCAACTGGAACGGGGAAGTGGCGCCAGGTATCTATGAGGTGGAGTATGATTATTACCTCATGAGTGGGTTGCACATCATTTCTTCTAAGTCGTGGATTTGCTATGTGGACAAAATCAATCAAACGGCTTTCGCCAAAATCATAGAACCATTCGACCCATCATTGGATTACGACGAAGGAATCAATGTGTCGGTGTTTTGTAGTGGCTTGGAAACGGGATATATAGAAACAGAGGTACGCACACCCATCTATACCCTTGCGCCGGGGCAGTCGTTTGATTACCTTGAAATACATGGTGCTGCTCAGATAGGCGCAGGTCCTGTTTTGGATGTGAATATGGCGGGTATCATTACGCAAAAACTCCAATGGCAGACAGATCAAAACAAGTTGAAAGGCCAATATGGTGTTTTTCATGCTGGAGAAGCATTGCTGACGGTGTATAATAAAGAGGGCAAACCGCTGAATGAGACAGTCCTGGGAAGTGTAGATCTTCTTTCTATATTCGAGGTGAGAGATAATTTTAAAAAACATAAGAAGGCACATTCGGTAGCGATACATGTCAAAGCCCAAGATGGTAAGAAGTATGTATTGGATCGTTTAGTTTTAGGTGAATAATAGAGAATGAAAATGAGGGTGTTACTAAAAAATAGAAGTGTTCGATACAGTATCATGTTACTGTTGATCTCTTTCGTGGTGCAAGCGCAAAATGATTGGGAAAACGAACTCATGTTTGAGCAAAATAAACTACCTGGTCGAGTGGCTAGTTATTCGTATTCGTCGGCTGCTGATGCACTGGCTTCGGATCGAGAAAAGTCTAGGATGGTATCACTAAATGGTGTCTGGCAATTTCACTTTGTGGAAAAATCTGAAGATCGTCCTTTAGATTTTATGGACAGTGATTTTAAAGGGCAAAATTGGCAGCCCATTGAAGTGCCCTCCAACTGGGAACTCAAAGGCTACGGGCAACCTATCTATACCAACATCACCTATCCTTTTACGCCTAATATATTAGACCCCAACCTCAGCTTCGGCTGGAAAGGCCCGATGCCCCCTAAACCTCCTAAAATCTATAGAGACAATCCTGTAGGGAGTTATTATAGAGATTTTGAAGTGCCTAGTGATTGGGAAGACCACTCTATTATACTCCATTTTGGAGGAGTATCTTCAGCATTTTATGTCTGGGTTAATGGCGAAAAAGTAGGCTATAGCCAAGGCAGTCGTATCGCAGCAGAATTTGACGTGACCAAATATCTCCAATCTGGTAAAAACCGAGTAGCCGTACAGGTCTTCCGATGGAGCGACGGCAGCTACCTCGAAGATCAAGACATGTGGCGCCTAAGTGGAATTCATCGCGAAGTGTTGCTGCTGGCTCAACCCAAAATAGCACTCAACGACTTTCATGTTAGGACTACATTTGACGAAAATCTAGAAGACGCCACGATAGCAATCAGACCCAAAGTATGGTTGGGTACAGACGCATCTGAGTTGGCCAACTGGCAACTCACGGCACAGCTTTACGATGCGGATAAGCAACCAGTGCTTAGCAAAGAAATGACCGCCTCAATGAAAGATGTCTTTGAAGAACGATGGCCACCACGTGACATGCCCAAATTTGCTTTTATGGAAGCCAACATTCGCATGCCTAGAAAGTGGTCTGTAGAAGACCCTTACTTGTACACCTTGGTTTTCTCCGTGATCGATCCTGCAGGTGAGGTGGCAGAGAGTCGTAGTCAGAAAATCGGATTTAGAAAAGTAGCATTCGGTAGCAAGCAAGAGTTATTGATTAATGGACAAGAGGTTAAAATCATGGGCGTCAACCGCCACGATCATAACCCTATCCGAGGCAAAGCACTCACCAGAGAAGACATGCGCAAAGACGTGGCCTTACTCAAGCAGTTCAACTTCAACGCCATTCGCACGTCACATTACCCTAACGATCCTTACTTGCTCGAACTCTGCAACGAATACGGGCTCTATGTGATGGACGAAGCCAACATCGAATGCCACCACTTGGGAAGCTATATTCCCAATATGCCGAGTTGGTCAGGTGCTATGATGAGCAGGGTCTACCGTATGGTAGAGCGCGACAAAAATCACCCCTGTGTGATTTCATGGTCGTTGGGCAACGAATCTGGCACAGGCCCAATATTCGCGGCAGCAGCTAATTGGGTTAGAGAGTTTGATAGAAGCAGGTTCATTCACTACGAAGGAGCACAGGGCAATCCCCATCATCCAGACTATATAGAGCGCACCACTGTGGGCTACGAATCGCAAAAGTGGCCTGTACCAGCCAACCCAGATGATCCCGAATATGTGGATGTGATCAGCCGGATGTACCCAGATCAGAATCAAATGCTCAATATGTCAAAGAGTCCGTACCTTAATCGTCCCATTATCATGTGCGAATACATGCACGCCATGGGCAATTCGGTGGGTGGCTTGGGTGAGTTTTGGGATGTTATTCGCTCTAGGCCAAATCTGATCGGAGGTTTTATTTGGGATATGGTGGATCAGGGGATCGAGCAAACCCACGAAAGTGGAATGAAGTACTATGCTTATGGTGGTGATTTTGGCGACATGCCCAACGATCGCAATTTCTGCATCAATGGGGTGTTTGCAGCGGATCTTTCACCTCACCCTCATGCTTGGGAATGTAAATATGTGTTTCAGCCTGCCAATTTTGAAGTAGTGGACGCATCAAAAGGCCGGATCAGAATTACCAATCGATTTTCTTTTACCAATCTGGAAAAATATGAAATACGATGGACACTATCAGCAAACGGTAAAGAAACCCAACGCGGAATACTACCCGCACAAAGTATAGCTGCAGGCAGCCATGCAGTAGTGCAAGTCCCCTTCAAGAGTTTTAAAAAGCAACCATCAGTTGATTATTGGTTGCGAGTAAGTCTACACGCAAAGTCAGCGACGCTATGGAACGAAAAAGGCTTTGAATTGGCCAAAGATCAGCTGCTTTTACAAGCTAAAAGAGCGACTGATGACACACGTACAAATACAGGATCGGTTGCTGTAGTGGACAATAGCGATGGAGTGACAGTATCGGGAAAATCATTTACGGCTAGCGTATCTCGTGAGCAAGGTTATTTGGTTTCGTATGTGTGGAATGGTAAGGAGCAGCTCATGTCTCCGCTCATGCCCCATTTTACACGCCCTGTCATCGACAACGACATCCGTGGAGAAAGTGCCAAGCGACTGGCGCAATCACGTAAAGTTTGGAATGATTTCACCAAGGAATTGGAAGTGAAATCTCTTCGGGTAGAAGAAAAACAAGGACTTGCTGTGATAGCAGTAGCGTACGAGCACTCAAAGCAGAAAGCCACGTTGGGTATAGAGTATCGGGTATATGCCAATGGCAAAATAGCAATCAAAATGGATCTGGAGGCTGATAAGTCTCTACCAGACCTGATCAGGTATGGGATGACATTTGGGATGCCTGCGGACTATAGCCAGACACAATATTACGGCAACGGGCCTTGGGAAAATTACATCGATCGCAAGCGATCTGCAGAGATAGATGAGTATGCATTAGCCACAGACGATCTGTTTTACAACTATGTGTTTCCTCAGGAGAATGGCAATCATACAGACACTCGGTGGGTCAACTTCACTACCAAGAGCAAGAAAGAAGGTCTTGCAGTGGTTGGAAAACCATTGATTAGTTTTTCTGCTTGGCCATATGCTGCGGATCATTTGGCCAAGGCCAAACATCCGTTTGATTTGAAGAGACAGGGATTTTATACGGTCAATATCGACTTGATTCAGACGGGAGTGGGGGGCACACTGTCTGAGACCTATCCGAAATATATCCTGCCAGCAGGGGCTTATAGTTTCGAATTCACCATAGGGCCAGTAGACTAAAGTGATATAGCCTCCTAGGTATTTATATAACTGGGTAAAATATTGTTGACTTGGGGTAAATCAAATAAGATCAACTGATAGGATACCTCTTTACTTTGTAAGGTAGGTTGACTGGATAGGAGCGACCCTACGAAGGAAGTGAAGGCCAAATGCCTCTATCCAAATTTAATAAATGAGTACAGATACAATAAATAAACAAAGAATGAAAAACTGGATGATGATCATTTGTGGCTTAGTGATAGTTCATACTAGCACAGCCCAAGAGAAAGCTATTATCGACAATAGCAAAAGCCCATATGTGAAGCATAAATCTATAAACCTTGGCGATTGCAAATGGACAGAGGGGTTTTGGGCCGACAAGTTCAAGATAGCAGAGCAGTCGATGGTGCCGTATATGGGCGAGTTGCTCACAGGAGATACAGGTCACGCACTCAACAATTTTAAAATAGCTGCAGGTCTCAAAGAAGGTGTGCACAAAGGGATGAGATGGCATGATGGCGATTTTTACAAATACATGGAAGCCGCGATGTATGTATATTCTCAAAATGGAGATAAGAAAATTCTAGAAGAAATAGATGGATATATAGACATTATAGGTCAGGCACAGGAAGAAGATGGCTACTTGCAGACGCAAATACAGCTGAACCCTAAGGTGGATCGTTTCGAAAACCGTAAGTACCATGAGATGTACAATTCAGGCCACTTGCTTACTAGCGCATGTATTCATTACCGAATTTCAGGACAGCGCAATTTCCTAGACATCGCAGTAAAGCATGCCGATCAAATGTATTCAGTTTTTATGCCCGAGTCTAAGTACTATGGTCGTTTTGGATTTAACCAAACGCAAATTATGGGGTTGGTAGAGTTGTATCGCACCACTGGAGACAAGAAATATTTGAAACTGGCTGAGAAATTCATCAACAACAGAGGTAAGTACTCTGTAGAGGATACTCCGCCGACTAAAGGATACCCTATCGGGGATATGGTGCAAGAGAGAACACCATTGCGTAAATCTAACGAAGCCGTAGGTCATGCCGTTTTGGCTTTGTATTACTATGCGGGTGCTGCAGATGTATATGCCGAGACTGGAGAGCAAGCTTTGATCGATGCGTTGGATCGTTTGTGGTTCAATGTCACCGAGCAAAAAATGTATGTGACTGGCGCTTTGGGTCAGACACACTACGGCGCATCTACCAATAGAGACAAAATCGAAGAAGGTTTTATAGACAAATACATGATGCCTAACCTGACGGCTTACAATGAAACTTGTGCCAACGTGTGTAACTCTATGTTTAGTTTTCGAATGCTAGGCTTGCATGGCGAGTCTAAATATGCAGACATCATGGAGTTGGTGCTATTCAATAGTGCACTCTCTGGTATCAATCTCGAAGGAGATAAGTACTACTATGCCAATCCTCTACGTACCATAGATGGCGCTAGAGATTATGCCAAAATGAATACGGAATTCCCTGAACGTCAGCCTTATTTGGAATGTTTTTGTTGCCCACCAAACTTGGTGAGAACTATTGCTAAAATGTCTGGGTGGGCCTATAGTTTGACAGAAAAAGGAATTGCAGTAAACCTCTATGGAGGAAACAAACTGGATACTAAATTGCTTGACGGATCTACATTGAAACTGAAACAAGAGACCATGTATCCATGGGAAGGTGCAGTAGCCATCACAGTAGAATCTGCGAAAAAAGCTCCTTTCGAAATGCTGTTGAGAATCCCTGATTGGGCTACTGGCACCAAAGTGCTGGTAAACGGCAAAGATGCTGGAGTAGAAGTAGTTGCAGGTCAGTTTGCCAAAATCGAAAGAAAGTGGGCCAAAGGTGACGTAGTTACTATAGATATGCCGATGAATGTAAGCCTAGTAGAGGGCAATCCTAAAATCGAAGAAGTAAGAAACCAAGTAGCAGTGAAAAGAGGCCCAGTGGTATATTGTATCGAATCACCAGACTTGCCAAAGGATGCTAGCATTGTAGATGTGTACCTGCCAAGTAGCAAGCCATTGGTCGCTGAGTACAAGGCAGATTTCTTAGGAGGGGTTACTACCATTCAAGGTGATTTGCTGATCAGAAAAGACACCAACGACGACAAAATGTATCATACGGTGAGTAAGCCAGAATGGACTACTTATAAAACTCAGTTTATCCCCTATTACTCATGGAGCAACAGAGGTTCAAATACAGAAATGTCAGTATTTGTACCCGTCGTATGGGAATAACTACGACTGGATTACCTCAGTAATAAAACACATCATATTATAGTTTTAACAATCAGTGTGCTGAAAAACCGTTCAGGTTTTTCAGCACACTGATTGTTTTTTTAGGCCTATTCAGTTGCCCTACGCTAGGTATAACTTGTTTTTTTATATTAATAATCAGATTTTTATTCTGGTGATTGGTGAGTTGCCTAGCCCCATATTCCTAAATGTATAGCCAGCCTATGTCTGGGGTAAATTTGTAAGAGCGAAGGGTAAATCTATTAAAAAGCTTCGCAGACCGCTATACTACATTTGTTTGATAGCTAGAGTTACAGTGTTATAGCGCTGTAGCGCAAATGAAAGGGGTTGTTTTGAACATTTTAGAATCGAATGATCGGCCGTTCAAAACAGAACCATTCGAATTGTCACTACACAAAAACAAATGAAATATGAATCTAAAACTACTTGTTAGAAAACAAGCAAGACTCAGGGGTTACTTGTCAGCTATTCTGCTGATAATGAGCTTGGGAGTAGTGCAGGCACAAACTTTTACCGTATCAGGTAAAGTGTCTGGGGAAGGCGAAGAATTGCCTGGCGTGAACGTACGGATCAAGAATGGTACCGTAGGAGTGATCTCCGATGTAGATGGTAACTATAAGATAGAAGCCACCGCAAAGGATGTGCTGGTCTATAGTTATATAGGGTTTAAGTCTTCTGAAGTGCCTGTGGGCAGCAGAACCCAGATCGATGTATCGCTAGAGCCAGATATACAGGCCTTAGAAGAGGTGGTTATCGTAGGGTACGGTACGCAGAAGAAAAAAGAAGTAACAGGAGCAGTGACTCAGTTGAGCGGAGAGCGTATAGCCTCTGTACCAACGCCTGATTTAGGCAATGCCCTTCAGGGACAAATCGCAGGGGTCAATGTACAAGCATCCAGTGGAGCACCAGGCGCAGGAGCCAATATTCAGATTAGAGGTGTGGGATCATTGAATGCTAACGCTCTCGGCCCCTTGTACGTGGTGGACGGTATTCCTTATAGAGAGAACCCAAACATTGCACCGAGCCAGATCGCTACGATCGATGTATTGAAAGATGGTGCGTCGGCTGCAGTATATGGTGTGCGTGGGTCTAATGGGGTAATCATCATTACGACCAAGGGTGGTAAGCCAGGTCAGATGCGGGTAAATTTCAATGCTTACACTGGTATTCAGAACATTACATCAGGTACGCCGCTTATGGACGCACATCAGCAATTTTATGCAGACGAAATCAGAACAGCAGCAGACAACAGATACCCTTCTGTACTAGGACAAAACCCGCAGGCATTACAAAACAATACAGATTTTGTAGCTGATGTGCAAAATGACAACGCCAGCATCAGCAACTATGATTTGAATGTGTCTGGAGGTAAAGAAAACCTGACTTTTAATACGAACATCAACTACTTCAATCAAGACGGAGTGTTGATCAATTCGGGCTATGATAGACTATCTACTCGCCTGACAGGCAATTATACTTCAGGGAAATTTAAATTGTTTTCCAGTATTGGGGTGACACAAGATACTCGTCAGCGCGAGCCATACGGTCTCTACGAAAACGCAATTAGAAACGCACCCTGGAGTACGCCTATTTTAGACCTTCCAGTATTTGGAGACGGAGTTTTGGTGCCAGAAGGTAACGAATTCAACTATAGCCAGTTGTCAGCACGTCTGTCTAATACGGACGAAACAAAATCAAGTAGAGTCAATATTGCCCTTCGAGGTAGCTACGAAATAGTGAAAGGATTGACATACGAAGTTAGACTTGGGCAAAATACATTGACTAGTAAAAGAAAAAGATTTGAGCCTAAGTATTTAGTATACGACAGAGATGGTAATCTGAATGAAGGAGCAGGTCGTTCGGCGGCTTCCTTAAGAGAAGATTATGTGTGGAATACCAACAGAGTATGGGAAAATGTTTTGTCTTACAATAAGGATTTTGGCAAGCATACCCTTGGTTTCACAGGCGTACTGTCTTATGAAAAATACAATGTGGAGTCAGTAGGTGTCGCCGTGGTGATGTCGCCAGATTCTAGAAATTCGATTCAGACAGTAGGCAATGCGGCATCTACGAGTAATCCAGTAAGTAACAATAGCACCAGTACCATGTCTGGTAAAATGGTAAGAGTACAATATGACTACGACGATAGGTACTTGATTTCTGCTAACTTCCGTTATGACGGAACATCCAACTTCTTAGAGGGATTCAACAAAGACTTTTTCCCTTCTGTTTCTGTCGGGTGGAATGTCGCAGAAGAGGCCTTTATGAACGGTGGGTTCTTGGACGATTTAAGGTTTAGAGCAAGTTATGGTACCGTGGGCAACAACAACATTCCTCCTTATCAGGCCGTGCCTACCATCCAGTCAGGAGTCAACTATTTGTTCGGAGCTGAGGAGGCGTTATACAGTGGGCTGATCCAAAGGTCATATGTAGACCCTACCGTTAGGTGGGAAACACAGGTTTCTAGAAACGTAGGACTTGATCTTGCCATTTTGAACAACAGGTTGCAGGTTACAGCAGATTATTATATCAATGACAAAGAGGATATGTTGTTGTCTGAGCAGTTGCCATTATCATCAGGTACACATGCCCCAGGTTGGACCGCGCTTTCAGAACGAACCGTCAATGTGGGTAACATGACGAACAGGGGCTTTGAATTGGCTGTGTCTTACAAGAACCAAACAAGCTTTGGGCTGACCTATTCGATCACGGGTACATTTACTACCAACAAAAACGAGATCACTCGATTGAGCGAAGGAGTAACCATAGGCTACCCTGACGGACAGCCAGCTCAGACACTTGGCAACGTAGATAACACGACTTTCTTCGCAGTAGGCTATCCAGCAGGTGCATTTTTTCTGGTGCCTACAGATGGGGTAATCAAAACCCAAGAAGAGCTAGACGAATACCTCTTGATCGACCCGAATGCCAGAATGGGTGACTTGAGGTATGTAAACACAGACACGACCAATAGTGAGATCAACTCAGACGATCGTGTATATATGGGTTCTGGAATGCCAAAATTCGAAAGTGGTATCAACATTAACTTGGGCTACAAAAACTTCGATTTTGCTGTGCAAGGTTATTTTTCATACGGAGCCAAAGTGTACAATGGGGCTAAGTTGACGGCATATGCCAGAGGTAGACATCTCGATCAGGTCAATATGTGGAGTCCTCAAAACCCAGATTCAGATATACCAGTATACAGAACATTTTCTCACCCCAACGTGAGAGCACAGTCAGATCAGTTCTTAGAAGATGGTACTTATTTTAGAATCAGGACGCTCTCTCTGGGTTACAATATCAAATCATTACAAAACATTGGAATCCAAAACCTAAGGGTTTATTTCAATTCATTGAATCCATTCACGTTCACGAAGTACGAAGGATACGATCCTGAAGTAGGGGGTAATGGATTAACTACTAGAGGAGTAGATGTCGGTAGTTACCCGATCACGCGTCAGTTTATGATAGGTATGGAGTTAAGTTTTTAATTAAGAAAACGAATTGACAATGAAAAACATTAAAAATATAATATATCTACTCGCAGTTGTAGGCTTTATAGCTACTTCATGCGATGAGGATGCGTTTTTGCACGAAGTGAACCCCAATGCGATATCAGCTGATATCTTTTGGGAAAATCAAGGAGATGCAGAGGCCGCGTTGACTACAGTATATGGAGCACTTCAGTTCTATACGATCAGTGGGGCTGGTTTGGGCTTTAGCAATTTGAGAAGCGACATGTACGCTACCAATACTTTTACCCCTTGGGTGTCATGGAATGATTTAAATATCAGCGACAATCATGCTCTTATCGGACAAATCTATGCGGAGCCTTATATCGGAATTTTTAGAGCCAATCAGTTGATCAATAACCTGCCAGATATTGATGATCCTAACTTCGATGAGGAGGACAAAAATGCAATCATGGCACAAGCAAAATTCTTGAGGGCGGTGTATTACTTCAAGACAACGAACGATTTTGGAGGTGCCGTTTTGACTACCAGTGCGTCAGGTTTGAAAGAAGACATTCATTTGCCTTTTTCTACTATACAGCAGGTCACGGATAGTGTGATTATTCCAGATTTAGAATTTGCTGTAGCAAACTTGCCTAAGAAATGGGAAGGTGAAAACTTAGGTCGTGCCACTTGGGGGGCTGCCAAAGCCATGTTAGGAAAGACGTATTTGTACAACAAGGAATTTGAAAAAGCTGCCAAAGAGTTTGAGGAGTTGCTAGCAGAGGGACTCTATTCATTGGTACCAGACCCATTGGACAATTTCAAGCAAGACACAGAGTTCAATGCAGAGTCTATTTTTGAAGTTCCCTTCAATGCAGAGTATAATGGTGGTACACCAAACAACTTGGCTTTTCAGGTAGATAATACAGCTGGAGGATCAGGCACAGAAACCGTGAACATCACTAGATTCTATGTGCCAGAAGCATTGGGAGGGTACAGAACGCTGCTTCCTACTTATTTTGCACATGAGGTGATTTTATCAGATTCTATTTCTGGATCTACGGATCACTCATCTAGAATCAACGCTTCTATTGCTCCTTCAAATTTCGAGGGATTATATTATAATAAAACGAGCGCTGATTATCCTACCAAACCGTGGTCCTTTGGCGAAACCGCTTATATCAAGAAGTACACCAATTGGAACTGGCAAGAAAATGAAGGCGGACAGGGCAGATCATCTATCAATTACCGCATGATTAGATTGGCAGATGTGTATTTGATGTACGCAGAAGCCTTATTGTCGCAGGCCACTCCAGATGTGGCTACAGCTATAGTGTATATCGACAATGTGCGCAAAAGAGCGGGCGTGGTTACACTTCATGATTATATCGATGCCAACGGCACGATACCGCAGTTGCATGTGAGTAGAGAGGCTTATGGTAGCAGACCAGAAGTGACGCCTACCGCAGCCAATGTACTGACTCACCTCAGAATGGTGGAGCGACCAATAGAGCTTTGTTTCGAAGGGTCTAGGTGGAACGACCTCGTAAGATGGGGTATTGTAAGAGAGATGCTAGATGAGCAAAAGAAGGTGGAGGATATCCGAGTGGCTCGTTTTGCTACTAATGGAGGCAGTGGAGACAATGCGGCACCACTTTTCATCAGAGGGACATTCAGACTAGACTATGTGAATAACGTGGAAGCATATAATTCAGCTACCCACGATTACTTGCCTATTCCTACTTTGGAAATTCAGTTGAACAACGGACTATAACAGAAAGCGACATGAAAAAATATATCAATAATAGAGTAGATAAACACCTCAAGCTCCTCACGTTAGGCCTGATGGTGCTCGTGGCTGGTAGTTGTGAGGAAGACATAGAACCCAAGGGAACAAACCCAAGTCACCGTGTATTTTATACCAATCAGGCTACCAATGACAATACCGTCAATGTAGGTGGCAGGATAGACTTTGCAGATGTATCTCAAGGAGTGACTTCGAGGGAATGGAGTTTTCCAGAGTCTGCAGAGCTGGAGGGAACCACCACAGATGCACAAGTATCAGCTTTTTTTACCGAAGCAGGTAGCTTTCAAGTGGGTTTGCACCAAGAGTTTAGTGACTCTGCATACGCCGAAAGAGGGGTGGATAAATTAGGAATGGTCTTGGACACGGTGCTGAATGTAACTGTTTTGCCATTGGTAGACGTGACAAAATTATCAGCCAAATTGCTGAATAGAGACGGCTCCCTCGGTGCTGATGTGAAACTCGAAAGTGAATCGCAAACTGAGATATTTGCAGGTTCTACTTTACGTTTTTCTTATGAAGCCATAGGAGATCCTACAGATATCACAGGAGTCATTGATGGGGGAGCTTTGTCTAACGCAGACGTTGTTAACCATACTTTTGATGTCAAATTTGGAGGGTTGGATACTTATGATCTGACCGTTTTCTTCAAAAGAGAACAACCAGTGAGTACAGATACTGTTGCTTATACCAACTTCATCAAAACGATCAGTTCTCCAGATCCAGTGAGTTTGATTAGTATCTATGATAAAGAAGGGAAAATAGCTGTAGAATACTCTAGAGATTTATTGTCTTCTTCAGTGAGTGCATCAGATTTTACAGCAGAAATTGCCACCAAAGCAGGGCCTGTGATCACCCCTGTCGTTTCAGGAGCGGCTTTAGACCCAGACAATGGAGCTGTAGTACTGCTTACGCTCAAAGATGACGAAGTGTACTCAGATGATGAGGTGACGGTCTCTTTCAAAGCGGGTACTTTGATGTCTGCTGATATCAAAGCGGCAGATGCTTTTACCGATCAAGATTTGGAACATCAAGGCGCTAACCTATTTGCGGATAGTAACTGGGATTATGGTTTCGAGCAAACTACTGCTGTAGATTGGGTGGATCAAGATGTTTATGGTTGGCTTGCTGCCAATGATAATTTTACGGCAGTCACCAGTACCACACAGGTGCATGAAGGGACGGTGAGTATGAAAATCACAGTAGATGCAGGCAACGGACCGACAGGTATAATGCCTAAAAATGCATCAGATGGTTCTGTGCATACTTTTACTACAGACAATGAAATCCAGGTACGTCAATCTGCATGGGTGTATGTGGAGAGTGCACCAGCTGGGGGCAACTGTCTCATGAGGTTGCGGATGGCTGCTTATCAGTTCCCATGGGGACAGCAGACACCTATGTGTGCTTTTACTGATGGGTCTGGAGGATTTGCTACTGCTTTGCCTATAGGAGAATGGGTACAGATCGAACAAATATTCACGGCTAATATCACTGCATCAGAAGGAGTGCCTACCATGATCATTTCGCCTGTCAATTCAGGAGCAACGGACTTGGTTTTCTATCTCGACGACATGGTACTAGAAGTATGGAACCCTAGACCATAAAATTGAAAACTAATATTGACTAAGCTTTCCTTTGCTTCTGACAAGCAGAGGAAAGCTTTTGGCTTAAAAGCAGGATGGAAAACAAACAACTAGAGGAGAAGTTAGGTGTATTTAGTGTGAAATATTCAATGAGATAAATTCGTGCTGATTGAAGATAAAAGGCATTTATATATCTAACGTGCTTTGATGTTTATTTGAAAAATTAAAAATAGGACAGCTTAACCATTTCAAATATTGGACAGAATAGGTTTAAAAAAAGAAAGAGATGAGGGAAATTAGTTTTGTGATAATACTGACCCTACTTCAGGGCTATAGCCTACAGGCTCAAAAGCCAGAGGCACATACAGATATGGCGTGGGATTACCTGAGTGATTACTCAGATGAATTCAATACGGGTACATTGGATGCTGCCAAATGGAACAACAATGTAGGCGACTGGGGTACGTGGTCCTGGGAACCAGAAAATGCCTATGTTAAAGACACCGTCTTGGCCTTGCAGATGAAGCATGACCCTCACCAGCGAGGAGGGGTCAACTATTATTTTACATCAGGCATCGTTCAAATCACTAAAAAAATCACCTACGGGTATTTCGAAGCCAAAATAAAAGCCTGTCAAAACTGGCCTGGAGAAGCACCCGCCTTTTGGCTTTATAGCCAAGGAGAGCCTACCCCCACAGAGGAAGGGGGTGTCCAGTATAGTGAAATTGATGCAGTAGAAATATTCCAAATTGTAGGAGAACTCAAAACGATTGAGATGAACCTACATACCAGAATTATTAAGGATGGGGAATTAACTTGGATTCGTCCTGGACAAGGGTATGAGGAGATGACTAGAAATACCTGGGAAGCGCCATGGGATCCAAGAGACGATTATCATACCTATGGGGTAATGAACCGAAAGGATTCTATTATCTGGTATGTAGATGGTGTAGAACGTGGCCGAAAAGCCAACCTTTACTGGCATTTGCCAATGAATGTCACGGTGTCTATGGGTTTGAGAAACCCATACGAAAAGTATATTAATGGCGTCAGAACAGTGATAGAGACACCAACGAGCCCAGTAGGATTTCCTACAGAGATGTATTGTGACTACGTGAGGGTATGGGAGGCTCCTGCGCAGATAGTAGTCGATAGAGACAAAATTGCCAAGAAGGAGTACTCACCTAGTTTTCCTATCATATTTGATTATGCCTATGATGCAGGCAGCGGCTATGAGATCCCTTCTGATGCAGAAGGACTGGTGCTGAGACTCCAGCAGCAAGATGCTAGTGGAGCCATGATCAAAGAATACAAAACGATAGATGCCAGCATTGCAGGCAGAGTAGCAGGGGAGTCGTCGGTCACGTTGGCATTACCAGATGATATCTTGCTTACCAGTAAGCTGCCAAGTGGGCACAGCTATGTGCTGCTTGCAGAGACCACGAGTACCATCGGGGGCGGTACTACCGTGACCATGGAGGAGATCAAAGATATCAATGTGACGGATCTTGTATTGGATGTGTCTGGCGAGCCGAGTACAGGATTAGCTGTTTTTCCTAACCCTGCTACGAATCAACTTTCCATTAGAGGGGAGATAGCACCAGACGCTCAGTTTGTAGTGTACAACTTGCTAGGCGTAGAGCAGGTCAGGGCAAAGCTGCCTCGTCAGGCAAAAAATGGAGTCAGCACCATCGATATCAGCCCGCTTCATGCAGGGGTTTATTTGCTCGTAGTCAAGTCTAGTGATCATTCTTCTGTCATTCGTTTTGCTAAAAACTAGATTTGTAGAAGAGGGTTAAAAATATTTTCGTTCATATACTTAGTGTGTAAAGTCGCTCAACGTTCCCTGTGTTGAGCGACTTTTTTTAGTTAGCTTCTTTTGCAGAATAAGGGACGTTTTAGCAGCCGATAAAAAAGCTCAAAACAACCTAATTTCCTCAGCTTTTTGAATTGCTTTCCCCTTATTGTTACGGGTAGATACACGTTATGTATTGATGGATACACTACTTTTCCTGTTCTTTTATTTATTGCACGAACACGATATGGAGGGACGCTTGTAAATACTTCATATGGTGTTAGTCAAACACATTTACATTAAAAATTGAACTTATGAAGTTGCAAAAAATAACTCTTTCCTTACTTATACTATTGGTAGTAGCTACGTCTACTTGGGCACAAACCAACCTGTTAGATACGGACTATTATTCCTTCGAAGGAGATCAAAAGTGGTTTGTGCAGCACCGTGATTTTTGGTCTGTTTCCGACGAGAAATCAGCAACAGGAGAGCGGTCGCTTAAATTTAGCTGTGAGGATTTTAGTAAAGCGACTGGCAATTCGGTATCTGTCCAAGGTGTTTCGGGAAAACCAAGCCCTGAATTTATCCAAGTGAAGTTGAAGCCCGGCAAGTACAACATGACTCTCAAGGTATGGTTGGAAGAAAAAGCACCAGTAGGGTTTGGAACCAATTTAGCCAAGCCATTTACACCGATTAAGTGGTCGTTTAAAGGACTAGAAAAATCGAAATGGGTAACACTGAGCCAAGAGATTGAAATCAAAGAGAATACAGCGACTAAGATGGTTATTACAGTATCATCCAATCCTAAATGGGGAGGTGCAGGAACCTTTTATGTTGATGATATAGCCCTCTCAAAGGTGCAATGACTTTGCCCTCAGGGCGAATTGAACGCTACAGTTACTCCTTCTAATCGTTTTTGATACTAAAACAGGCCTCGTATGCATTTAATAAAATCGAATCTGTATTTATTCTTAATCATCTTCAGTGTGGCATGTTCTAACAAGAAAACATCCCATACCACTACGGCTGACCTTGCCAGGCCTAATATTATCCTGTTTGTAGCAGATGATCATGGTACGGACGCCATAGGTGCCTATGGCAATGCAGTAATAAAAACACCTAATATGGATCGACTAGCCAGAGAAGGTGTTCGTTTCGATCGAGCCTATTGTACCAGTGCCAGTTGTGCGGCAAGTAGGTCGGTGATTCTTACGGGTTTGTATGGGCATGCATCTGGATCTTATGGCCATACGCACGACTATCATCATTTTAGTACTTTCGATCAGGTGCAGTCTTTGCCAGTCATGCTACAGGTGGCAGGCTACCAGACTGCACGAATTGGTAAATATCACTTGGCGCCAGAGTCGGTATATCGATTTGGGACGGTGTTGGAAGAAGATGAAAGGAGTGCAGTAGCTATGGCAGAAAAATGCAAAAGTGTAATTAGTGGTGAAGATCCTTTTTTCCTCTATTTCTGTACGGGCGATCCGCATAGAGGCAACCCGTTCACTCCTGACGTATGGAGTGATCCTAATAATTTCGGAAACAGAAGCGAGGGGTATCCAGGTGTTTTGGAAGAAGTATATAGTCCTGATGAGGTTATTGTACCACCTTTTTTGCCAGATACCAAAGAGTCTCGTGCAGAGCTTGCACAATACTACCAGAGCGTCTCCAGAATCGATCAAGGGCTAGGCAAACTCATGCAATTGCTTGAGGAGGAAGGCAAAGCAGATGATACCATCATCATTTACATCTCCGATAATGGAATCGCCTTTCCTGGCGCCAAAACCACCCTATATGAGCCTGGTATCAAGTTGCCGTGTATAGTCAAAGACCCTACTAGATCTCAAAAAGGGATCGTAAATCAGTCGATGATTTCTTGGGTAGACCTGACGCCAACTATCTTGGATATGGCTAAGGTAGAATATGACAAAGAACAGTTTCATGGCCGATCTTTCGATAAAATTTTGACGAAAGAAAAAGATGAAATGAAACGAAATATATACGCTTCGCATACTTTTCATGAAATCACGATGTACTATCCGATGCGTGCAGTTCGCAGTGGAGATTACAAATTGATCTGGAATGCGACCTATCAGTTGCCATATCCTTTTGCTTCTGATCTGTGGGCCTCGTCTACTTGGCAGGGAATCTATAGAGAGGATGTTAAGTTTTTTGGAAAGCGAACTGTAGATGACTATCTGCATCGTGCCGAATTCGAGTTGTACGATCTGGCCTCAGATCCAGATGAAGTAAATAACCTAGCATTAAGCGAAGTACATGCGACGCTATTGGAAGAGATGAAGACAAAATTGAAAGACTTTCAAAGGAAAACAAAAGACCCTTGGTATATCTTATGGGACCATGATCCTCTGATGCAAGGAACAGGAGTAAAGCTTTGAAAAACTACAAGTGAGCAAACGCAAAGAGTACGCTTGGATACATAGATTTTACCATCGCATACATTCCAAGCAGGGTGAAGGCCTAATTTTCCTTTGATATTTAAAACTACTATGGATACTAAACAAATACTTACAGTACTGGTCATGTCCTGTTTTTACAGTACTGGTCATGTCGCTTATTCACAATCACAAGCGATAGATTTCGAAACTAGCAACCAGTGGAGCATTGACCAATCGCTATGGGCAGTTACCACTGAAAAAGCATCTAGTGGGACTCGCAGTCTGAAATTGAGCATCACCGAAGATCAACTGAAAAAAAGCCCTGCGTTGATCAGTATAGAAACAGATCATACAATACAAAAAGTACGGACTGCCAAGTGGAACAAGGAGACGGTGGTGATTGGTGCGAGTTATGAAGGCGCACTATTGGCTATTTCTCAAGATGGGTTTATCCAATGGAAAAACAAGCTGTCAGGCTTTATGATTCATGATATTTGGTGTGCGGACGTAACTGGAGATGGAAACGATGAGGTGATTGTAGCCAATGCCGATGGAACGATATACTGTCTTGATTCTCGAGGTTTGGTATTGTGGACATTTCAGCCGAGTGAAGTACCGATGTACGCCGTTACTGTAGTGCATAAAAACGACGAGACTTATGTGGTTTGTGGCGGATTTGACCTTAACATCTATTATTTGTCTGCTCAAGGGGAACCATTGAAAAATATCGCGTCGTCTACCTATAGCATAGAAAAGCCTTGGGGCAAAGACTACCTTCCACCAAAAAACTTGCACTTCGCAAATTTTCTGCGTCCCATGCTGAAAGCTGATGGTACAGAAATGCTCGTCGTACATGGTAGTCAAAACAACATGCAGGGTAGTGGATCCATCTATTTATTCGATGTGATGGCCGATTTGCCATTCACGAAAGTGGCAGTCAAAGCAAAAACACCTTTAGGCGAATTTAGAATCTCGGATGCCGATGGTAATGGTCGTCAGGAAATAGTGATGGGCTTTTCTGGGCATCAAAACTCAACCCATGCTGTACGTCTCGATCTGACTTCGGGTATGACTAAAGACGATTGGGAAGAATATGATATCAAGGGTTTAGGCTTTGGGTATTCTGTTCTCCAACCTGAGCTGATCAAAGACGGAGGAAAGGATAAATATTTATTCTTGGTTGGAAATCACATCGTACTAGTCAATGCTGATTTTTCTGATACCGGAGAGGAAAAACTCGAGAGCCAATATGCCTACAACGATATGTGGAAAGACAATAGCAAGATCATCTTGGCTAGTGCGCAAAGCGGAGGAAGCAATATTCATATCCTAGATACCAGTCATCCTGATTGGAAAGAGGCATATATCAATCTTAATCCTTCGGGGAAAATTCAGAAAATTATAAATAATACAGCCACTTATCGAAACCATTTGGCAGCCTATACTAAACCTGCTAGCGAAAGAGAACCGCTGCCTGTATACCTCATGACCGAAGATACCGATAATGGTCTAGCCAAAGAGGTAGCCAACAACATCAGAGCCAATTATACTTCTCCCATATTTTTAGGAGGATCGCATATGGGACAGGCCGAAAACTGGGACAGATCTACAATGGCTAATGAAAAGTATAAGAATAGAAGAGACGCCAGAAGAAGCTATATATATACCCAGCAGCAAGCTATTGATCATATTACGGCTTGGTACGCTGGCGAACCAGGTATTGCATACTGGGGTGGTCATGGCAACGACCCATACATGTTTCAACGATCTACCACCGAGCAAATTATAGATTTTGCTGGGGGCAAAAAAACGATCTTGATCTACCCCGAATTAGAAGACCATTCTGCAGATTTTGCATGGGTAATGGATGACTTATTTTATCCATTGGCAGACTATGCAAGTACTCGAAATACTAATATTTTCGTTCGAACGAAACACAATTTCTGGCAAGCAAATATATACTTGCCCATGTGGGAGCAAGTTTTGGACGGTTCATATTCACAGGTATTTGTACCCTCTATGGAAGAAACCTCCGACAAGGCGATGGATATCAGTGTAGCAGGACGGGTAGGTGTTTGGGCTAGTGGAGCTTTCGATAGTTGGGGTACGCGCAGTGTGCCAGACAATCCTAGTTTTGATCGTTCACGACAGTTTAGTCATCAGAGATTGCCCAACCATTTTATGAGGCACATTGTTTACCATTTGTCTTATGGAGCCCAGTATATCAACAACTTCTCGGTGGATCAAGATTACATGAGTTTTATATGGGAGCTTTTGGCCAAAGGCGCTTTGTATGTACCTAAGTCTGAAGAAATCGTAAGTTTCTCTCCCGTTCATTTGGGTATGCGATCACCAGACGAACATTATCTCAATGAAGGCAGTAGCCTAAAGTGGTCTACTTTCTACAATGAGGAGTTTGAAGCAGAAAACAAATTTGTCTTTAGTAGACAAAATGCCACATGGATGGCTGCCAAAGTAAACGATTGGGACTTTTCTAGCTTTGCTTCTGGGGTGAAGGATCGCAGGCAAAATTTCCTTCCCAATTATCCCAACGGCTTAGTACTGATCACTCCTCCACAAGAAGGGGTATATGCTAAAACAGGCGTGTCAAGGGGTGCACTTACAGATCACCTACACCCGTTATATAAGAACATTACCAAAGAATATGTAACCGACGGCAGACATTATTATTCTTCTACGGGCGAGCAATACGACGCGGGTACACATGCCGCACAGGTCAAACAAGACATTATTGATGGAGCTACCAAAATACCCGTTACCGTGACAGGGGATGTAGCATGGGTGGTCGCTCAGACTTCTCCTAAGCACTTGCGCCTCACCATCATCGACAATGGTTATCTAAATCCAGATGACAGACAGGCCGTGGTTACTTTCAATACGATCACTCCTGTGAAAATGAAGGATATCCTAGACGGCACTTCTTATAATATAAACGATCCTAGTGAGGTGAAAGTAGAAGTGCCATGCGGGTTGTTTCGTTTTATTGATATTGAATTGAGTAGTGAATTATAAGTATGAAAATGAATAAATGGAAATCGGTTTTGTGCCTCTGGATGATTACGATTCTAGTAGTAGCATGTTCGCCAGCAGCACTCACCACCAGTGAGGTAAGTACATCCACTAGACCCAATATTCTATGGATTTTTTCAGAAGACCTGTCACCATTTATGGGCTGCTATGGCGACACGATCAATGAAGGACATACGCCAGTGATAGACCAATTGGCTTCAGAGGGCGTTTTGTTTACCAAAGCATATGCTACTGCTCCTGTTTGCTCAGCTAGCCGATCGGCCATCATCACGGGGATGATGCAGACTACCACAGGCACACACAACCATCGGTCGAGCAGAACCGTAGATGGGCAAATCGTGCCAGAGGAATTACGGATTTACTTGGCAGACAGCATCAAGACACTGCCCGAATTGATGCAGGAAGCAGGTTACTTTACCTTCAATAGTGGCAAAGACGATTATAATTTTCACTACGACCGAGGGGCATTATATAATGTGGGCAATGCTCCAGATTATCAACCTGGAATGAATGGCTGGCAGGGCAATAAAGCAGCACATAGTTTGTCGATAACTGAGGACACATGGGGGGCGCGCCCAGACAAAAATCAACCATGGTTTGGTCAGATAGAAATCATGGGAGGCAAGGCTGGAGCTAAACATGTTAGAGAGGGAGAGTTGTTAGATACCTATGATGTGCCACTGCCTCCGTATTTTCCAGATGTATTGTCTCAGCGGAAAGCTTGGACGGATCATTACAATGCCAATAGAGGGGCAGATGCCAGAGTAGAAGCTATACTTGCGCAACTAGCTTCCGATGGAGAAATGGACAATACCATTGTGTTTTTCTTCTCAGATCATGGAAGCAATACTTCTTTGAGACACAAGCAGTTTTGCTACGAAGGAGGCATGCTCGTGCCGCTAATGATCAAAGGCAATCACCCCAGTCTACAAGCAGGAACGATCAGAAATGAGCTGGTTTCGTTGCTCGATGTCACGGCGACCACATTGGCCATGGGGGGGATAGAGTTACCCGATTATCTCGATGGTCAGGATCTTTTTGATAAAACATATGAAGCCCCTGAGTATGTGTTTGGAGCCAGAGATAGGTGTGACTATACCATCGATAGGATCAGAACGGTGCGGTCGGAGCAGTATCGCTATATCCGCAATTATTTCCCAGAGCGTCCTATGATGCAGCCAGGTTATCGTGACAATAAGCCCATAGTGAAAGACATGAAGCGCCTATATGAAGAGGGAAAACTTACGACCTATCAGGCAGCGCATTGGTTTGGCCAAAGGCCAGAGGAGGAACTGTACGATTTGTCTGCGGATCCTCATCAGATGAATAATTTGGCACTAGATGCCAAGTATAGCGACGCGCTCATCAAACACCGACAGGTGCTGGAGCAGTGGATAGTAGATACTGGCGATCAAGGCCAATACCCCGAAGCAGTCGCCCAACTAAAAGCGACCTACGACCTGTGGAAAGATCGCCCAAGATTTCGTGATGCAAAAGTCAATTCAGAATATGATCAATTCAGACAAAAAGACAAAAAAGAGTAAACGAAACCTGTCCAGCCTGTTACTAGGTATTGGTTTGGTTCTTTCTTTGCCTACTAAGGCTGACGGTAATGAATTTACTGTGGCAGCAGTAGATCAATTGGAAGAGGCTCCTACGTTGAATTATATCCAGACCCAAGATTTTGTTGAGATGGATTTGAGGCGAGGAGTGTATCAAGTGACCTTACAGGTGTTTAAAACCACGGGGACTACTATTTCAAAAATTCAAACTTATTTGACCGACCCCTGGGTGACAGTACCATGGGATATTTCTAACAGTGCTACCAATCAATGGATAAAACTCACTGCCAAAGTGAACATCTACAGTTCGGTGTCATATTCCAAACTCAGGTTTCAAACGTCTGATCATGTCAGTACAGGTGGAGGTACGGGAGCCGTTTATGTAGATGATTTAACATTTACTTTTTTGGAAGAAATTCCAGAGGAAGAGGATAAACCCGTATTGGAGATTGATCCAGAGACTGTTATTCAGGTTTTTCCTAATCCTGTTTCTGCTACCATGACCGTGCTGATGCCAGCATCAGGTACGATAAGCATGACAAGTCTGGATGGGAGAGTAATCGCTCATTTCGCTAATATTTCAGAACTAAAATATTCTACCGCCCATTTGCAAACGGGAGTATATTTGATGCATATTCAAATCAATGGTACGACTACGGTCAAAAAAGTAATCATAGAGTAGATTGGCTTGCGCCAAATTCAAAAAATAATTCGTTATGAAAATGTATATCCATGCCATCAAAGAGCTCATATTCAGCTTGTCTATAGTCGTAGTTTTGGGGCTTGTAGGCTGTAGTCGCCCAGATTCTGAGCAAAAATCGCAGACCAACACACCCCCTAATATCATATGGCTAATGTCTGAAGACATCAGTGTGGATCTAGAGTGCTATGGCATGCCCGCAGTCAAAACACCATATTTAAACAAAATGGCTGCTCAAGGTGTCAAATTCCAAAACTGCTTTGTCACTAATTCGATCTGTTCGCCTAGCCGCTCGGCCATGTTAGTAGGTGTCCACCAAAACAAAATAAACGCCCAACACCACAGGAGCAATAGGCAAGTGCCCCTTGCAGAAGGATATTATCCATTTACCTATCACCTTCGAAAGGCTGGCTATACCACTATTTTGGGGCATCATGGGGTGATGGGTAAGGGAAGAAAAATAGATGTCAACTTCAAGCACGAACCACTCGGGGACTGGGACGGTCAGACAAAATTTGGTCTCTTTGATAAGTACGATACATTCACTGTAGCTGATCAACCATTTTTTGCACAGATTCAATTGAAGGTGACGCACCGTGGAGATTGGTGGGACGAGATTCGCAATCAATCAGCACATCCTGTAAATCCTGATTCGGTAGAATTGCCTCCGTATATGGCAGATCATCCGGTCATTAGATTGGACTGGGCCAAGTACCTCGACCAATTGGAATATATGGATGCAGAAGTGGGGATGATATTCAAAGAATTGGAAGAAAAAGGGCTGGCCGACAATACTATCGTCATTTTTGTAGGCGACAACGGCCGGTGCAACATTCGAGGCAAAGGGTATCTGCACGACCCAGGGTTGCGTATTCCTCTACTGGTCTATGACCCCAACGGGCTGAGCGGGCAAGTGCGAGATGATGTGATCAGTGCGACCGACATCACTGCTACAGTCTTGTCGTATGCGGGAGTGGACATCCCTGATTATATGACAGGCAGACCCATATTTGATGAAAAATTCGAAAGAAGTACAGTCTATAGTGCGCGCGATTTATGGGACGAAGTAGAAGAGCAATCTAGGTCTGTCACCACCCAGAAATGGAAATATATCAGAAATGACAAGCCAGAAGTACCTTTCGATGCACATCAGGGGTATTTAGAGTTTTATCGACCAGCTGTACATGTGATGCGTACGTTGAAAACAGAGGGAAAACTCAACGCAAGTCAGTCGTTCTTTTTTCAAGATGAAAAACCTACCGAAGAGCTGTATGACCTAGAAAAAGACCCTTATGAGGAGCATAACCTAGCACTAAATCCAGAGTATACCACCATCGTGGCCAATTTGCGTAACGAGCTAGGCGCATACGAAGAAGCGTACGCGCCCATAAGTCAGGTCTACGAACCCATAACCCCCAATGCAGTAGAGCTACTCGAATGGGTGAAAAAGGAAAAACCAGCGCTTTATCAGCAAATGCAAGAAGGTGTGGAAATTGGCTTTCAAGCATTATCTAAAGCATATAAGCAGGCTGCGACTAAGAAGTAGTATTTGACGTATCATTGAATTTTTTTGAAGTTTTGATGAAGTAGTATAAAAAACGGCTTCAATTCCGATTCCTTGTTTCTTTGTTGATATACTGAAAGTGTGTAATCTACTTTTCTAATCAACTATAAAAGAAACGAATGTATTTAATAGGATATGACATAGGGAGCTCGTCGATCAAGGCTGCGCTAGTGGAGGCTTCGACGGGCAAGACTTTGTCTATTAAACAATATCCGGAATCTGAGATGGAAATCATCTCTAAGCAAACTGGTTGGGCCGAACAGCAACCAGAAGTATGGTGGGATAATGTGAAAATAGCCACCGAACGGTTGCTCGAAGAAACCAAAGTAAATCCAGCAGATATCAAAAGCATCGGCATCTCTTACCAGATGCATGGCATGGTACTGGTCGACAAAGATTATCAGGTCTTGCGCCCGTCGATCATCTGGTGCGACAGTCGAGCGGTAGAGGTTGGCAATCGGGCCTTTGAGGAAATAGGTGCAGAGAAGTGCTTGACGCATTTGCTCAACTCCCCAGGCAATTTTACCGCTTCGAAAGTGAAGTGGGTCAAAGATCATGAACCTGAAGTGTATGCACGCATTCACAAAATGCTATTGCCAGGTGACTTTATTGCACTCAGAATGACGGATCGTGCCTGTACGACCGTATCTGGCTTGTCGGAAGCCATGCTTTGGGATTTCAAAAACGAAAATGTAGCCAGTTTTTTATTGGAGAATTATGGTATTAACGAAAGTCTGATTCCAGAGATCGTGAATACTGTGGGAGATCAAGGGACTTTGACTCAGGCGGCTGCGGATTTTTTAGGCTTGGCAGTAGGCACTCAGGTGAGCTATCGAGCAGGCGATCAGCCCAACAATGCCATGTCTCTCAACGTGCTTAATCCTGGCGAAATTGCAGCCACAGGAGGCACTTCTGGCGTGGTGTACGGTATTGTGGACAAGCCGCAAGTAGACCCAAAAACACGCGTCAATCCTTTCATACACGTCAATCACACCAGTTCAGATCCTCGCATAGGTATTCTGCTTTGTGTGAATGGAGCAGGTATCCAATACAGCTGGATGAAGCAGATGCTGGCCAGTGAAGGTACGACGTACGAAGAAATAGAACGTCTAGCAGCCACTGCACCAGTCAATTCGGATGGGCTCAGGGTTATCCCCTTTGGCAATGGAGCAGAAAGAATCCTAGAAAATGAAAATGTAGGATCGCAGGTGATCAATTTACATTTCAATACGCACAAAAAGGCGCATTTGTACCGAGCAGCCTTAGAAGGCATTGCTTATTCTTTTATCTACGGCGTAGAGATCATGCAGCACATCGGTATGGAGGTCAGCGTGATCAAAGTAGGCAACGATAACTTGTTTCAGTCGGCTATTTTTTCCAATACCATTTCTAATGTATTGGGGTGTAAGATCGAAATGCTCGATGCTACTGGGGCAGTAGGTGCAGCCAAGGCTTCGGGTGTCGGTATTGGTTTTTACCAATCGCTCGGCGAAGCCTTTGAAAAAGTAGTACCTGTAAAAGTGTATGAAAATGGGCAAGACAGGGCAGCGTATCAGGCTGGGTACAAACTTTGGAAAACAGATTTAGAAAAAATATTAGCTAAAAATTAAGAATTAGTAAGATGGAAGATGTGAAAATTGTGACAGGAGATAAGGAATATTTCAAAGAAATAGGAAAGATAAAATATGAAGGTCGTGAGTCGGATAACCCGTTGGCTTTCAAATTTTATGATGAAAATAAAGTCGTAGCGGGTAAAACCATGAAGGAACATTTCAGGTTTGCAGTTGCTTATTGGCATACACTATGCGGTACAGGAGGAGATCCATTTGGACCAGGTACTAAAGAGTTTCCTTGGTCTACTTCTTCAGATGTTCTAGGCAGAGCCAAAGACAAAATGGATGCAGCTTTTGAGTTTATCACTAAACTGGGCGTGCCTTACTACTGTTTCCATGATTTTGATTTGATAGATGAAGGAAGCACACTTGCAGAATCGGGCGAGAGGTTGAATGCCATTACGGATTATGCCAAGCAAAAGCAAGCCGAATCGGGTGTCAAGTTGCTTTGGGGTACAGCCAATTGCTTCTCGAATCCGCGCTATATGAATGGAGCAGCTACCAATCCTGATTTTGATATTGTGGCTTATGCTGGTGCACAGGTGAAAAATGCCTTGGATGCGACCATCAAGCTAGGCGGTGAAAATTATGTGTTTTGGGGAGGAAGAGAAGGTTATATGTCTTTGCTCAATACCAACATGAAAAAGGAGCAGGAGCACATGGCTCGGTTTCTACATATGGCCAAAGATTATGCGCGAACGCAAGGGTTTAAAGGTACATTTTTTATCGAACCGAAGCCTATGGAGCCGTCTAAGCACCAGTATGATTTTGATGCCGCTACTGTGATTGGGTTCTTGAGACAATACGACTTGTTGGACGATTTTAAACTAAACCTAGAAGTAAACCATGCCACACTGGCACAGCATACATTCGCTCACGAACTACAAGTAGCCGCAGATGCTGGCTTGCTCGGTAGCATAGATGCCAACAGGGGCGATTATCAAAATGGCTGGGATACGGATCAGTTTCCAGTGGATTTGTACGAAGTCACAGAGGCCATGCTTGTGATCTTGGAAGCTGGGGGTATTACCGAGGGCGGGATCAACTTCGACGCCAAGACCAGAAGAAATTCAACAGATTTGGAGGATATATTCTACGCACATATTGGAGGTATGGATGTGTTTGCTAGAGCCTTGCTTACGGCTCAGAATATATTGGATCATTCTACTTACAAAAATTTGAGGAAGGCGCGATACAGTTCGTTCAATACACTCAAAGGTAAAGAGTTTGAAGAAGGCAAATTGGACTTGGCAGCCTTGGCGGAATTGGCCGCTAAGAATGGCGAGCCGAAGCTCAGAAGCGGCCAGCAAGAGCTATTCGAAAACCTAGTAAACAAGTACATCTAGGATATAAAACATGGATTAGTATGAAAGTCGGTTCGTTATGAGTCGACTTTTTTTAGATTCCTAAAATTCTCATGAACTAAAACTACAACGCATTGAAAACGGAAAAAACAAACATACTTTACATTACTGCTATTACGCTGGTAGCTACTCTTGGTGGTTTTCTATTTGGTTATGACACAGGAGTCATTGCTGGGTCGGGACCATATGTCCAGCAGCTTTTCAACTTGTCACCTGCATTTTTTGGCTTTGTGGTGGCTAGTGCCCTGATCGGGTGTATGGGAGGATCGCTTTTGTCGGGGTATACCAGCAAGGCGATTGGAAGGCAGCGGTCATTGCTATTGGCTGGAGTACTGTTTTTTATCTCCGCTTTGGGTTCTGCATTACCAGATTCCGCTACAGAGCTGGTCATCTATCGATTGATCGGTGGAGTAGGTGTAGGCCTTGCGTCTGCAGTGGCGCCTGTGTATATCGCAGAGTTGGCACCAGCACACATGCGTGGCAAATTGGTGTCTATCAATCAGCTCGCTATTGTGATGGGCTTTGTAGTGGTGTTTTTTGTCAACTATGGAATTCAGGATGCTACAGATGTAGTTTGGAATCAGACTACAGGCTGGCGTTGGATGTTTGCGAGTGAGTGTGTTCCAGCAGGCTTGTTTTTTATTTTGGCGCTATTCGTACCCAAAAGTCCCAGATGGCTGGTGCTACAAGGTAGAGAAGAAGAGGCTCGACAAATATTGGATAAGGTGGATCCATCGAGTGCTGCACAAGAATTAGCAGACATAGAAGCTTCTTTGAAAAATGCGAATAGTTCTAGCTTTAGCCTCAAGTATCCTAAGATTGGTTTGATTTTATTGATCGGAGTGGGGCTTTCTGTATTTCAGCAGATCACAGGTATCAACGCCATTCTGTACTATGGCAATGCCATATTTATTAGTATGGGAGCAGGGGCAGATGCCGCTATGATCAATCAGATCGTGGTAGGCTTGGCGATGATGATATTTACTTGTGTCGCTATTTTCACGGTAGAAAAATTTGGCCGAAAGCCATTGATATTGATTGGTACGGCAGGCATGGGTGTCATGATTTTTGTATTTGGTCAGCTCATGTATATGGGCATATTGAGCGTAGCTAACTTAGCCGTTTTGGTGTTGTATATTGCGTTCTTCTCTTTTTCTCAAGGACCTATAGTATGGGTTTATCTTTCTGAAATTTTCCCTAATAAGGTGAGAGGAGTGGCTATGTCTATTGCCGTATTTGCACAGTGGTTGGCCAATTATGCCGTATCGCAGACCTTCCCTATGATGGCTGATGAGCAAGGGTATCTGTATCAGCAGTATAACGGGGCTTTTCCGTTTTGGATGTATGGTGTTTTTTGCCTGATCGCTGTCATTTTTATATGGAAGCTTGTGCCTGAGACTAAAGGAAAAACCCTCGAAGAAATGGAGCAGCTCTGGACCGCAGAAGAGAAAAATCAATAAACATACACCTGAGTCATATCCAGTGTTTAAGGCTCGTAGAGGCTAAACACTGGGTAATTTACACGACCTTCAAACCAAATTTTTGACGATATGCTCTAGGTGTTAGTGCTTTTGCTTTTTTGAAAATCCTATTAAAGTTGGAGGCATTTGTAAAACCACATTTGGCATGAATAATAGCAATAGGTGTATCCGATTCTATGAGCAGTTGACATGCTTTTTTTAGCCTAATATCGAGGAGGTATTCAGTAAACGAACGATATGTATACCGTTTGAAATAATGGCTGAAAGCTGAAGGAGACAAGTTGATGATATTAGCAGCCTCTTCTATTGCTATTTTTTTATCAAAGTGCTGGCTGATGTAATGGCAGACCTTTTCGATCCTATTGTCTACCGAGTCTTCAAAGTCGGACAAGTATGGTGTACTAGATAATGCCAAGCGATAGTCGGACTTGGACATGGTATGTAGCAATTCTAAAAAAGCAATAAAGCCTCTAAAATCAAACAGGTCGATCAAAGCAAGAATCTTGTTTTTGATCTCTATAAAATCTCTCTTTTTAAAAATTATTCCTTGTTTGGAGTCCTCTAGTAGCTTGGAAATGGATTGCATACCTTCTTTCTTGAGAAGGTTAAACTCAAAGAGCTCTTTGGAAAACTGAATCGTAATCACCCGTACTCCTTGTTGTTTTTCACTGCGCCAGGCATGCAATAGATTTGGCCCCACAAGGGCAATGTCGTTTTTTCTGAACCCTTCTTTAGAATCTCCTATAATGCGTGTACCATCCGTATGAAGCACTACATTGATCTCATATTCAGGGTGCAGATGCACAGGGTAGTCGAATTTAGCATCATAGTGATTTTGAATGGTAAAACAGGAATTGTCCCCAATTGGAGAAAGCTCTCTCTTAAATCTTTTCATGTATACGACATTTTTACCTTTTTGAATATGGCAATCTTAACTTCACGCTAGTAATCAATTAATACAAGTTTTAAGTTGATAACTTTAAGACTTTGATCTGTTTTGAAACTATCCAACCCAATAAAACAGAGATCAAAATGTGCTCCATGCACATACCTAGATACTTCCAACCCATACCATACGTGCCTTACATTGTTTTTAAATAGGTCGCTAATAGGCTTTATACAGATATATGAGACGTGTTTTGCAGGCATGTAGTATGACTAATGTATTAAAATAATGTGATCAAAAATATATAAAAAGATGTGCTATAACCTGTTTTTGGTAGCGTATGATTCTTTATAGTATCATTTTACGGCGTAAAAGTATCAATTGAGAGCTTTCATTACACTTAGTTTTGTTAAACGATCGATTAAGTAAAGAATATACAAGGCCGAAGAACAGTAGGATGTCCGGTAAACCTACAATAGTCAAATGCCTAAATAACCTAAGGGTAATAATTACGATTAAGCATGATTTATGAAACAAATACTACAGTTTAAAAAGAGATATTTATTGATGTCCTTGCTGTTTGTCAGTAAGGTGGCTTTTAGTCAATCTGATAATAAAGTGATCAAAGGTCAGGTAGTTACAGAAGAGGGCTCTGCACTGATAGGTGTACATGTACAAGTGACAGGTACTACTTTGGGTACCGCTACTGATGTAGACGGAGCTTTCAGGTTGTCGTTGCCTGATTCTGCTAAAGAAGTTACATTTTCTATGATTGGTTTTCAACGTCAATCTATAGATGTGAGCTCAGATATAAGAACAGCGTATAACATCTTGTTGGTAGAAGATTCTGATTTGCTCAATGAGGTCATTGTGATCGGTTATGGAACACAAAAGAAACAAGACTTTACAGGCTCGGTATCGACTATATCCAATAAGAACTTCGAAAATCAGCCCATACTCAGGGCAGACAATATACTGAGCGGTCGCGCTGCTGGTGTACAAGTAGCAGCCAATTCAGGTGCTCCGGGAGGGAATATTAAAATCAGAATCAGAGGAGCCAATTCGATCACTGGAAACAATCAGCCTTTAATAGTTATAGATGGGGTGATAGGGGCAGACATGCAAATGGTAAATCCTAGCGATATACAGTCTATGGAGGTGCTAAAAGATGCATCAGCGACGGCTATCTATGGATCTAGAGGAGCCAATGGTGTAGTAATGATCACGACCAAAAAAGGGAATGCCGATCGTACGATCGTACAGGTCAATTCCTTCTATAGCGTGTCTACACTGCCTACCAAGATAGATTACTTATCTGCTGGTCAGTTTGCTGAGCTGTACAATGAGTATGATCGTGAGATCTATTACAACCCAGCTTTTCCTTACCAGGCACCTTTTACTGATCAAGAAATTGATGATTTTTATATCAGTGGTGGTACCGATTGGCAAGACGAAATATTCCGTACTGCTCATGCTCAAAACTATGAGGTCTCTGTACAGGGGGGGAGCGACAAAGTAGCCTACTATTTATCCTCTTCTTACCTCGACCAAGAAGGGATTTTGATCAATACAGGTTTTAAACGCTTCAATCTTCGGTCTAAAATAGACATTGAACTTTCTGATAAATGGGACCTGAATCTGAGTGTGTCTGGCAGTAGACAAACAGGAAAAAACAATAATGATGTAGGTTCACAGTATGGTGCTATTGGGCGAATGCCTCAGTGGGTAGCTACAGAGCCTGTGTGGGATGAAAACGATGAGTTTTATAACAACACGCCAAACTATGGCGCCGTAACAGGTAATCCTGTAGGGCTACAGATGACTCAAAACTCTGATGTTATCGTAGACAATTACCTTCCATCTGGGGCACTTACCTATCAGGTGATCCCTGACTTGAGTATCAAATTTGCAGGAGCATTAGACATTAGAAATACCAATCATAGCTATTTCAATGACAATTATTTGCTAGAAGGACCAGGAGGTATTACCAGAGCAGGTGTTAATAATTTTAGAAAAACCAGAAGCCAATACAGTGTAGTTGCCAATTATAAGAAAGATTTTGGCATGCATAATATCGGCCTAACAGGTATATATGAAGGCACTTCTTTCAAGGATGAGGGGGCCTACGCAGAAGCCAGCGATCTCAATTCACCTACGCTTGGTTATTATAACCTGGCACTAAGCGGGACACAAAGAGCGTCTTCTTATTACTATGACGAATATTTAAATTCGATTGCCTTTAGGTTGAATTATACCCTTGCGGGTAAATATATCCTGACAGCTACAGTAAGGAGAGATGGATCTTCAAAGTTTGTAGGAGACAATCGATACAGTGTATTTCCATCAGCAGCACTGGCTTGGCATTTAGGAGATGAAAATTTTGTACAAAACCTAAATCTGTTTAGTACATTAAAACTAAGAGCAAGCTATGGCCTCACGGGCAATCAAGGCGTAGGCTCTTATGCTACCTTGCCCTATTTTATACAAAACCCTACAGTAGACTATTCGCCTGGAGGGCCGACAGCAGCTAGCGTTACGGGATTGGGGGTAGGCTCACCTGGCAACTCTGCCTTGAAATGGGAGACGACCAAACAACTGGATGTAGGGGTCGAACTTGGTTTTTTTGCAGATCGTCTTCGTTTCGAATTGGACTATTATCAAAAGACCACCAGTGATTTGTTGCTCAATTATCAGCTACCATTTTATGCAGGCAATGGTACCATCGTCTCCAATATAGGGGAAGTGACCAACAAAGGAGTAGAACTCATGATGATCGCTACTCCTATAGATCAGTCTTGGTTTCAATGGGATGTGTCGATGAACGTGTCGGTCAATAGAAACGAGGTAATGGACTTGGGTGAAGAGACACAGATTTTCCCATCTACCAGATATGCTGATGCCGATGCGCCACTCAATATCATCAAAGTAGGAGAGTCTTTAGGTACTTTTTATGGGTATCAGTACGAAGGCGTATGGAAGTCTTCGGAACTGGACGAGGCAGCTCTTTTTGGTAATGTGCCAGGGGATGCCAAGTATAGCGATCTAAATGGAGATCATGTCATAGATACCGAAGACTTACAGATCATAGGAAGAGCGCAGCCTAAGTTTTTATATGGAGTCAGCAATACATTTAAAATCAAAAACTTTGACGTGAGTGTATTGATGCAAGGCGTATATGGAGGGCAGGTGTACAACGGAATGTATCAAAAGTCTGTAGGCTTGTTTGGTCAGAGTCAAGCCTTTACTAGTCCAGATCATTATCAACGCTGGACGCTCTCCAACGAAGAGACTGATGTGCCTGCATTTAGCACAACTTCTCAGCTGTTTTCTAATAGCAGTCGGTGGTTGCAAGATGGCAGTTACCTAAGGCTCAAAAATGTAACCATTGCCTATAACGTGCCTACCGCTGAAATGGGACCCATATTTTCTAGCCTGTCTAGGCTACAGCTCTACGTGAGTGGAGACAATCTCTGGACATGGACGGACTATACAGGCTATGACCCAGAAGCCTCGTCCGCAGGCAATACCGTGGGAGGGGGATCTAATACTGATGTAGATCAGAATATAGATACAGGAGCATACCCGAGTCCAAAAACATTTATCGCAGGTTTAAAAATTGCTTTTTAAAATTCAGTAGATATGAAAAATTACACACGATTATTGATCAAATATACCTTATCAATTGCAGCATGCTTTTCGGTATGGTCTTGTACTGAATTGGACGAAAACCCAAAAGGACGACTCAACGATCCTGAAGTGGCTTTCCAAGACATTTCAAATCTTAATGCTGTTTCGATTGCGATGTACGCGGCCATACGTGGAGATGGCAGTTGGGCAGAGGGATTTGCCACTACCCAGTACATGACGACGATGTTTGGTGCGGATGATATAACCACCATTGCTGGTGGTAACAAAGAGCCTTTCAGAGAGTTCGACGAGTTTAGTAAATCGCCAAGCAATATTTGGATGTCGAATTTGTATAAAGGGTGCTACCGAGCCATACTCAATGCTAATGCTGTAATTGAGTATTCGAAATACACACAAGATGAACAATCAGCTATTGACAACTTGGTTGGCCAGGCACATTTTATTCGAGCATTGAGCTACTTCTATTTAGTCAGGAGTTGGGGAGAAATCCCAATGTACACCACGCCAGATGCTCCCATAGATCTGGGATTGTCTGAAGTGAGTGTAGTCTATGAGCAGATCATAGCAGACTTGAAAGAAGCAGAAGCCTTATTGCCCGATACGCAGAGTGAGGTCGGTAGACCCAAAAAGGGAGCTGCCATGGCACTACTTGCAAAGGTGTACCTGACCAAAGCAGGATGGCCGCTTAAGGATGAGTCTGCCTATGCATTAGCAGCCAGCAAGGCTGGCGAGGTCATTACCCAAAAGGGACGATGGGGATTCGATTTGTTACCAAGCTTTGATATGATCTGGAAGAGAGCCAATGACAATAGTTCAGAATCTGTATTTTCAATCCAATATGACAGAAATACAGGAGACGGCGCACATGCTAATCACCTGATTGGTACGGCATCGATGCCTAAGGAAGAAAACGGTTGGGAAGACTTCTTTTGTGAGCTTACTTTTTACAATGAATTTCCGGCTGGTCCGAGAAAAGATGCCACATTCTACACGGTATTTTATACCTCTGATGGTGGTGTGGTAAACTTCGAAGACAGTGATGCGCGTCACCCATATTACGCCAAGTTTAGAGATGGCGCAGTAGATGAGGCTCAGCCATGGGTAAACAATTTTCATACAGCAGCAGCTTATGCGCTGATCCGATATGCAGATGTACTGTTGATTTTTGCAGAAGCAACCGCACAAGCTACAGGAGTAGATACTCAAGCTTATGACGCGATCAATGAAGTAAGAAATCGGGCTGGTTTGCCTGACCTGACTGTTGGTTTGAGCAAAGCTGATTTTGTAAATGCCGTCATAGAGGAAAGAGGATGGGAACTAGCAGGCGAAGGCCAGCGCTGGTACGACTTGCTGAGAACCGAAAAGGTACAGGAGGTAATAGATAAACGTCATCCTGATGAACCAGTGAAAATCACAGGAGCTATCACGCCAGACAATTTTTATGCGCCTATACCAGAGGCCGAAGTCTTGAAAAATCCAAATCTAGCGAAATAACCTTTTAATCCATCCTGAGCCTATTTGTATGTGCCTGAATGTGAGGCTCATTGGGTGAATAGTACCCATTTTTAAAAAATTGATTTTAAGATATGTCATTAATGATAAAAAAATACGAGAAAAATCCCATCATATTTCCTGGTGGGGAAGACTTTCGAAAAGTAGTTACCTTCAACCCAGGAGCTGTTTTCGATGATGGGAAGTTTTTGCTTTACGACCGAGCGGCAGCAACTTTGAGTCCATTTCGTACAGCCATTGGTTTGTTTGAAAGCACTGACGGTAAAAACTTCACACCAGTAGGGGATCAGCCAGTATTTACCTCAGAGATGTTGGGATATCCTGAGGGAAGTGTACAAGACGCCAGAGTGGTCAAGATCGATGGAACTTTCTATATGAACTATGCTTTTCAGCCCTATGGTTTTGATTGTTTTCCTACAGGAGAAGGGGTGCCATTTTATGACACATCAAAATATACTGATTGGGCTAAATGTGAATACCCGATGATTACCAGATCTGGTATAGCAACGTCCCAAGACGGGATAAACTGGGAGCAGCTGTGTTTTACCTCACCAGAGGAAATAGATGATAGAGACCATGCTTTGTTTCCAGAAAAGATCAACGGTAAATTTTGCCTTTTGAGACGACCAATGGATTTTGTGGGAGAAGAATATGGCACTACTCAGCCTGGTATGTGGATTACATTTTCTGAAGATTTGCACGATTGGAGCAAACCTCAGTTGTTAGCCACGGCGCAAGAAGCTTGGGAAGGAGGTAAAATTGGCGCAGCTTGCAACCCCATAAAAACAAGCAGAGGGTGGCTCGTGCTATATCACGGTGTAGATGAAAATATCATTTATCGAGTGGGAGGGATGATGCTGGATTTAGAAGACCCTACCAAGGTGATCGCTAGAAGTATCAATCATATTATGGAGCCTACTGAGTATTATGAAAAATGTGGGTTGGTGATACCCAATGTCGTGTTTCCTACCAGCATTGTGGAAAAAGACGGCATAGGCTATATCTACTACGGGTGCTGTGATACCAGTATTGGTTTGGCCACAGTCAAAGTAGAAGATCTGGTAGACCATCTATTTGATAACTAAAATTACGATGAACGATAAGCTAGAGAGGCATCTTTAGCTTGTCGTTGTTGAGCAGAAACGAGAAAAACTATGATTAAGAAAATACAGGGCGAAATACGCTTTTTTAATGAAATGCCACGGGACATGCGCATTTTGTTGATGACCAATATGATATATGCACTTGTGCTTCCCATCATAGAGATTTTTGTGAGTGCTTATATCATGCGCAGTCTCAATAGCTCTAGTGCGGTGATTCTATATCAGATTACTGTGTTTACGGGTATTCCAATCACTTTCGTGCTCAATGGTTTCTTGTTGCGCAAGTTTAGTGTGAAGGGATTGTACAGTCTGGGCATGATTCTCAGTGGCATTTCTATTTCAGTAATGATGTTTCTCAAGGACATCACTTTTGTAGAAGTAGGTATTTCAGGGTTGTTGATGGGAATATCCTATGGTTTTTTCTGGTCTAACCGTGATTTTCTAGCGATTGAAACCACAGAAGACAACAATCGGAATTACTACTATGGGTTAGAGACTTTTTTCTATACCATCACGGGGATTGCGGTGCCAGCCGTTATTGGTTTTTTATTCGTCCTCACGTCTAGTTACAACTTATTCGATGGAGATGCTACGGCTGTTTATCGTGTCATCACGATTGCGGTGTTTTTGCTTACTGTGCTTTCGAGTATAGTGATACATCGCGGGTCTTTCAAAAACCCAAAAGTAGATCGTATTATTTACTTTCGATTCGATAAGCTGTGGCGAAAACTGCTGGTATTAGCCTCACTCAAGGGCATGACTCAAGGCTATCTGGTGACTGTGCCAGCCATTTTGATTTTAAGACTTGTAGGAGACGAAAGTACACTCTCCTCTGTTCAGAGCATTAGTGGTATTGTGACGGCCATTGTACTTTATGTACTTGGCAGAATAAGCAAACCACAGCATCGTATTTATATATTTTCATTGGGCTATGTCATCTTTTTTGTAGGAGCTCTGACGCACAGCCTTTTATTTTCATCCTTCGGCGTTATCGTTTTTGTCATGTGTAAGGTGCTATATCAGCCCCTACATGATATCGCTTATTTCCCGATTCAGATGAAAGTGATCAACTACTTGAGTGAATTGACGAAACGGAGCGAGTTCTCCTATATCGTCAATCATGAGTTCGGACTTTATGTGGGAAGATTCCTAGGCCTTTCCTTGTTTATCGTACTCGACTATTACATCTCCGAATCATTTGCGATTCGATATTCATTAGTGGTGATAGGCATCATACAGATGCTTTCTATCCCACTAGCAAAAACAATTATACAAGAATCTAAACATGAAAAAGCATGAAAAAAGCACTACACACTAGTCTAGTTTTATTATCGCTCGCTTTTTGTTTCCATTCGGTTCAGGCCAGCGAACCAGAGCCAGAAGAAACAATCAACAAAAAAGTTTATATGCACTATATGGGCTGGTTTGGAGCGACAGAAGAAGGAAACCATTGGAAAGATGGAGCACCGCGTGAGCCTTTGATTGGCTATTATGATTCCCAGTCATGGGCTACTCACTTATACCAAATCTTACTGTCATCTGCGTGTGGAGTGGATGGTATGGTGGTCAATGTACGTACCGAGTATGATGAAAATAGCCTCAAGGCAGTACTGCCTTCGCTCAAGCGTATCACAGACATAGATGCCACTTTTGACTACTCAGTAGCAGTGAGCTATGATGATCAAGATATGACTCAGGTGGCTGTAGAAACAGAATTGACGACCCTCAAGGATGATATTCTCACAGCTACAGATAATTACCTGTATAAAGATGGCGAACCAGTGATTTTCATTTGGGATTATAGTGGATTTCTGACTACAGACAACTATAGGACTGCCGTGTCAAATGTATTTACAGAAGACAGTCCCATTTTGTTGAGAAATGAGATCGAGGATTCAGAAAGTGATCCCAATCCCATTAACTCTTACTACCCTTGGGTACAAGGCTACGCCGAAGATGGAACCAACTGGGGAGAGGGATATCTCAATTGGTATTATAATACCATCAATGATAAGATCACAGCTGGCGATGTAGATTTTTCGACAGGTGCAGTATGGCCTGGGTTCGACGATAGAGATGCCAGTTGGGGGCAAAATCGATGGATCGATAGAAACGAAGGGGCTACTTATGAGAGCATTTGGGATATTGTACATGCCAAATCCGTAGAATGGGTGATTATCGAAACTTGGAACGATTGGAATGAAGGTACTGAGATCGAACCAAGTGTAGCGCATGGTTTTACATATGTAAACAAAACAGCTGCGAATATTGCCGAATTTAAGGGCGAGACAGCTACACTAGATGCAGACTTGCTATCTGCCTCTACCAAGGTATATGAAGCTGCTACGCTTATCGAAGCGGATGATAGAGACTACGAACTTTACTATCCAGTTTTAGAAGATGCTATTCAAGAGTTTATCAACAAAGACGGCGTTGCGGCTATTGAATTTTTGGATCAGATTATTGACGATGAGTTGGCCGAAGAGCCTGTAGAACCAGAAGAAAATGATGAGACCAAGCGAGTCTATATGCATTATTTGGGCTGGTTTAGCGAAGGTGAAGATGGAAACCATTGGAAGGACGGGGCTGCTCAGGAGCCAATCATTGGGCAATATAATTCACAAAGTTGGGCGACGCATTTGTATCACATTTTGCTATCATCTGCTGTAGGTGTAGACGGAATGGTAGTCAATGTAAGAACCGAGTATGACGAAGAAACTTTGAAAAAAGTGATCCCGTCTCTGCAAAGAATAGTGGACGTGAAACCTTCCTTTGATTATAAAGTAGCCGTAAGCTACGACGATCAAGACATGACGAAGACGTCGGTAGAGACTGAATTGACCACCCTCAAAAATGACATCATAGCCGAGACAGACAATTATTTGTATAAAAATGGCGAACCAGTGATTTTTGTATGGAACTACGATGGATTTCTTACCTCAGATGATTATAGGGATGCAGTATCCAATGTGTTTGGCGAAGAAAAACCAATTTTACTGCGAAATGAAATAGATTTTGAAGCTAGCAACGAGGCCATAGATTCTTATTATCCTTGGGTGCAGGGGTTTGATGATAAAGGAACCATCTGGGGTGCCGATTATCTAGATTGGTATTATCGTACATTGAAAATCAGAGAAGAGATCACGTTTGCTACTGGCGCAGTATGGCCAGGGTTTGATGATCGCAAGGCGAGCTGGGGACAAGACCGTTGGATAGATAGAAAAAACGGGGAGACTTATCAGGAAACATGGGATTTGGTACATGACTATAGTGACGATGTACCTTTGAACTGGATCATTTTAGAAACTTGGAATGATTGGAATGAGGGAACTGAAATAGAGCCAAGTAAGGAGCATGGATTTACTTACATGACCAAGACAGCAGAAAATATAGCCACATTCAAGGATGTAGAAATAACAGTAAACGACGATCTTTATTCAGCCTCTACAAAGATCTATCAAGCCGCACAACTTATAGAATCGGAGACGAGAGATTATGATACCTTCTACCCTAAGTTGGAGCAGGCTATTGCCAAATTTGTAGAAAAAGATGCGACAGGATCTATCGCACTCTCTAATGAGATCATCAACAACGGTAGTGTACTGGGTGGCATTCCTGAAGCTTTAGCACTAGAATTCAACATCTATCCTAACCCTGCTACAAGTGAGACTAATTTCTCATTAAACCTTGCACAACCACAACCTGTGTCTATCAAAGTGTATGGTACTGGAGGTGAGCTAGTCGATCAAATAGTCAGAGAGACCTTGCAGGCTGGTACACACGAGTTCAATTGGAATGCAAAAGGGCAAACCGGTTTGTTTATTATTCAAATGGAAACCAATACAGGTATAACACACAGAAAGTTGATTATTAAATAAAAAGGGTTAACTACTTAGGTTTGATTTAGGGCTTCTAGTTTTGAATTTACAGTTTTGGGTTTGAGTGATAATTATGGGATATAATTGATTACTAGAGTGAATATGAACAAGAAGATGGAAGTACTAGGCCTATTCACAACAACAATGATTTGACGATTAATAGGGCGTTTTTTAGCTCAAAGTCTTTAGGTCGCAAGGACAAACATAATTTAGATTGACCTAAGTAGTTTTTTCAAAAAATGATAAATATGTATAGATATAGTTGGGTCCTTTTTATGAGCGTGTGGGGGTGTTTTTCGGCCTGCCAACCTGATCAGCAAGTGATAAAAGAAACCCCAGATGTAATCATTCACTACATGAGTTGGTATGGTGATCAAGATGCAGGAGAGGACTCTTTGCGGCATTGGCAGTTTGGACACGCCAATCAACCACTGATCGGTACTTACGATTCTCATCGTAAATCAACTTTGTTTTATCACCTATTATTGGCTTGGAGTGCGGGGATCGATGGAGTAGTGGTGAATGTGAAAGATGAATATGATCGTGTCGGAATGGGTTTGGTCTTGGAAGCGATTCAGGAGCTGGATAGCTTGTCTGATAATGGGTTTGATTTCAAATTTTCGATCAGTTTCGACGACCAAGGGTTTGATCTGGCAGCACCATTGGACACCACTTTGTTTAAGTTGGAGCAGTTCAAAACAAGCTATGTTGATCACAATCCACACTATCTGAGGTATGACCAAAAGCCTGTTTTTTATTCTTTTGATTATCCAAACAAGTACCTCACAGCTGAGCAACTCCGCCAATCTCTTGATTCTGTTTTTGGAAAAGATCAAGCACTGCTCATTTGGAATACTTTTGGAGAAGGGGAAAATACACAGGATTATGTGGATGCTTTTTATCCTTGGGTACAGCCAGGAGGAGCTTGGATGGCAGATGGCTCAAATTGGGGTAAACCTTATCTAGATTACTTTTATGACCAAGTAAATACATTTGAAAATAAAGTTTATCCATTTGTAGGAGGGGGCGTATGGGCTGGGTTTGACGATAGGAAAAATACTTCATGGGGAGGCAATAGACTCATATCTCGTGGCGGTGGAGCTATCTATGATTCTACCTGGATGTACATCCACAAGTATCACGGAGAGATACCCATGAAGTATGTGATGATTGAGACCTGGAACGACTGGAACGAAGGAACGGAGATAGAACCGAGTGTGGAAAATGGATTTCAAAACTTAATCCAAACAGAAAAACAGATCAGCAAGCTAAAAGGAGAAATTGCTGTAGATGATCATTTGAAATATGAAGTAGCAGTTGCGATTCAGCAGGCGATGTATCAGGCAGAGAAAGACGCTTCTATAAGTATAGATATGGCACATGCAGCTATTCGATTGTTTTTGAAAAAAGACTATGCAGCATCAAAACAGGTCTTGAATTAAGGTCAGAGATTGAAGTATGTGAAACAAAACCTCTAGGGCATTTACTGTCTTAGAGGTTTTCTGTTTTTAATATTTCTTCGGATGTATGAATCCATACTTTCTTTTAACGATCCATATTAACTTGCATGCCGACACAGCATGAAACTAAAATTAGTATCAACAACACACATACACACTAATATCGATGTCTAAAATTTATTCACTCAAAGGGAAAATTCAGAATTATGCTTGGGGCGGGCAGGAATACATCCCCCAATTATTAAATATCACTGCAGAAGACAAACCTTACGCCGAATACTGGATGGGTGCACATGTAAATGCACCTGCTTTGGTCTCTGGTAGCGAAGGAGAAGAGACATTGGATGGCTTGATTGCTAAGGATTTGATGGGTAGTTTGGGTAGTGCGATCGCTTCTAAGTTTGGCCGATTGTCGTTCCTATTCAAAGTACTAGACGTAAAAGACATGTTGTCCATACAGGTGCATCCTACCAAGGTAGAAGCAGAAAAGGGCTTTGCTCGAGAGAATGAGCAGGGTATACCGCTCAATGCACCACATAGAAACTACAAAGATGACAATCACAAGCCCGAAATCATGGTGGCGTTGAGTGAGTTTTGGTTGTTGCATGGTTTCTTGCCAGAGGATCAGTTGGTGGCTGTGCTACAGAATACGCCCGCCTTTGAAGGCTTGGAGGGAGTATTTGCTACTGGAGGGTATCGGGCACTCTATCAGCATGTGATGGAGCTTAGCGACGATGAGAGCAATACGATGCTACAGCCATTGGTCGATCGTATTTTGCCGTTGTATCGAGCAGGAGAGTTGGATAAGTCGTCTCCAGATTATTGGGCAGCCAAGGCTGTAGATACTGCTACAGAAGTAGGTGCGCTGGATCGAGGAATTTATTCGATATACTTTTTCAATATCGTAAAGGCAGAGCAAGGTCAGGCAGTATTTCAGGGCGCGGGTATTCCTCATGCTTATTTAGAGGGGCAAAACATGGAGTTGATGGCGAATTCTGACAATGTGCTTCGTGGAGGACTCACACCTAAGCATGTAGATGTACCTGAGTTGCTCAAGCATGTGGAGTTCAAGGCTACACACCCTCAGCTATTGTCTGGCGAACTACAGGCCGATGGTTTGGAGAGAATATATGTCAGCCCAGCGCCAGATTTTCAATTGAGTAAAATAGACCTAGGTTCTAATGATATTTATCAAATGACGGGACAAACGGCCGAAATATTGATCGTGTTAGATGGAGAAGCAGAGGTAAAAGAAGATGGAAAGGTATTGACCTTAGGGAGAGGGGAAGCAGCTTTTGTTTTGGCTGGAGCCAATTATCAAATCACCACCAAGAGTACGGCTACTTTGTATAAAGCCTCTGCGCCAGTGGATTGAATAGATGGAAAAAAGAAACCTGCTATTTGCCGAAGCGCCTAGCAGGTTTAACCAATCTATCCTGAAACAATACTAAATCATTTCAGTAGGCGGTATAATTATAGTCGTTCAACGTTATTATTTCCTCGGTGACTGGCAACCTCAATCAGGTTGAAGAAGAATTGAAAAACGGGAGATCGTGTAGAACGAAGTAGACCAATATGAGAAATAAAAACGGAGACTCGTAAGAGTCTCCGTCTTGCCATTCAAAAAACCACCAAAATAAATTGTTATCAGATTTTAGGGTGTAGGAAAACACATTACACTGGAAGTCTGAAGGCTGTTATTGAAACAGGTCTTAATTTTTTTATACTTTCATTTGATGACTAGGATACTGCTGTGCCTGATAGGAGCGAACCAGCTTGCCCAAAGTCAGGCCTTGATAGAGTACTGAGCAAACGACCACAACATAGGTCATGGTGACAATGATTTCTTGACCGGGAAATCCTGTGAGTGAAAGTGAAACGGCTACGGGTAGCCCACCACGTAAGGCCCCCCATGATAATACGGAAACCGTTCCTTTGTCAAAGGCATGAGTGTTAGCCAAAAATTTGATAGGGAGAAACACACTGATCCACCGAGCAAATAGCACAATGTTAAGAGCAAAAAATCCTGCGGCGAAGTAGTCTAATCTCAGCGGAATCACGAGCATTTCAAAACCTATGAGTACGAAGAGCATGGCAGCCATAGACTCTTCCATCAGTTGCCAAAACTTAAAAACGTACGCACCTACGGCACTTTCTCCATCACTAGATTTTTCGGAATTTCTAATAACCAAACCAGACAAGACGGCTACTAGCATCGAAGATACATTGAGATAGTTGGCTACGTAGGAGCCTACCATCACGAGAGCCATGGTAATCAACACTTCTACTTGTGCTTCGTCATTGTCGATATATTTGAGTGCTTGATAGCCCAGCCATCCGAAGAAGAGACCTACGATCAAACCGCCACCTAAATCTCTCAAAAATACCCAAATAGAACCTCCTAAGCTTAGTGCGCCAGTGATAGCTTGCTCTTTGTACAGACTCATCAGAACTAGGGCAAGTACAATGGCAATTCCTCCATTGAGTAAGGATTCACCTGATATTTTGTTTTCTAATTCATTGGAAAGTTGGTGTCTTTGGATCATTTTGGTTACAGCTACTGGGTCTGTAGAAGAAATCAGTGCCCCAAAGATCAATGCGCCAAGGTAGCTGAGCTCGATATTCATAAAATCAAGCATGTAATAAACGAATGTACCGATGACAAAAGTGGAAATGAGTACTCCAAAGAATGCTAAGACAATTACAGGCACAAGCTGTTTGCCGAGTTTCCCAAAATCTATATTGAGCGCACCTGCAAATAGCATAACACTGAGGACAAACCTGATCAGTACATCTTCCATATCATAGGCTTTCACATGTTCGGCCAAATGAAACTGGGGAAATGCCAGACCAAATATGAGTACCAAAAAGGAAAGTAATAAGGCTAAAATACTCAACCCTATAGAGGATGGAAGTTTGAGGTAGAAGGTATTAAGGAAAATAAATAATCCCGAAAAAAAGATCAATACCGCAATGATGTCGAATATTTGCATAGCTCTAACTTTAAATGAAAATGCAATGGGTGCATTTTTTCAGATGACTAAGTTAGGTTCCTCTAGGCAATGCTAGACTCTGCATAAACTGGTATTCTGAGCTCAGTATTTTTACTGAGCGTCAAATCAGCTTCAAATGAGCGGCTTTTTTAATGAGTTCTGCGGTGTTTTGCACGTTGAGTTTTTTCATCATATTTACTCTGTGCGTATCTACGGTACGGGCACTTACGAAGAGTTGATCAGCTATTTCTTTGGTGGTTCTTCCTTCGGACACCAACTCTAATACCTCCATCTCTCTATCCGATAGCTTTTTGTGTGATTCGCCTTCTAGTGCCATGTTGCCAATCATGAGTTGAGATATTTCACTATTGAAATACTTTTTGCCCAGAGCTACGGCCTCTATGGCGGCGATCAATTCATTTTCGTCAGCATTTTTTATCAAGTAGCCATAAGCGCCATTGCGGACGGCTTTTACTACATATTGGCCTTCAGCATGCATGGTCAGTACGATAAATTTCGTTTCAGGATTTTTGTCTCTAGCTTGTTTGATCGCATCTAGACCGTTGGTTCCAGGCATGGAAATGTCCATAAGAACAACGTGAGGGGCCGCCTAATCCATCAGTTTAAATAGCTCCTCTGCAGAAGCTGCTTCTCCTATGATGTCCAACGAATTGTTTTTTGACAATAGAGAGATAATACCCTCGCGAAATAATTGGTGGTCGTCTGCTACTATGATTTTGATCTTGCTCATTCGATTGGTATTTCAATTTCTAAAGTGGTACCGGTAGGTTGACTTTCTAATTCTAAAGTGCCGTTGACAAGCTTTACACGTTCTTTCATATTGCGAAGGCCATTGCCATTGGTATGTTGGTTGGGGTTGAATCCCACACCATCGTCTGACACAAAGAAACTCACATGGTTGTCAAATGCTGTAATAGATAATTTAATTTCTTTTGCTTTCGAGTGTTTGAGGGCGTTGTTGATAGATTCTTGTGCGATGCGATAGAGCGTGATTTGGATAGAATCATCGATTTGGGTTTCGCTAGGCATGTCATTTTTATACCTGATCTGAATATCACCACTTTCGTTGATCTGCTTTACCAAGTTGCCAATAGCCTCTCCTGCACCGAAATCAACCAAGACGCTAGGCATCAGATTGTTGGACATTCTTCTGACCTCTTGGATTGTTTCATCTATCTGATTTAGAATACTTTTTTTAGTGCTTTCAAGCAGTTCTGCTGACTGAATTTTCATTTTCAATGTAGTGAGCATGGGACCCAAACCATCATGCATTTCTTTGGACAGTCTTGCTCTTTCACCTTCTTCTCCGTTGAGTATAGAGCGTTGGTTTTCTAGTAGCAGTCGTTGTTCATTTTTCTGATACTCTTGAAGTTTTTCCTTCATTTGTTTTAGGGCTTGCCCTAGCTTGTCCTCATCGCTTAATAGTTCGTAAGTAGCTTGAAAGTTTCCTGCACCGATTTCACCTGCAAAGACGATGGTTTGATTGAGTGCATTCACTAGTTTGTTGAGTGCATTGATCATATAGCCAATTTCGTCATGGCTGGTCTGAGGAAAGTCGTATGGATTTAGAATTCCTTTAGACATGTCGGTGAGCTTTTGCTCCATTTCTACAATAGGACGCACCATTTTTTTTGATAAATAATAAGAACCAATTAATACGAAGAGAATGATAAAGAGTAGCATGACCATGAGGTTGTTTTTCAACTCTTCTAATGGAAAAAGTGCTTCTTGTCGGTTTATTTCGGTTAAAATCGCCCATTTCAATCCATTAAGTTCAAACTTCTCATAGCTACTAAATACTTGAGTGCCTCGATAATCGTTGATCAAATCTTCTCCTGGTTGATTGTTGAAGGCACGTACCACGCCCTCTGATTTTACTGTTATATTTTTTGGGCTTCTTTTAAGAAATCGAGATCTCGTACGTAGTTTAAAGTCTGCCCCAACGATGTAGGATTCGCCTGTCTGTCCGAGCCCTGTACGTTCCAATAGAATACCTTGAATCTCAGGTTCTTCAGTGATGGCAATGAGGTAGCCCCCCTCAGTTTTAGAAATAAACCCTACTGTGATTTGACTAGAAGGGTTGTGGTGTGTCATGTCAAATAGTGTAATTTGATCTGTGATATTTTCAGGTTGCACTTTGGAAGCGATGGGGTAGTAGTCCAAAAGTGTATCTGGTATCGTAGCATAGATGCCTTCGTGGAAAAAAAGTTCAGATGGTTCTGTTTTGTTTGGATTTTCGAGTCGGAGTGAAAAAGCCTCAAATCTGTCATTCAATTCCTTTCGAATCTTTACGATTTTCAGCTGTTTCACAGAGGAAAGCTGAAGCAGTACTCGTTCTTTGAGTGCGGTATCAAATTGGACATAGAATAAGTAGGATAGTAGCGCCGTAACTACCAAGGAAAGCCCGATCATAATCAGTGCTAACTTATTGCCAATATTAAGTTTGTTAAACAGCATCGCTGCAATGATATGCGTTCTTTACGTTCAAATAAAATTATCAAATCAAAATTATGCAAGCTGACTTTTGAAGTGATTGTCGTTGGTATGTGCGTGCCTCTGTCGTGAGAAAGGTTGATTCTCTTCACAATCGCTAGGTTGTTATTAGTCGTATGAATGACCTTTAAAAGGGAGTTTTAGGCGATTTAAAGCGGTTTTGTGAGTGATAGTCGATGGGAGTTATGTGTCGATTTGGAAGAGAAAAAGGCTTGGCTAGTTTTTCGTTATTTCTTACGTTTAAAAAGATCCCAGAACCTCTTTTTCTTTTGAGGTTCTTCTACTTCTTCATTTTCTAGCCCGCTGTCTTTATTTTTTTTCGTTTTCTTTTTGAATGTTTTTACTAAAAAATTGTCTTCGCGATACAGCTCACAGTCTGCCAGATTATTAGCGAATGGGAAGGAAGTACGCATCACTTTTTGTAGCTCGGTATCGGCCTTTACTTTTTGGTAAAATTTCGACCAGATAGGCAAGGCCATGTTTGCTCCTTGCCCGTCTTTGATAGCGCTGAAATGCAAGCTAGGATCGTCTGCTCCTACCCATACCACTCCTAGCCAATTGGGCGTATAGCCTACAAACCAGCCATCGGCATGGTTCTGTGTTGTGCCAGTTTTGGCGGCGATGGGTTCTTGGATGTGATACCAGCTTCGTAGCCTTTGAGCAGTGCCTTTGTCTGCTACGGATCGCATCATATTGGTGATATCATGAGCCGCCTTTGAGGAGATTACTTGTTTGGGTGTTTCCGCTAGATGAGTGAAAAGCACTTGGCCGTTGGCATCTTCTATTCTGCTGATGATTATTTGTTCATGTTGCCAGCCGTCATTGGCAAAAGGGATATACATTTTCGATATCTCCTGAACCGACATATTGGCTACTCCTAGTGCGATCGATGGTACTTCGGGTAGTTTGCTTGTAGCACCCAAGTTTTTAGCGAAAGCGATGACATCCTCAATGCCAGATTCCATTAAAAGTTTCACGCTGATGGTATTGATAGAATTGGTCAGGCCACCCAAGAGTGAAAAACTACCATCGTATACATTGTTGGTGTTTTGTGGTGTCCAGCCGTCGTATTGGGTATATTGTACTTGTCTGTTTGAAATGAAATCACAAGGTTCATACCCATCTTCCAATGCTTTGGCGTAGACTACTGGTTTGAAAACAGAACCCACTTGACGCTCGGACAAGATGTGATCATATTGTGATTGTTTGTAGTCTCGACCACCTACCCAAGCCAGTACATGACCATTTTTGGGATCAGAGACTAAAAAGCCTGCCTGCAAGGTCGCATCTATTTCTGCTGCCCATTTGCCTTGGCGTTTCAAGTCTGAATCAAAAGCTTTTTGCAATTGATCTAAATGGGCAACGACGGCTTCTTGTGCGTACTGCTGCATGCGAGTGTCTATCGTTGTGTAGATTTTTAGCCCATCGGTTTCTAGGTTGTAGGGTTCGCCGTCTTCATTTGGGTGGTCGGCTAGCCAAGTGTCTATTTGTTTTCGTAGGTGTTGGGTGAGATGCTGAGCAGAGGAGGCCTCGCTGATGTTGCGATGGTAGTCTAGTTCCAATGGCAATGCTTTGAGTTCTTTGGCCTGATCAGAGGATAGATAGCCCGCTTTTTCCATTTGGTTCAACACTACATTGCGACGGGTCAGAGATCGCTCTGGATTGAGCCTGGGATTGTATGCCGTAGGGGATTTGAGCATGCCGATGAGTACGGCAGCTTGCTCGGTTTTGATCTCCGCTGGCGATACTGAAAAGAATCGTTCGCAGGCGGTTTTGATCCCGTAGGTGTCTTCACCAAACGAAACGGTATTCAGATACAATTCAAGAATTTCATCTTTGGTATAGACTTCATTGAACCTGTTGGCAATGGTGGCCTCTCTTGCTTTTACAGCGGGCATAGTAAGCCAGCCATGGTTTTTTCTCCCAAATACATTTTTAGCCAACTGCTGGCTGATGGTGCTGCCTCCACCAGCGTTTTGGCCAAGGATGACAGATTTGATTAATACACGCAGCAGACCTTGATGGTCTACACCTTGATGCTCATAAAATCGGGAATCTTCGGTGGCCACAAGAGCATGCCCGATGTCTGGAGAAATGTCGGCCAATTTAACTTCTGACCGGTTTTCAAGAAAATATCGTCCGATCAATTCACCATCACTGCCATAGACTTCGGAGGCTTGCGAGTTGATTAAATTTTCTAAATCCTCATTGGTAGGCATAGGGCCAAATACGCCCAAATGTACGGCACTGAAAAAGCCGATAAACAGGACAAGTCCCAATACTGCGAAACGCAGTGACCACTGAATCAAATGAGTGATTGGGCTCGTTTTGGATTGCTTTTTTTTCTGGCTGGGCTTTCTTTTCTTGCTACTCATACGCTGGTTTATCGAACGCAAAAGTCAGAAAAATATTTTTGCTCAGTGCATGGAAACCCAACAAATCTTACGCTTTCTCAAAAGAGGAAAGTACACGGGGTATGAATTATTATTTAACCTGCATAAAGTAGATTTAAGCCTTGTTTACCGACACTTCCACAAACTTCGAAGCAGGAGTATTGCTCTCTTTGGCTACATGATGGATTGGCACCAGTACGTTGGTCTCAGGAAAGTAAGCACCCAAACACCCTTTGGCTATCGGGTACGGTACTATTTTGAAATGTCTAGCCTCTCGGGTTTCGTCGCCATAGTGCCCCGTCAGATGAATCACTTGTTCTTTTACCAGGCCATGGGCTTTCATGTCGTCTGGGTGCATTAATACCACGCGCCGCTCGTTGTGTATGCCTCTGTACCGGTCGTGCATGCCATAGATGGTGGTGTTGAATTGGTCGTGAGATCGGATGGTCATCAAAATGAAATGATTGGGATCAATTTCATTTTTTGGCAAGGGGTTGACTGTGAATAAAGCTTGCTGAGAAGCCGTGTTGAACTCGCCATCTCTGGCACCATTTGGCAAATAGAAGCCTCCTTTCGCTCTCACCCGCTCGTTGTAAGCACCGAATCCCGGAATCACGGCTTCGATATGGTTTCTAATCACATCATAATCGGATATCATTTCATCCCAATTGGTTTTGGAATCGGGCAAGGTGACTTTCGCCAACTCAGCGATGATGGCAGGCTCACTTTTCAGGTCAGCTGAAGCAGGTTCAAAACTGCCCTGGCTTTTTTGCACTACGCCCATGGAGTTTTCGGTAGTTACAAATTGCACGTTGTCGTTTTGCTTGTCTGTCTCCGACCGAGATAAACAAGGGAGTATAATGGCTTCTTCGCCGGTTATCAAATGGGAGCGGTTGAGCTTGGTGGAGACTTGTACCGTTAGGTCGCATTTTTTCATAGCCTCCCCCGTAAATTCACTGTCAGGCGTAGCCGAAATGAAATTGCCTCCCATGCTTACGAATACTTTGATTTCGCCTTTGTTCATGGCTTTAATCGTATCTACCACATCGTGCCCGTGTGCTCTTGGGCTTTTAAATTGAAACCTTTTATCGAGGGCATCCAATAGGCTACTGGGTGGTTTTTCCCAAATACCCATGGTGCGATCGCCTTGCACATTGCTATGGCCGCGTACTGGACAAGTGCCTGCGCCAGGCTTGCCGATACTTCCCTTGAGTAGGAGTATGTTTACGATCTCCTGCACATTGTGTACTCCATTTTCGTGCTGAGTGATACCCATTGCCCAGCAGAAGATGATTTTCTTTTTGGAAATTAAAAGATCTGCGAATTTTCGAATTTCTTCTTCGGATACTCCGCTGGCACGTACACATGTACCAAAGTCGGATTCACGCAAGTGACGCAACAGCGCAGGATAATCCTCACAGTTTTTTTCAATGAATGCATGATCGAATACTGAGCCAGGACGGTCTTCTTCGGCCTTGAGCATGAGGATCATTGCGGCTTTGAGTATGGCCACATCTCCATTTATCCTCACCTGTAGGTAGAGGTCTTCGAGTGCTGTGCCACCTGTGAGTACTTTGAGTGGGTTTTGAGGGTCTACAAATACATTGGTACCCGCTTCTTTGATTGGGTTGATACTCACGATCGTTCCGCCGTTCTTCTTGCACTTTTCTAGTGCGGCGAGCATTCGAGGGTGATTGGTGCCAGGGTTTTGCCCAATTACTATCACGAGTTCAGATTCGTAAATATCCTCCAGTGTCACAGATCCTTTGCCGATGCCCAGGGTCTTGCTTAGGCCTGTGCCGCTAGATTCGTGGCACATATTGGAGCAGTCGGGGAGGTTGTTGGTACCATATTCTCTTACAAAAAGCTGATACATGAAAGCGGCCTCATTGCTCGTACGGCCAGAGGTGTAGAAGGTGGCTTCGTCCGGGCTGGACAATGACTGTAGTTTGTCTCCAATCTTGTCGAATGCCTCTTTCCATGTGATAGGCACATAGTACGAGCTGTCTTTGGCTAGATAAAAAGGCTCGGTGATTCTGCCTGCTTTTCCTATGAGATAGTCAGACCACTGGCTCAATTCTTCTACGCTGTGCTGCTCAAAGAAAGCAGTATCTACTCGCTTTTTAGTCGCTTCTTCTGCAATGGCTTTGGCACCGTTTTCACAATATTCGCCAAGCTTGGAGCGATGATGATCTGGGTCTGGCCATGCGCAACCTGGGCAGTCGAAGCCACTCGTTTGATTCATTTTTTGTAATACTTTGAGTCCATCGATGACGCCCATTTCTTCACTGATGTGTTGGAAGGTAGAAATGACGGCAGGAATGCCTACAGCTATTTCTTTGGGATTGGTGATTTTGAGCTTGGCAAATTCCTCAGGAGGGACGATAGATACCTTTCTTGTGTTCATAATATGAAAGTTAGGTAAAAACCAAAGGTATAGGAAGTAAGATCAATCTGACTTTTCGATCATGTTTAATAAGTAAACTAATTTGTTCGTACTGAAATTTCATGGCAATATTGCAAGCCATGATGGAGAGCTATTACGACCAGACATTTGAAAATATAGATTACACTGAAAAAGGTTTTCCAAATGGAGAATTTGAAAGTTGTAGCTTTAAAAACTGCCTGTTTACGGGAGTGAATGTGTCACATCGAATCTTTATGGATTGTGTGTTTGTTGATTGTGATTTCTCTGGGGTGAAAATTGGAGATACAGCATTTAAAAACGTAAAATTTTCAGGCTGTAAACTGATGGGCGTAGATTTTACTTCTTGCAATAAGTTTTTGCTTGAGATGCATTTTGATCAATGCTTGATGAATCTCACCTCATTCTATCAATTGAAATTGAAAGGGACAACCTTCAAAAATTGCAGTTTAGAAGAAGTAGATTTTGTAGAAACAGATTTGACAGAAGCCAAATTTCTGGAATGTAACCTGACCAAGGCGCAGTTTGATAGAACGAACCTAGAGAAGGCTGATTTCAGGACGGCTCACCATTTCTCTATCAATCCTCATACAAACAAAGTAGCCAAAGCCAGATTCTCGAAAGAAGGTTTGATTGGCTTATTGGATGTGTTTAATATTCGAGTGGATTAAAAATTCATGAAGGCATACGATAAAATATTAGCACCCATTCTTAGCGCTTCTTGTCTTTTACTTTCGGGATCATTATAGATCGATTGGTCCTCCCAGCCATTGCCTAGATCTGATTCATACGAATAAAAGCAGATCAATCTCCCTTCATAAATAAGGCCTAATCCTTGAGCGGGTTTGCCATCATGCTCATGGATTTTAGGTAAACCATTTTTGAATTTGAATTTTTGATGATAGATCGGATGATCGAAGGGTAACTCTACAAACTCGAGCTCAGGAAATACTTTTTTCATTTCCAAACGAATAAATTGATCCATGCCGTAGTTGTCGTCTATGTGCAGAAAACCACCAGCTAATAGGTATTTTCTTAGATTTTCGGCTTGACGCGAGTTAAATACTACATTGCCATGTCCTGTGAGATAGACGTATGGGTAGAGAAAAATGTCAGGGCTGCCTACTTCTACTACTTCATCTGCTTTGTTGAGATCCATGCTCAGGTATCTGTTGCAAAACGAAGCCAAGTTAGGCAGTGCTGTTTTGTTTGCATACCAATCGCCACCACCGTCATATTTGAGCTTGGCCAGTTGGATTCTGTCTTGCCCATGCGAATGAAGCGAAATAAATAGTGCGAGCGGGAGGATTAGATACTTTGACATAATTGAAGGATAAACGTAATATATTTGCTTGAGATATGACCTCATTCGACGGAAAGTTTTTCTTTATAATTTGGCACAATGATACCCTGCTATAAGTCTGTCAAGTTGATTCTGGATAAGATATTGGCTTTAGTGCTGTTGGTGATTTTATTGCCCATGCTCTTAATGCTCAGTTTACTTGCTTTTTGGGATACGGGGGCTGTTCTGTTTTCGCAAGAGCGACCTGGTTTGCTCGAAGTACCTTTTCGATTATTGAAATTCCAAACGATGAAAGAGGGCCATGAAGCGGATCATTTGAGGATTACTCCGCTAGGTAGATGGATGAGAAAATTATCATTGGATGAGTGGCCTCAATTGTGGAACGTGCTTAAAGGAGAAATGAGTTTGATTGGCCCCAGACCATATCTTATAGAATATTTGCCCTTATATTCTGATTTTCATAAAAAACGACATTGGGTCTTGCCAGGCCTCACAGGGTGGGCGCAAGTGCATGGCGGAAACGAATTGGAATGGGAGCGAAAGTTAGATCTGGATGCCTATTATGTAGAGCATTTGAGTTTTTGGCTAGATTTCAAAATCTTCTGTAAAACGCTTGGCCTACTGGCGAAAGGGCGGAAGAAAGACCTGCCAGACACCAAATTTGCAGGATATCAAAACCAGACCCATTAGCCTTGATAAACGAACGCATATATCTCTCGCCACCTTATCAGTCGGGTCATGAATTGGAGGCTTTTCGCCAAGTGTTGGATAGCAATTGGCTAGCCCCAGTAGGGCCAGGTCTTGAACGATTCGAAGCAGAAATATGCAAAGCTACGGGATTCAAATATGCAGTAGCTACATCATCAGGTACAGCAGCTATTCACTTAGGAATGAAAGTGTTAGGTGTAGAGTCTGGCGATGCAGTTTTAGCGAGTACGATGACTTTCGTAGGAGGTGTTTCTCCTATTCGCTACTGTGGAGCTATGCCTGTTTATATAGATTCAGATTACACCACTTGGAATATAAATGTGGATCAGGTAGAGCAATATTTGGATTTACAGCCAACAAATGTGAAAGCTATACTGCCTACTCATTTGTATGGTATGCCTGCTGATGTGAAACGCATAGAAACATTAGGTAAGCAATATCAAGTGCCCATTTTGCACGATTTGGCAGAATGCTTGGCAGGGAAAGTGGATGGGAAAACACTAGGCGCACTCGTAGAGCGAGGCGTATACTCGTTCAATGGTAATAAGCTGATTACGACTTCTGGCGGAGGTGCATTTGTGACTAATCACAAAGAAGAAGCTGAACAGGCTTTGTATTTGGCTACTCAGGCTAAGTCTCCTGTTTTAGAATATCATCACGAAGCGATCGGTTACAATTACCGCATGAGTAATGTGCTCGCTGCCTTAGGCGTAGCACAAATCAGCACTTTGGCAGATCGGGTAGCTCGTAAGCAGCGGATTTTTGATACGTATCAGCAGGCATTGGCACCCTTAGGTTTTGGTTTTCAAGAGGGACAAGTCGGAGCGGAGTCAGATCGATGGCTGACGTGTGTTTTGTTTAATCCCGATCTAATGATAGATATATCTGTCATTGTTTCTCAGATGAATGAATGGAATATTGAAGTAAGGCCACTTTGGAAGCCGATGCATAGGCAACCAGTATTCGAAAATGAAAAAGTAATAGGAGGAGCTGTGTCTTCAGCACTGTATCGCTGTGGCCTGTGCCTGCCTTCTGGATGTGGACTGACAGATGAGCAGCAAGCTCGTGTGATCCACCGATTGCGAGCTATATTAGGGCTTTAATTTTCTGGAAACCTATGATCCCATATGAAATCTGTGACTTTGTCGATCCTGACATGAGAAAGAAAATCTGGGTGATCAGTATTAAGTATGTAGTTAGACTCTTGCGGTATAATAGCAGAAGGGATCTTCAAAATCAATGATTTTTTAGACTGATACCAAGTACTGCCTAGCTGCTGAGTGATGGGATAGGTAGCCAACCCTTGCCAATCTGTAGGTAGAATCTGTTCAGAGATTTCCATCATTTCAGCTTTGTCATCTACAGCGATATGCATGATTCGAAAAGTGCCAGCTGGACGGATGCCACTCGTGTGAGCTAGCAGTTCCAAAGCACAAAGTGAAATACTACCTGAGGTGTATATGACATGCTGAGCATGTGTGTTCCACCGGTTGGGTCGACCCGAGCTATTCAGTTGATTGGCAAATTTCTCATGACAAATTCGGTAGACAATCATACATTGTCGCCGTATTCGATGGCACTCAACCTGTAATCTACGTGAAGAATGCCACTGATAGTATTAAGGAAATTGATCGGGGCATCATTGTCGAAGTAGAAGTTCACTTTGCTGAGCCATTGATTAAACTTTGCACTGGTACCAAATATGGCAATCCCATGCTTGAATAACGATAGTAAAGCCAATACATGCTCTTGTACATGTGGTTTGATGGGTGCAGGCGCTAACTTATAAGACCTAAAGGTCTTGGTGTTCATGTTGAGGGTGGCGGAGAGTAAGTCGTCTTTTAGACCAGATAAGTCTTTTAGTAAGGTGATGTGTGTGGAGTTGATGTTTTGTTGTCTTACGGCATACAAAATCTCTGGCTCAGATACTATTAGAGGCAGATCTTTTGGTGTGTCATATGTTTTTTTATTTTCTCCCACACTCGAAGATAGTTATTCTTATTCAGAATAAAGGTATTTTTTCCTTTATTAAAACCCTATTTTACTTTAATCGTATGCAGAGGGTTTACCAAGGATCTTTTCTTTTCTTCTACGGCCATTTTTGCTTTTGAAGAGATCTTGTGGGAGGTATAGTTCTAAATTAATATTGACTAGAAAGTAGCCGTCATTCTTACCATTGCCACGTTGAGCACCTGGCACGAGCGCGTCGTAGGCTTCTTGGTTTATTTCAGGGACTTCATCTTTCCGGTTGCTCAATGAAGCCTCGATAGAGCCATCAGGGTATGGGCCTGCGTAGTGGCCATATACGTCATCCAAATGTCCAGTAAAAGCAAATCGGTAGCCAAGATCTAGTGATAGGTTTAGGAATTCGTTGAGGGCAGCTTTTACACCGAAGTTTACAGGGATGATCCAAGCAGATGAGCCATAGGTTTCAGTTTCAGTATTCATTGAGCGCAAATCATAGGTGTTGGTCACCTCATTGATGTCTGTATGATCTGCCTTTGGATTGTAAAAGGTCTGGCCGATACCAGCCGCAATGTAAGGCTCGTAGGTTCTCCTTTTGTGATATTTGCCACGGTATTTCAAGAAGTAGTACACACCTTCTACTTGCCATTCATAGTTTTTGGAATGAAAAGATAGGTTTCGTTGCCTGTTGTATGAGCTGTCAGTAGCGTTTTTGTCAGAGCCTTCTAATTTATATTGAGCAAATTGTACTCGAGCGGCTATGCGTGTGAGTAGCCGAGCTTCTACGCCTACATTAAAGTGAGAAAGTCCGTCGGTCATGGGGTTGCCATTGGTGAGATCCCCCATATAGCCAGTCCAGCCTGTGCCTGCATAGATCGAAAAATATCGATCGTGCAGCTGCCAGCCTAGAAAGCTTTGTGCGAATCCCCAAGTAGAGAAAAGCACGCATACAAAGAGTAGAATTATTTTTTTGAACATATACGCCTATGCAATGCAGTAAATTTAATGTAATCGATGAAAAGATAACGGACAGAGCGCGGCATTATGTGATAATTGTTGAAATTCTCTTTCTAGTTCTTTTTTAAAACCAAGGTGGTCATACACCTTTGGTTAGCTACAATTACAGTTTTAATAGCTTCTGATTTGCTATAGCCATAGTCATTTAAGATAGTTTGAATCATCTCTTCGGTGAGTAAAAATCTTTGACTACCATCTGGTAAATGGTACCTGCCGTCTTCGAGAGTTTCATGTCCGTTTAATCCGATGTCGGAAGTCATTCTTATGAATAGAGTTCCGTTTGGAGTGAGTACCCGATCCAACTCGGTAAACATTTGCCAAAAGTGATGGGTGGATTGAGCGAAATGCAAGACAGCAGAGCAAATCACATAATCAAATTGATTTGTCTGAAAGGGGAGTGCAGACAGCTCACCTATTTGGAAATGATCTTTTGGACACAGAGGATAGCCTGACCCAACGATGAATTGCAGCATACGGATTGCGTCTTCATTTTGATCGATACCATATACCTCAAATTGATTGTTGAGAAAGTATATCAGGTTTCGTCCTTCGCCACAACCAGCGTCAAGCACTTTTGCGTCTTGCGAAATTTTATTTTTTAATACTTGATCCAGTAGATACAAATCTATATTGCCTAAAAATTTATTGAGCTGCTGTGTAGTCATTTGCTGAATTTGGCGTTGTTGAGGTAATGATGGCGAATTTATTAATTTAGCGACAGTATGAAAAAAGCCCACCTTTTCTTTACTTCACTATTCCTTGGGATTTTATTGGTTTTTCCACTCAAAGCGGAGAAAACCAAACAGGCTTTGCGTGCCTATGCAAAGGGTGATTATGAGAAAGTCGAAGATGTTTTAATCAAATCTATGGCTCAAGACAGTCTCAATCCTGCGACGGAATATGTATGGGCTTTACTTTATTCTACCGATTCATATGCTAAATATCATTTGGATACGGCTCATTTTTTTATTCAATCTGCCTGCAAGCATATTAAACTTCAAAACGAAGATCACCTCGATGAACTCGACGATGCTGATTTGTCAGAGAATGACTTGAGAAATCGGAAAATCACGATCGATAGCATGGCCTTTGCTCATGCAACAACTGTACATGAAGTAGGTGCTTACAACCATTTCATTAGTAGGTATCAAGACGCAGCTGAATATGATCAGGCTGTTGCTACACGAAATCATCTGGTGTACCTGGCAGTAGAGGCAGAGCATACATGGCAATCTTATCAGGATTTTATTGAAAAATATCCAGATGCAATCGAGGTAGAAAAAGCCAAAATCCAATATGATAGATTGGTATACGAAGACAAAGCGAAGTATGGAAAAGTAGCAGAGCTAGAAAAATTTTTATCGGACGAACCTAATACACCTTACCGTCATGCAATAGAGTACAAAATATTTGAAGATTACATAGGAGAGTTGAATTCTGATCGATTGGTTGATTTTTTACGGAAGTATAAAAATGACGCACTTACCAGAAAAGCACTAAATGTGTTGTATTACTTGGATGGGTTTGATTTTTCTTCCTTGACTGGTGAAATAAAAGTAAGTAGACAATATACAGATTCGCTAAGCCAATTGGCTTGGTTCAATGCACAGCCTCTTGTAGTAACTCAGCGGCATGGAAAGTATGAATTTCTAACCCTGACGGGAAAACCTTTTTTAAATAAATCTTATCAAAATATTGATGAAAGCTACCGATGTGGTAATGTGCAGGAGGATCTGTTGGTGGTGGAGTCGGAAGGGGTGCGCCAATTGATCAATAAGAAAGGGGCAGTTATATATGAAGGTTTTTCAGGTTCCGTTTTGCCTTTGGGTAATGGGCTTTTGGCAGTAGAAGAAGACGGTAAGTTTGGCGTAGTTCATAAGTCTGGTTTTAGACTGCTAGAAGCTGAATATGAGAATTTGAAGCTATTGAATGGTAGTTTGCTTGCTTATGAAGAAAAGGGTAAAATAGGTCTCATGACCACTACGGGTAGATCTTATGTCAAGCCAAAATATGATTCTATTTATACCAAAGGTCAATTTTGGATTTTTGAAAAGGGTGGTTTGTTTGGTGTGTCAAATTTAGAAAATATACAGTCTGCAAAGGACAAAAGCTTTGTTTTGGATCTCCCCTTTGAGGAGGTAGAATGGATCAATGATCACTATGTGATAGGCTTTGAGGAGGAGACAGAAGTATTGATTAATACTCAGTTGGAAGTCATAACTCCTCCAGTTACTAAGCGGATAAATACTAAAAATGAAACCTGGGTCATAGAATTAGCGGATGGCTATACCACTTTCGACCCTGAATTGGGTCAGCTCTCGTCCAATGTCTATCAAGGTGTACTTCAGAATACAGAATGGTTGGGATTAACCAGAAATGGAAAATGGTTTGTGTACAACAAAAATATTTATGATGAGCCAATCATAGGCGTAGATTCTTTGAAGCTATTGGGAGAGGATATTGCTATTGTGTTTAGAGGGAAAAGCGGGATGGCCATATTTCCAAACAAAAAAGTAGTAGACATAGTAGAAGACCAGTATCTCAAATCAATCGGCCCAAAAGTACAAACTGACACACATTTTTTGGTAATCAAAAAGGATGGGGAAAATGTCTTGTACAAAGATGGCGTAGAACAGTTTCGATTGACTTGTGATGAGTTGGGCTATATCTCGGATAGTGCTTTTTTTATAAAGAAAAATGGAGAATATGGTGCGGTAGGCTTGGATGGCCGATTGATTATGAGAGTAAGGTACGATGCCATCAGTGCCGCAGAAGATGAGGTGGCTCCTGTATTATTCAATGGCAAATTTGGAGCATATAATTTTCGAGATCGGATATTGCTCAGGATGGATTACCAAGAGAAGATAAAGCCGTACAATCATGAGCTATTTATAGTTAATGAAGGAGGAGTTTATGGGCTTTTGGATAGATACAATACCCTGCAAGTTACGCCTGCCTATGAGCAAATCGAGTATTGGTCGGACACTACATTTTTGGGACTTCAGGATGGCATTTGGCAGTTGATTAATATGAATGACGGTACTGTAGTGCTGACGGATGTGCTTTATTATGAGTTTATATTAAACAATTCCAAAGAGAAAATACTACTCATCAGGAAAGAAGACGGCTATGGTGTGTATCATAGTGATATGGGTGTCATTATTCCTCCAGTTTTTCATGACGTAATGAACATCGGTAATGACTCTATGCAGTTGTATTTTACAGAAACAGCCGTGCCTGAGGCCGATATGTATGTGGTAGTTTATTATGACACTTTTGGTGAAAAACTCTTTTCCGAGGCTTATCGTTCTGAGGCATACGATGCACTCGTTTGTGAGGATTGATAATCCTGTTCTACTGCTTTGATGATTTGTCCGTACCAATCATTAAAATCAAAATCTTCGCGCTTGTAAGTGATGCCCAAACGAACGATTACTAACTGTTTGGAAGGGATGATCATGATGCGCTGACTGTGAAAGCCATTCATGCTATATCCGTCTAGCGGAACGTTGGGAAAGTGCCCGCCACTATTGACCCAGAAGTGCCCACCATAGAGTTGTTCAGATCCTTTGGCTGGCTCTTGTACAAACGAAATCCAATCTTCTGATAGGATACGTTCTCCTTGCCATCTTCCGTTTTGTAGGTAGAGTTGCCCCATTTTTGCCCAGTCTCTAGCTGTGGCCCAAGCGTATGAAGAGCCTACAAACTCGCCTGTTGCGTCTGCTTCTATCACCATGCTATACATGCCCAATCGATCAAACAGGCTGTCATAAGGAAATTTGATATAGTCCTCTTGGGAGTTGAAAAAGCGGCTGATCTCGCTGGCTAGTATATTGCTTGTGCCAGAAGAGTATATCCAAGTAGTGCCAGGGGTAGAGGCTAGTGGGACACTTTTTGCATATTTCCCAATGGCATCACTGTTGAATAACATGGTGACAGCATCACTTAAGTCTGCATAGTCTTCTTTCCAACGGAGCCCACTGTTCATTTGTAATAGCTGTTTCCAGGTGATCTCTTTCCTGTTATCATTAGCCCATTCTGGGATTTCCGTAGTAGTAGAGATATCAAGATAGTTTCGGTCGGCCATCATTCCTACAAGGGTAGAAGTTAGGCTTTTGGTCATCGACCAGCCGAGGAGAGGTGTGTTGGGGGTGATTTCGGATGCATATTTTTCGCCAATTAACTGCCCTTTGTGTAGTACGACTACAGCTCTTGTGTTTTTTGTAGGTGCGTCAGGGTCTTTTTCTTCAAAAGCTGCCGCTATGGCTTCTTTCAGGGATGGGCTCGTAGCCACGGTTCGAGCAGCAAACCAGTTTGATAGACTGTCGTGTTTGCTGTGATGTATTTCGAAATTGGCTTGGTAGGCTTCTTTAGGTTTGATGTCAGTGACGAGGGCACAGCCGAGTCCCTTCCTGTAGATCGCGGTTTTAGAATTTAAACCAAAAACGGAAGCAGTGGCTGTTTGTTTTTCTCTGTCAATTTTGAATTTCATCCATTTTAAGGGTTTGAAATTCAGTTCCTTGTTGTAGATGGTTTCTTCATCTAGCCCAGCTACAAACGTACAAGAGCAGGCCATCTTGGCAGTATAGCCCGACATGATCACGAGCTTGGGGTAATAAGTGAGTATGGCAGCAAAAAGTCCGCAAAAAATAAATGCCAATAATATCCATTTTAGTTTTTTCATATTGCTAGTTTTTTTATTACCCAGTCTTTTGGAAGCATGTATTACTAACTTACTACGGGAAGCTAAGATTATAAAGAGCTTTGATTAAAATCTAGAGATAGAGAGGAGAGGTGTTTTTCAATGCTGTTAGGCTTATTCCTCTTGCCATTTATTACATCTGCAGTCATACCAATCGTCCATAAAAGTCTTATATTCCTTTAAGAAGGCCTCGATGGCGGCTATGCCTATGGCCTTTTTTTTGCCCTCATATATTTCAGGTTCGGCTAATGTAGTATCTACTGTGACTTGGTGCGCGGCACACCATTCTTTGAGTTGTGCTTGCCATACAAGCTCTTCTTTCAGGGTAGATGTTATTCTCAGGTCGATCATGAGTGATAATGGCTTATAACTTAATAATAATCTAATGACAAAAGGATTGATAATTGCTGGATATCCCACTAGGTTTGCCGCAAAAATACATACATGCGGACAATTGCTATACCAATACCAGAAGGAGTAAAGGGTCTTATTTTTGATCTTGATGGTACTATTTTGGATTCTATGCCATTACACTATGATGGTTATAATCATGCCTTGGCTGCGTATGGAGTACATTATCCAGAGGATGTGTTTCACAGTCGTGGGGGTATTCCTACTCGTGATACGTTGCTGATGATCGCTGAAGATTTTGAAATTAAAAATTTCGATGTAGATCAAGCTTTGGAGACGAAGCGTACTTTTGTGGAAAGTAATTTAGAAAGAATACAATTGATCCTCCCTGTTTTTGATATTGTCAAGGCTTACCATGGCGTATTACCTATGGCGGTAGGTACAGGTAGCAACCGGAAAGTAGTCACTGAAATGTTCGAAAGATTTCGATTGGGAGACTATATATCACATGTGGTAACTGCTACAGAGGTGACCCATTTTAAACCTCACCCAGAGACATTTATTAAATGCGCTGAAATGATTGGTATTCAGCCTGAGGACTGCGTGGTTTTTGAAGATGGGAAACCTGGCATGCAAGCAGCTGTAGCAGCTGGTATGAAAGTCGTGGATGTGACTAAATATCTCTAGTAAGAGGAATTAGTTAGAAGTCTTTTTTCCTTTGTTTTTACCATCTATCCATTTGCCATCTTTTACTTGGCCTAGATAGTTTACGATTTTACTTTTTTCGTATTGTTTGGTAGCAAATTCTATTTCCGCCATGCTATTTCTGCGAAGTTTAATTGCTGAGCTAGAACCTTTAGTTCTCAATTCAATATAATACCCTTCTTTTAGCGCTACTGGTTTAGTTGCCGGTCTTCCTTTTTGCTTTTGCTCCATCGCTTAATATTCTAGTTTACGTAATTAGCCAACGTTAATTGTTGGTTAATAGTTTCCTTATGGAATATAACCCGATTTTTCTTAATATCTGGGTTTTGTCCAATTCATTTTGCTCGCCAATGCAAAAAACGTACCTTATTGTCATTTTTTGCAGATATTAAAAAATATAAATTCTTGTTTTAATCCAATGTCAGGGAGGATATCTGTCATTTTGTTTATTTTGTATGGACTGTTTTATTCATTTTTATGTTTCTTTTTTTGAGAAAAAAGATGTTGAATGGAGAGTGCTTTAGAAGTGTCTTTATATGATGTTTTAATCTGTATTTTCTCCATTAAAAGTACAGTTGCATAACTGTATGGTGTTTTTTGAAGTGAATGTGGAGTAGGCTGATTGTAGTGAGTTAGTTGAATAAAGGGCAAGTTTTTTAGTAGCTAAGTGATTGAAAAGCAATGGCTTGAAAATACAAGTTTCTGTAGGGTAGGAGGATTGTCTTTTTGTGTATTTTAAAATATTATTTTTTTAGACAAAATGAAAATTGAGCTTCAATAGCTGACAGAATGAAGGGTGATTGAGGGAAGAGCCTGACAAAATGTATGTTTATGTGATGATGCTGAGGGGGGTACTTTGTACTATTGGTAATAGTTATTTGGTTTTCCTTTATTTTAAATTTCCTACCTTGGTATAGAGCTATTCAAAAAAAAACTTGCAATACTAGGGTTTCTATTGGTACTATTTCATGTTGAATCTGTAGAATGCTGAGTATAGTGGTAGACTTCATTCTACATAGCGTATCTTCCATGCTTATTTAAGAAGCAAAGAAGAGAAGAATGAAGACATCACCAGTGGTAAGATTCAATCGGAGGCATAGCACTGATTTTGTTAATGAGCTACACAACCGTGTGAATAAACATTTCACAGATAATAATATTTCAAAGTTTGGTAATACTAATATGCAGCTGAAGTCTGCATTTATGCTAGCCATGTATTTTATTCCATTTGTTCTTCTGATTTCGGGAGTTGTTCAGTCTTTTGGAGTCATGTTTATACTCTGGTGTTGGATGGGATTGGGTATGTGTGGGATTGGGCTGGCAGTTATGCATGATGCCAATCATGGCGCTTATTCAAAGCGAAAAGTGGTGAACAATCTGATGGGTTATCTTTTGAATGTAATAGGTTCTTATCATGTGACATGGAAAATTCAGCACAATGTTTTGCATCATTCGTCTACTAATGTACATGAATTTGATGAAGATCTTAATAATCAAATTTTACGTTTTTCCCCAAATCAAAAGCGTAAGAAGATCAATAAATATCAAGCCTATTATGCTCCTTTTTTGTATGGTTTGCTTTCATTGTACAAAACATTTAGCAAGGATTTTGAGCAAATATCAAGGTTTAATAAAAAGAAATTATTGAAAGGGCAAGGGCTGACGCTAGGGAAAGCGGTGTTACAAATTTCTATTAACAAAGTACTTTATTTGGGTGTTACATTGGCGCTGCCAATGATCGTTTTGAATATCGTATGGTGGCAGGTGTTGATAGGCTTTATTGCAATGCATTTGATTTGCGGACTTATTTTGGCACTGATTTTTCAATCGGCTCATGTATTGGATAATACAGATTTTTTTATGGCCGACGAAGAAGGTACTGTGGATAATTGCTGGGCCATTCACCAACTGAATACTACGGCTAATTTCGCAAAGAAAGGTAAGCTGTTTTCATGGCTAATTGGAGGTCTCAATTTTCAAGTAGAACATCATCTTTTTCCCAATATTTGTCATGTTCATTATGATGCCATATCTGATATTGTGAAAAAGACAGCATTAGACTTCAATCTTGTGTACAACGAACATCGTACTTTCTTTTGTGCCATCAAGAGTCATTTTAGGTTTTTGAACAAACTAGGTCAAGTGGCTTGATTTGCCTGCTGCAAGGCTTTTTAAGTCTATTTAGCGCTTAATTCATCATAATAAACGCACCCCAGAAATAAGGGTCAGAGAATTCTTCCTTTACTTTTTGTTGCGCTTTTCTAAAGGCTGCTTGCGAGTTGCCTAAAGACATCCAGTAACTATAGAATGAAGTCATCAGTTTTTGGGTGGCTTCGTCGTTTACTTTCCATAGACTCATGATAATTTTGTTGGATCCGGCTACCTGAAACGAACGAGACAGTCCATAGACTCCTTCTCCATTGATGATTTCTCCTGTGCCAGTTTCACACGCAGACATGATCACCAATTCTGTCTGGTTTAGATCCATGTTCATCACTTCGTAGGCATTCAGGATACCATTGTCTTTGTTGTTTAGACTTAGTTCTTCGTTGTATATGTTTGCTGCCCCAGTAAAGAGTAGCCCCGACCGTAGCAATGGATTGTTTTGTGCTTTGGATACTTGTACGCCCATTACCATTCCTTTTTCTTCAGAGATGTCTGGTAAGAAAAAACCGTGTGTAGCAATATGTAATATCTCTGGGTTGTTGATTTGGGTAATATTATATTTTGTTGCTTCATCTTGCATATACAATCGGGTTTTCACACCTTCTTGATTGAGGGTTTGGTTGATGGCGTTTAGTTCTTCTTGGGTACCAGGCAGTGGTGCAAATATCTCGTCATTGCCATAGTCTGGATAGCCGATTAATACGGCCATTTTGTTGGGGTCTATCACAAGATTTTCATTTCTGATTTCTTCGATATGTTTTGTATTGGGTACCATGGCATATTCTCTTTTGTCTATTAGGTACATCCCATTTTCGTCAAGCAAGCTGTTGATATTGATGCTATTATAAATGCCGTCAACAGACACATATACTTTAGACATGCCAGTCAATAGTTCCTCGATGGGTGCCCAGTAATTAAGGTAGGATTGGTCGTCTTCTACTTTTAGCCGGATGAGGTTTTTGTAGGATTTCAGGTATTTAGTTTCTAGTTCAAGCCCATTATTCAAACTTGCCAATTTGGGTTGATCCAGTTGAGGATGAATGACCAAAGCAGTATAATGAACCTGCCCCTTGTTTGCTCCATATTTGATCGGGATACGAACGATTTCTATGGCAGCTTCATCAGGCTTTAGCATGGCCTTAGCTGCAGCGAAAGTAGTAGGTGCTATACGCGTCTGACCAAATTCATTTGACATTTTCGTGAGCGATTTTTCTAGTTCGTTGGCTTTTGCTTCAAGTGCGGTGAGGTCTATGTCGTCTTCTGCAATGTCTTCCTTGGTCGAGGAATAATAGATGGCGAGTAGGTCTTTGGTTTGCTTGTATGCTTTGAAAAGGTCTATCAGTTCCGTATTGCCGCTAGCGAGGATGTGCTGACGAGTCCTCGTAGTCGAATTGATCAATATACCTTTGGTGTGAATTTGCAGTTCGTAGGCAGAAACCAACACTGCGGGGTATTCGTTGGCAATGTCTATGGCAAAAGCCATATAGTTGTCTATGTTGGGTTTGAGCGACTGCCAAAATTGTGTTTTTTCGGATTCACTCATCGTGACAAACAATTGATCTAACTGCTGGAGGTAGCCTTGGATGGATTGATTCATATTGGCTTTTGCCGATGCGGTGAGTCCCAACTGCCAGTCGCAAAGGCCAATTTTGTTGAGTGTATCGAGTACTTCTCTGTGGTGGTCTCCGAAAGCGGCTTGGAGAATAGTTAAAGCTTCTGTGTAGGCTGCTTTGGCAGCAGCAAAGTTTTCTTGGTTTAGGTAGTAGTTGGCCTGGTTCAAAATTGCTTTGGCCAATAACGGATGTTTGCTTCCGTATTTTTTTTGAATGCCATCAATAGTTTCTGTTAAAAAAGGAAGGACATTCGAATCATTTCTATTGACTCGCAAGGCACCATAGTAGATGAGTAGGTTGTTGTAATCGGGATGATTTTCAAACCCTTTTTGCTGCATGCCAGACATGGCTTCGAGGTACATTTGATCTGCAAGTTTGAAATCTCCTTGTTCTTGAGCGAGTATAGCACGGTTGGTTTTGATTCGCTCTGCATCTATAAAATTCTCATAGAGAGAGCCTTCAGATTTAGAAATGGCTAGGTCTAATCCTTCGATAGCTTTCTGGGTACGACCCAGCTCTGCGAAGAGCATAGACTGATTGTTCAGCGCTACCACATATCGTTGAGATTGTTCGGTATAGAGCGTTTTTATGGTGGGTAGGAGATAGTCAAATATGCGTTCGGACTCAGCGTAGTCACCGAGATTTTTCTTTAAAACCGCTAGGTTGTGCAGACTGTTGATAAATTCTGGGCTGGTACGTCCCAGTCTATCGCCACGTAGTTGTAGGCCTAGCATCATGAGTTCTTCGGCTTTTACAAACTTGCCTCTGGTTTGGTAGAGTAGGGCAGAGGCATTGACAAGTGCTGTAAAACGCCTGAGGTCATCATTGTCGAGCTGATCTGCAAGTACCAAGTTGGCCATTCCATATGGCGACATTTTGAAGGTATCAGAAAATTTCATGTCTGACTCGTCTAAATACCTTTTCAATTCAAACATATATCTACCACTGGCATTTAGATAATGGCCAGTATAATATGCCCGATCGCCAGACAAGAAGAAATCTTGGTGGATTTTTTTGATATCCATTCCATCGTATAGGATCTGTGTTTGATCTGCGAACGTGATGGCATATTTCTGTTGCGTAGCCTCACCTTTGTTGTAGGTCATGGTTTGTGCATGCACGCATTGCAAAGAGGCGACGTAGCATAGAATGAATAGAATAGATCTCATGGCTGGTATTTAAAAAAAGGACTGTCAGTTGTCTGGCAGTCCTCTCAAAGTACTTAAATTATTTTGAATTACTTGTAGCACGTATTGAGGTACGATTGCATTTTTACATCATCATAATCTTTGATCTCTTTTTGTTCGTTTTTTCCTGCTTTTAGATAGACCAAACAGCCTTCTAAAAGATATTCCCAGTTGGTACCGTCTGCATGTGAGAGTTCACCAGTGACGGAGTTGAACACATTGTAGTCTTTCCCTTTTTTAGCGAGTTTGGGCTCCTTTCCTGTCCCGTTGATGGCCTGATTGGCTAGGAAGCTTAATCCACTGGTAGCTGCATTACCTATATTGTAGGCCGTGCTCAGACCGTTGTTGCCGTTGTCATCAAGTTTACTCAAGTCAATACCAGTTGACATTTGGAAAGCTACCGTCTGAGAAGCTACAGCGTCTCCTATATTGCTGGCTACTTGATCGGCTACCATACCCATGGCCATATTGCCCAGTTTGTTGGAATTGTCTACATAGGGGTTGTTTAGCAAGGTCAAAGGAGATTGCGTTCCTTCTGTTTTTACAAATACGTCTTTGTTTTGTACGTACATGGTGCCATCTAATACAAAATATGTGATAGGCTGAGCTTCGTTGCCTCCGTAGCTGATTTTGTTATTGTCTTCATCCACGAAGTTGATAGATTTAGCCCACCAGTCATTGTCGTTGACTAGGCTTATGGTGCCGTTGTATTTGCGTCCAGAGAGGTCTACGATGTATCCGTTTGTGTTGGTGTTTTTTGATGTAGGCATATCCATGCCATATCCTGAAAATGCTTCTATCAAGCTGATTTCCTGTGTGGCATCAGCGATTTCACTGAATGGTACTATGTCTACTTGCGCATTTAAGTTTTCTGCAAAGTAAACGCCATAGTAGTTGCCTGGGGTAGGGAAGTACGCTAGGTATCCTTTTTTTGTGTTTCCATCTTTGGTTTTCAATGTGCCCGGATGAAAATTCATCTCCTCGATTGTGTATTTGATGTCTTGATTGTTGGTGATCTTATTGATGGTGAGATCGGTGAGCCCATAGGCATAGATGTCGTCTAGGCCTAGCTTTTGAGTAGATCCATCTACATCTATGTATATTTCATCTATCAAGTCGCTTTTGATTTTAGAGTCTACTTTCATAGAATTTTTTACGACCAGTTGGATGTCGCCTTCGATTCTTTCGCCTTCGTTGGTGATGACAAATCCAGGAGTTTTCTTTGTTTTGGTTTTACCCATTATTTCGGCACTGCCAGACATAATGAGGTGTTTAGGAGCAAGGTCCCAAGGCAAAATTCTACCAAAGGCTTTGATGTCTTTGCGTAGGTATTCTTTTTCAATGCCAGATTCGTCTACAAAGGTCAAGCTTTCGATGGCGAAAAAATTATTGCCTGCCAATGGACTGTCAGACGATTCTCCTTCTATTAGAATTTTGCCTTCTAGCGTCTCTCCACTGTTTAATTGAACAAAACCTCTTTCAGGCTCTGAATTTTGTTTTCGTTTGTCGTTTTTCCAATCGTAGTAAGACAATGGAGATTTGTTTTCTGGAATATTGATGCTAAGCCCCCATTCCTTTAGTGATCGGACATTGAACTTATACTTAGTGCCCGAAGCATCTGTCACGTCCATTTTGTTTTGTTTCTCATACTGTTTGATAGAGACAGTACCTTCGATTTTGTTGCCGTCTCTCAGGACAACATACCCTTGTTCGTAGTCATCAAAATAGGGTAGCGGAGTGGTTAGTGTACCTTTCGATAACTTCATATCTTGAGCTGCTAGTGGTACTGCAAGGCTGAGACCTAATACAGCTAACAAAAATGTTTTGGTATTTTTCATAGGGATAAAAGGATTGATTTTTTTGTTTGTGATTTGGTGAATTTTACCGTGTATGTTAATGTATAATAATCAGTATTCCTACGGATGTGGGATGATCTGCGGAAGTATGTGTCTGATCTACAGTATTTTGTATGTGAGGCACAAATTGCAGAAAGAGAGGGTTGCGATTTTATGCCCTCTTCTTGTCAATAGTAGAGGACTTGATACGAGAATTTAGAAGTAGTTATATCCGCTCGTTTCGATACAAAGAAAACATAACATTGGAATAACATGTTGATAGTATCCAAGGTCTAATTTAGAGGTATTAACATTCTGTATGAGAAAAAGCTATGGATCTATTTAGAGGACTCTCTGGTAAATTCCTAATACCCTATGCGTTGACGTTGATTTTTGGTATATGGACTTATGTTACATTTCAAAATATCAAATCGCTGCATGAGGCTAAGGGATTACTTCAAACCATCCAGTTAGAGGTATTAGAAATTAGAAAGCATGAGAAAGACTTTCTTGCTAGAGATTATAAAAACATAGCTTTTATCACCCAAGGCAAAAGCAAGTATTTATCAGCGCTTAATGAAATAGTAGATGCTCTACAGCAGCGTACCGATAGTCTAAAAGCCAACCATAGAATAGCAGAAGTGAGAATAGACAGTATGCAATTGCTATTGCACAATTACGTCTTTGCGTTCAATTCATTAGCCAATATGATTCGTGAGAAAGGTTTTAAAGACCATGGACTGGAAGGCCAATTGCGTCAAGCGATACATGATGTAGAGGACTCTGATTTTGAGTACGACAAGTACTATATGCTCATGTTGCGTAGGCACGAGAAGGATTTTTTCTTGAGAAAGGATATGAAATACCTCGACAAGTTTGAAGCGGGAGTGTCGGAATTTAGAGACCATCTTTTGACTCTTGGTGGCAATGCTCAAAAAAAACAAGAAATTCTACGCAATTTGGAAGCTTATGAAGCGGGCTTTAGGAGGGTGGTGGCCATTCAAAAGGTTATCGGATTGGATGCAAATGATGGTCTGCATGGCAAATTACGAGAGGCTATCCATCAGTTTTCTCCTTATGTAGACGAGATAGTGGCATCCAACAACAAACAGATAGCTGCAGAAATCACCAAAAGCTCATGGGCACTCGTCGTGTTGTTTGTATTGATAGTAGCCACTGGCACTGTTGTACTTACTTATCACATCAATAAAATCACCCGTAACATCAATTTGATAAAAACGAACACCCTTACCCTAGCCAAAGGCGAATTTCCTAAAAAACAAAAAGTGAATACTAGAGATGAGCTTGGACAGGCACATGAGGCATTGAATGTGCTGACTGCAGGATTGAAATCCAAAACTGAGTTTGCTAAAGCGATAGGAGAAGGCCGCTTCGATGCACAACTGGAGCTTTTAGGTGATACAGATATTTTAGGAAAAAGTCTCATGCACATGAGCCACAATCTATCAGCTGTAGTTAGTCAAATCAATGCTGTGGTGGCTTCGGCCAGTGAGCGAGGAGAGCTAAACGGACGCATTAATCTGACTAATAAGGAAGGGTTTTGGCGAGCACTCAGCGAATCGATCAATCAACTTTTAGAGACTTTTTCTACGCCACTCCGAGCCGTTGACCGCATAGTGAATGCGATGTCTCAAGGAGATCTTACGCTACGGTATGAGCAAGAAGCAAGGGGTGAAATCAAGGTGCTGGCAGAAAACATGAACCAAGCTTTGGATAATCTGAATAACTTTTTGGCAAAAATATCACTCAATGCCGAGATTATGGACGATTCTACTTCGGAGATGAATAAAAGCTCAGGAGAAATGAACCTGAGTATGAACGAAATTGCGACGGCTACTAGTCAAATGAGCCAAGGGGCACAAAACCAAGTAGTGAAAGTGGATGAATCCTCTTCTTTGGTAAACAGTATTCTGAATTCGATAGACGATATGGGACATCGATCTGAGCGCATTCATCTGTCGGCACGACACGGAGTGGATAATAGCAATAAGGGCGTGGAAATGGTTAAGCATGTTGAAGAAAATATGACCACGATTATCCAACTCACGAGTAGAACTTCCGAAACGGTAAAAGTACTGAAGGAGAGGTCGCAAGAGATTTCCAGCGTACTAGGCTTGATCAACGAGATAGCGACACAAACCAACTTGCTCGCACTCAACGCTAGTATAGAGGCCGCTCAGGCTGGAGATGCAGGACGGGGATTTGCCGTAGTGGCGGAAGAAATTAGAAAGCTGGCTGACCGATCCCGGTCGTCTGTGCGCGAGATAGAAAAACTAATCAAAGATGTTCAAAATGGCACCTTAGCTGCTTCTCATGCCATAGATGAAATGAATGTGAGCGTGTCAGCGGGTGAAAGTACGTCATTCAAAGTCAGAGCGGTATTCGAACAAATGGCAGAGTCCTCGCACGATACCTTGAAGTTGTCGGAGGAAATATTGACAGCTACTAGTAATCGCAAGTACGAAATCAAAGAGATCGCCAAAATCACAGAAAGCATTGTAGTCATTGCCGAACAAAGTGCTGCAGGTACCGAAGAAATGGCGGCTTCGGCTACAGAACTTCGGTCGGGGATGGAAGTTTTCAGATCTAAATCTGGCCAGCTCTCTTCGGTAGCCAGTGTCCTCAACGAAGAAGTAGGGAAGTTTAAACTACAGCCGACTGAGGTAGGTTTGTTTGGGGTGCTAGATGCCCCAGATTCTGTGCCTGAGAAGAAGGGCAAGTTGTCTAGAACTTAAGTTATTTGGGGTTGAAGGTTTTTAGTATCTTTTTCCGTTCTTCTTCCTTTTTTAGTCGCTCATAGATATATGGAGGGGAAGCACGCACTTTGCAATTTTGTGCCATGCATCGTTCGCAAGTGTCATTAACCAGTTGGGTTTTGATAGCGGTGTCGCTGAGAAACTTAATGGTATTTCTTACTTTGTCATTTAGTTTGATACCTAGTGCTAGACTGTTGTTTACTCCCTTGGTTGGAGAAAAGGGCTTCGCTAGAGACAATAGTAAAAACTCCTCGTTAGTATCGATATATCGGGCGATTTGAGCACCACCTATGATTTCCCCAGGCTTGGTTTTATGAATTTCCTCCAATTCATTTAGCATAGTGATAAATTTCCATCTTCGGCAAAAATGTTCCTGTAGAGTAGTGCCTCGTGGTTGGTTCATTCTAGAGAGGTGCATCTCCTTACTCAAGTGATAATGATCCGTCCCTACTTGGTGGTTGAATTTGAAAAAGAACAGTTCGTGAAACCCGAAATGTTCTGGGAGCAAATTGGTCATGCGCTGTAGGATCATCTCCGGAGTGGTATTGTAGTGGCGCATGGTATCGATCAAGATGTTTTGATTCCATTGATCATTGGAGAAAAAATCTTGTAAATCTTTCAGGAAATTTTTCTGATTGATCAATACGGCAGAAGCAAAATATGAGGCTTTAAAATCGTTGAGCACCTGATCGAAGTTGTCGATTTTTACCCAAGGGGTCGCCGTATTCCTTTGTTTGAATTTGAGGTAATTGTACCCCACTTCTTTAGCTAGATAAAAAGCACGCTGGCGTGGACTGAGTTCACTATGCAGGACTAATTTTTTCCTGCGAGTTTCCTGTACCATCACACTTCTCAGATCTTGCAATGAAGCATGCTCAGTAAAGTCATTGTTTACCAGTTTGTAGTTATACTGCTCGGTTAGATAGTTTTCAAACTCAGATTCAGGGATGTACTTGCCAGCGAGTAGGCGTATTTCGTTGGAAAATCGCTCTGCAGCCTCTTCTATACTAGGAAAGAAATTTTCATGAATTTCTTGATAAGAGCGAAGCACTGAAAAGTAGAAAGTTTCTACACGCACGTCGTAGTTTCTACTCACCTCTAGCAGTGTACCTATGAAGGCGTTGAGTTTCGAAGGTGCATTAGTTAGGAGATCCAGCAATTTTGATAATTCTAATCCAAATAATTCTAGTGGGAGCTCGGACAATATGCCAGAATGCAGCAATTGCGACACAGGTGCTAGTTGCTTGTTGAGTATCTCAGATTTGAGTTCGGTGGGTTTTACTTTGAGCGCATCCGCCAGAGCAATTAATTTTTCGGATTTGGGGTATTTTTTCCCTTTTTCTATTTCATTAAGATAAGAAATAGAAATACCCGAGAGCTTCGAAAGTTGCTGAAGGGATAATTCATGATTTTGCCGCAATTGCCGCAGCTTAATTCCAAAGATGAGTTTAACGTATTCCTTGTTTAATGCCATAATGAGACATCAAAATAAGCAGAAAATTCAGTCTCTGCCGCTATATGAGTTGATTTTTGATGCAGAAAATATAAAAGAAGTGTTGGGTTGATTTAAACCAATTCGGTTTCTGTATCAAATAACTTCATCAAACTGACCAAATGGGCAAACAATACTGCAGGTACGATAAAACCAGGTAGCCAAATAAATGGGAAGTGAAACACAGCCACATTGGGCTGATCAAAAGCAAATTGCTGAAAGGGTGAGGGAGCTGCTAGTAGAGCATGCCCTACGATATTGACGAGTAGTGCCAAGGTAATGCAGTTCCACAGGATGGCACCTATACGACTTTTGCTACGGAGGCTTACCATAAATATGGCTGCAAATGGCGCAGATACACCCGAAAGGATGTCGTAATTGATGCCTTCGAAAGTGAGTAATTTGGGAACCCACTGGTGGATGGCGAGCCACCAGAGCACAATCTCCACGGGTACTCGTACAATGTGCAGGTAAGTAAGTGTGGTAATAGGCATACGACGTACAAAATCTCGTGACCGCTTGATCGCAAGAATCAGAAAAATGCTAATCATTGGTGGAAGTAAAACAAACACAAACCTAGGGGGCATCGCTTCAAAAGCTAAGAAAAAATCATTGAGCGAAAGCGCAGCAATAAGAAACAACCAGACCATCATAAAAGTAGATACCGCAATGGCGTGGGTGTTACTTTTTTTTCTTTGGGCTAGTTTGATTCCGTAATAGAGGAACCCAAAAGTAGCAGCTACAGTGGCTAAGAATACGCCGCTGACGTAGGAGGGTAGATCACTCATAAGGTTTTTAATGATGTGGAACTAAGTTAATAATTATCTTGATATGTTTGTCAGTCCTCATTTGTTTTTTGAATTGGATAAATACCTGAAAATTGACTGATAATAACTACTGGAAAAATTTCACTCAAGCGCTTCAATTAGCCCTTCGGGCAGATCCAGCTGGTGTGGAGGCTCAAAAAGAGATGGCGCCATTGCCAGACATTTCTCAGCGATTTGATAGAGAAAGTGCCAAAAAAGCCCGACAGAGTGCGGTGATGATTCTGCTCTATCCTATCGACGGAAGAATCCAGTTTCCGCTGATTCTACGCCCCCAATACCCAGGTGTGCATAGCGGGCAAGTAGCTCTGCCTGGAGGCAAGTACGAGGAGTCTGATCGAGACCTTATTCATACGGCACTTCGCGAAATGCAGGAGGAGATTGGTGTGTCTATGGAAGACGTAAAAGTGCTAGGTCAGCTTTCTGAACTGTACGTGCCGCCGAGCAATTTCAATATTCTTCCTGTGGTAGGAGTCATCTCCCAAACACCTCAATTTATATTAGAAGAAAAGGAAGTGGAGGAATTGGTCGTTACAGACCTAGAGGTACTGAACGATCCATCCAAACGAAAACAAAAGCAAATGACTTTTTATAGTGGGGTCAAAGTGGACGTGCCCTACTTTGACATAAAGGACAAGATCGTATGGGGAGCTACGGCGATGATCCTTAGTGAGTTTGCAACAATTATTAACAACATAAATAATCAAAAATGAATGAATCTACAGCGCTAATTACTAATGATGCGGTAGTCTTTGGACTCTTAATGGTATTGCTTGGATTGGTATTCAAAACCAATGCCTCAACCCATCCTTTTTGGAAGAAATTTTACGCCATTTTTCCATCGGTATTGGTGTGTTATTTTCTCCCTTCGGTGTTCAATTCGCTGGGTATTATCGATGGCAATAGCTCTAAATTGTACTTTGTCGCTTCTAGATATATGCTACCAGCAGCATTGGTATTGCTTACACTTAGTACTGATTTTAAGGAAATAAGAAAACTGGGGTCTAAGGCTATCATTATGTTTTTGACTGGTACGGTAGGGATTGTGATTGGTGGCCCTATTGCGCTATTAGTTATCGGTTGGGTCGCACCAGATGTGATCGGAGCCACTAGTGATGAGGTCTGGCGAGGCATGACTACGGTAGCGGGCAGTTGGATCGGTGGTAGTGCTAATCAGGCTGCCATGAAAGAGGTCTTCGAAGTAGGGGATGTGATTTTCTCTAAGATGGTTACCGTAGACATCTTGGTGGCCAATGTATGGATGGCTATTTTGCTCATTGGCGCAGGGCAGTCCAAGAAGGTAGATGCTATTTTTAAAGCGGATTCGTCTGCGATCGATGAAGTCAAAAATCGTATAGAAACCTATAGTGCCAGTATCGCTAAAATGCCCACACTTTCTGATCTAATGATGATTTTAGCCATTGGTGCAGGCGCTACGGGTTTTGCTCATTTGCTCAGTGATATTATAGCCCCGTTTTTAGCTACCAACTATCCCGGGTTAGAAAAGTATAGCCTGACCAGTGGGTTTTTCTGGATTGTGGTGATTGCTACAGCCATTGGCTTGAGCCTTTCATTTACCAAATACAAAGACCTGGAAGGTGTAGGATCTACGCGTGTAGGGAGTGCTTTTATCTATATCATTATTGCTACTATTGGGATGCATATGGATGTGATGGCTATTTTCGAATCACCAGGCTTGTTCTTAGTGGGTATTATTTGGATGATGGTTCATGTGGTGCTACTCTTGGTAGTAGCCAAGTTGATTAAGGCCCCGTTCTTTTTTGTGGCGGTAGGCAGTCAGGCCAATGTAGGTGGAGCCGCTTCTGCGCCCGTAGTGGCAGCGGCATTTCATCCGTCGCTAGCGCCTGTGGGCGTACTTTTGGCTGTTTTGGGGTATACGCTGGGTACGTATGCTGCATACCTGTGTGGTGTCTTGCTACAGGTGGCTTCGGGCAATTAAAGCGTGGACTGGTATCAAGTTTGAATTTCTACTTTTTAGAAATTAATGTCATTCAAATATTTTAGCTTCATATAATTTTCCAATCTTTGATGCTTCAAATTAAGACTTATGGAAATGCAAAGACAGGCGTACCGAATTGATAAAGTGGGTTCTACTTCGAATCTGAAATTAGTAACTGAACCCTTGGATGATCCACAAGGACATGAGGTGCAAGTGGAGGTACATGCCATCGGGCTCAACTTTGCAGATGTCTTTGCTATTCATGGCCTATATAGTGCTACTCCCAAGGGGAGTTTTGTGCCTGGATTGGAGTTTTCAGGTGTTATTTCCAAAATAGGTAAAGACATTGCCAATTTTAAAGTTGGGGACCGAATCATGGGAGTTACCCGATTTGGCGGCTATGCTAGCCACCTCAATATCGATGATCGTCATATCGTGCCACTGGCTGACGATTGGTCGTTTGAAGAAGGTGCCTCCTACCTTGTGCAAGGTATGACGGCGTATTACGCTTTGGTATTTTTAGGCGGATTACAAAAACAACATAACGTACTCATTCATAGTGGTGCTGGCGGTGTAGGGATCATGGCCAATCGCATTGCCAAGTGCTATGATGCTTTCACTATAGGAACGATCGGGAGCAACAAAAAAATGAATGTGCTAGAAGCAGAAGGCTTCGACGGCAAAATTGTGAGAAGTAAGAATTTTGGACAAGATTTAGAAAAGGTACTCGATGGCCGAGAGCTGAATTTGATTGTAGAGACCATTGGAGGTGAGATTTTCAAGGCTGGTTATAATTTACTCGCTCCTCAGGGGAGAATGGTTGTAGTTGGCGCGTCTCAGTTTGCTTCTCCAGGCACTAAGCCTAATTATATCAAGCTGCTTTGGAAGTTTCTAACCAGACCTAAAATAGATCCACAACAGATGATCCAAGAAAATCGCTCGGTGATGGGGTTCAATCTGATCTGGCTGTATGAAAAAGTGGATGTGATGGATGACATCCTTCAAGAAATGAGTCAGCTTGATTTGGGTAAACCTATGGTTGGTCAAGTGTTTGATTTTGATCAAATACACGACGCCATCAAGCTCTTTCAGAGTGGAAAGTCTACAGGCAAAGTGGTGGTAAAAACTAAAGCATGATCATAGCGATAGATATAGGCAATACCGATGTGGTTATCGGATTTTATGAAAAGGAGGAGTGGAGGCATATCCTTCGGATGCCTAGCAACTTGGAGATGGATGCTTCTGAATATGAGAAGCGGTTGCGGGTATTTCTATTGGAGGAAGGTATAGAATTGTTTGAGATAGAAAAAGTGATTCTTGGTAGTGTGGTGCCAGACCTTACGCCAGTTATACTAGAAGTATTTGATCAGTTCAAGGAAGGGCAAATGGTCTTGGTAGACGGTGAGTTACTCCAAAAGTTGTCGCTTGGACGTATCAACCCATACGAGCTTGGTGCTGATCTGGCAGCGAATGCCGTAGGAGTTTTTACGATGTGTCAACAAAGTGCCATTGTGGTAGATTTTGGCACGGCTCTTACTTTTACCAGTGTTAATAATCAGGGAGAAATAGTAGGTGTAGCCATTGCACCAGGAGTGCAAACAGCGATGAAATCATTGTCGTCAAATACCGCTAAACTTCCCGAAATTCCTTTGAAAATTCCAGCCAAGGCTTTGGGTAATAATACCGTAGAAGCTATGCAGGCAGGGATAATGCAAGGCTATGTAGGGCTAGTACGGCATATGGTAGCTCAAGTCAAAGCAGAAATGGGAGGACAACCCAAAGTGATCGCTACGGGAGGGTTGTCTTTTATTTTTGAGCCGTTGCACGATCTTTTCGATGAGATGGATGTCAACCTAACCCTAGATGGGTTGCGCGCGATGCTATCCAAGTTGGCCTAGTTTCAACGCTTTTATCCGAGTTTCTTCTCTTTTTATTTTTCCAGAAGCAGTATGTTCGAAAGTGTCAACATTCACTGCTCGTTTGGGTGCGTGATGCTTAGAGAAAGCTTCAGTGACGACCTTTTGTATTTCTTCCAATTTCTCAATAGCCATGGGTGCCCCTTTAGTAATTAGAATACATTCATTTCCTAATTTTTCATTGGCTTGCCAACTAATAAAAAAATCACTTGAGAGTAGGTTGGCAATTTTTCTTTCAAGCTGTTCTGGATGGATTTTAATTCCCCCAGAGTTGATCACATGATCTCTTCGTCCAAGCCACCTAAAAGTACGACCAGTTATTTCAACAATATCATTAGTTTGGAGTGTATTATGATTAGTGACCGCGCCAGAGACTTTCAGGCATTGCTCGTCGTCTTGTCCGATCACTATGTTTGGTAAAAGGTGATAATAAGCCTGTGAGTATTTCCCTTTGACAGGCATTAGTGCAATGTGGCTCACTGTTTCAGTCATGCCGTAGGTAGCATATATGTTGGTGTTGAGCTGGGCAAGTGTACCAAAGGCGGCTGGAGTCAATGGAGCACCTCCAATCAGAACGTTCCGAATGTTTTCTAACTGGTGCAGGTTGTTATCAGCAATCATTTGATAGACCTGAAAAGGGACAAATGAAGCAAAATCAATTTGATTTTTTATAGCGGTCATGGGGTTGGCGCTTGGCTTTTCTAAAGCCAAATCCATATTCCAAATGAGGCATCGAGCTGCCATCATGAGTGAGGCGACAAACTGAGGATCTAGACAGCATAAGACCTGATCAGATTTTTTTAATTCTAAAAATTGTCCGGTAGCACGCGCACTTGCAACTATTTGTTCGCGATTTACATCAATGACTTTAGGGGAACTGGTAGATCCAGATGTTTGGAACTCATAGGAAGGTTTGCCCTGCTGCCAATCTTGAATAAAATCAAGCAATTTGGATGCTTCAGGATAGCGTTGTCGAAGATCATCGAGCGTGTCCAGTTGGTATTCAGACCCTTGAAAAACTATTTTCATCATGAGGCAGTAGTAAAGACTATTGTTAATTGCGTCAAAGATCAAAAAAAAACCATTACCAATCTTGATAATTTTATATCAGTATAGAATGTATTATGTTTGAAAATACAACATACATACGGACTTATCGGGTTTGGGAAAAAATCAGAATGTTAGATAATCAGGTCAACTTACTCGTCCAGAGGATTATTAATAAGGACAAATCGGCCTTTGAAATTGTTTTCAACGAATACTACAAAGCGCTTTGTAATTACGCTTATAGATTTGTAGATGAATACGAAGAAGCCGAAGAAATCGTCCAAGATGTGTTTGTGAAATTTTGGGAAAAATGTGACACTATTGCACAAGATTCCTCGCTCAAATCCTATCTCTATAGATCCGTTCATAATACTTGCCTCAATTACCTCAAACACCTTAAAGTACGAGACTCCTATAGGCAATTTGTCATCGAGCAAATGGCACATGTCGAAGATGACGAGTATGAAAAAGAGGGGGAGAAAAACCTGCAAGCCGAAATCTACAAAGCCATCGATGATTTGCCTCCTCAGTGCGGAAAAATATTTAAACTAAGTAGATTTGAGGGATTAAAGTATCAGGAGATCGCCGACCACATGGGGTTATCCATCAAAACCATAGAGGTGCAGATGGGCAAGGCCTTGCGTGTACTTCGCGAAAGCCTGAAGGAATTCAGACGATAGGACCCATAAATAATGATCAAACGCGTGGCAAATATGTACAGCTGTGTACTGCTATTGGTGGTTGGTATTTGTATGTGGTCGCAGCCAGCATTGGCACAAAAGAAGGTACTAGCCAAAAAACTTCAGATCGATCTTCGAGAAGTCACTATCGATAGTGCACTCAACTACATTAGCTACAAAACCAACGTCTTTTTTTCATACAGTTCTGACATTATCGATGAGCGTCAGCGGTTTACAATTGCCTATGATGATTCTAATTTGGAGCAAGTTCTACATCAATTGTTGCTCGGTACAGGGGTAGAATATACCATTATTAATGGGCAAATCATCCTGTTTAAAAGTGCTCAGCCAGCCATTACGCAATATTTTTTCGAGAAAGTAAACATACGAGGCAATGTACGAGACGCAGAGAGCAATGCGCCCATACCTGGTATCAATGTCTATGTGGCAGGTACGCTCAAGGGTAGCGCTACGGACATCAATGGTAATTTTGAACTTAAAGGGCTGACGCCAGGTCCATACGAAATTGTTTTTTCACATATCGTTTACAATTTGGCACACGCCACAGTAACGGTACAAGGAGACCAGCAGTATGTTCATATTCCAGTCAAACTGGAAGCAAAGACGACCCAGTTGGAGAATGTAGAGATTATCGCTGATAGCGAAGCACAGAAAAACTGGGATAGAGGACTGAAAGTGTTTGAAAAAGAGTTTTTTGGAAATACCCAGAATGCAGACAAGTGTTCGATTCTCAATGCGGAAGTATTAGACATCGATTATGATCGAGAATCGGGGGTGCTTAAAGCCACGGCCGAGTTGCCACTAATTATAGAAAATTTAGCTCTGGGCTACCGGATCAATTATATCTTGGAGTTTTTTGAACATACACCGACTGTGACACGGCTTTTGGGTATTTCTAACTTCGAAGAGCTCCCCGTCAGTAGCAATGTCGAACGAAAGCGCATCATCAAAAACAGAGAGAAGAGTTATCAAGGTTCGATGACGCATTTCTTGCGTTCATTGACCAATGATAAGTTGAAAAAAGAGGGCTTTGTAATCGACGAAGTAGACGAGCTGCCCAGCACGATCAATAACTCTTATTTCGAATTGCCAGCTAAGCTTCATGCCGGAAGAGATCAGTTTGCTTTTGACAATACCTTGAAGTTTAGCAAATACCTTTTGGTGATCTATACCAAAGAATATGAGAGTGCAGCGTATGTGTTTGATCAGCTACAGCTGGCCAATACGAATGTGGCTACATTCAATAACACGGTGGCTGCCACAGGGCGAAATGTCGGCCAAATGTCATTTATTAAATTAAACTTACCAGTGGTCACTATCAACTCGAAAGGCTTTTTTAACGAGCCATTGGCCGTTACAACATATGGATACTGGTCGTGGGAGCGTGTGGCAGAATACATGCCTTTTGAATATGAACCTTGATGTATAAATTTGTTGATGCTTGCGATAAGGGTTGTTTTTTTATGACTTGTTAACTAGGCGATATAAACCGTAAATATGGAAGAGCAGTTAGTGAAATATTTTTCTGGCAACCTTTCACCAGAAGAGGTGCGAAAAATTGAAACGTGGAGGAGAGAAAGTGATGAGAATGCTTCGGAGTTTTTGGAGTGTCATCGAGCTTGGAAGTTGGCACAAGTCCCAAAAGAAAATACAGGATCAGCACTGCGTGCTGTAATGAGTAAAATCGACGCCAAAGAGGAAACTGTAAATAGGGCTCAGCACAAGTCGTTTTTGGTCTATTTAAAATATGCAGCTATTGCAGTGTTTGCTATTGGAGTAGCCTTTGGGGCTATCGCTTTGGTAGGAGGGCAGCCTGATCAGGAAACGGTTGTAGCCAAAGAAAACCTGGAAATTATAGCATTGCCAGACGGTTCGGTCGTAACATTGAGTAGTCATGCTACTTTGACTTACGCGTCTGCTTTTGATGATAAGACTAGACAGGTGACCCTTTCGGGTAAGGCTTTTTTTGATATTAAGAGAGATGAATCAAGGCCATTTATTGTAGAGACAGATCAGTCTAAGATCGAAGTGTTGGGTACTTCGTTTTTAGTGAATACTGCAGGTGTTAATGCCAGTACTGAAGTGGTAGTAAAGACCGGAAGGGTGGCTGTGAGCAAGCGAGAAAGAGGGGAACGGAATGCTGTAGAGTTGGTCGCAGGTGAAGTAGGAAGATTGAGAGCAGAGGCTCCTGTATTCGAAAAGTCAAACCTAGAGGACCTTAATTATTTAGCATGGAAAACCAAATTGATGGAGTTTAGAAAGGTGAATTTAAAATCGGTAATCACCACAATCAGTGATGTGTATCAGGTGAAAATCACAGTGTCTGATGAAAATATTTACAATTGTTTGATGTCTGCAAAATTTGATCAGCAACCAGTTGAAGCAGTATTGGAAATCTTGAGTAGGACATTTGATATGCAGTTGTCGAAAGTAGCTGAAAACGAATATCATTTGTCAGGCAAAGGGTGTATTGTGCTTCATTAGAATTAATATTAAATAAGCCTTATAAATTATTATATTGCAATTCCAGTCATGCTCGGCTGGAATTTTTTTGTGCCCAAGATGAAGAGAACCCTTAGATTACTTTGTTTGTTATTTTGCTTGTTTGGAAGTGTACAAGCGCAATCGGAAACGACTCCAGAACCTGTCTCAATAGTCGTAGATTCAGTGGAGATAAGTGCTGCTTCGGACGCAGCGTTAAGTTCTGCAGAGACTACTTCAAAAGCCGCAAAGTCTAATTTGCTCTCATCCGACGGAGATCAAGGTTCATCTGCTAGCGTCTGGACAGTTGCCCGTGGACTGCTGGGCATGGCGGTGCTTGTTTTTATAGCTTGGGTGTTCAGTTCAGATCGAAAAGCCATCTCATGGAAAGTGGTAGGTATAGGTCTTTTTATTCAGCTGACACTTGCTTTGTCTATCCTGCATGTACCATTTGTACGAGCACTTTTCGAAGTGGTAGGCCGTATTTTTACCAAAATCCTTGATTTTACAAAAGTAGGGAGTGAATTTCTTTTCCGAGGCTTTATGGACATCGATACCTATGGATTCATATTTGCGCTTCAGATTTTGCCTACCGTTATTTTCTTTTCGGCCATCACCAGTGTACTATTTTATTTAGGGATTATTCAGAAGGTCGTTTACGCCTTGGCTTGGCTGATGACCAAAGCGATGAAGCTGAGTGGGGCGGAGAGTTTGAGCGTAGCAGGCAATATATTTTTGGGGCAGACGGAAGCGCCTTTGATGATCAAAGCCTATCTCGACAAAATGAATAAGTCTGAAATGTTGCTTGTGATGACAGGTGGAATGGCAACTGTAGCTGGTGGAGTTTTGGCAGCTTATATTGGTTTTTTAGGAGGCGACGATCCTGTGCAGCGATTGATTTTTGCAAAACATCTGTTGGCTGCGTCTATCATGGCTGCGCCAGGCGCGGTAGTGATTTCCAAAGTATTGATTCCACAAACAGAAGATATAGAGCAAAAAGTAGAAGTCACAGACTTGAATGTAGGGAGCAATTTGCTCGATGCCTTGTCTAATGGCACGACCGAAGGACTCAAACTGGCCTTGAATATAGGAGCGATGCTTTTGGTGTTTTTTGCTTTTTTGGCCATGATTAATTTTGGTTTGGGTAAAATAGGTGCACTAGTAGGGCTTAATGAAGTAATAGCCTCTTTTACTCATGGTCATTATACGGTATTGAGTTTTGAATTTATATTGGGATATACGTTTGCGCCAGTCATGTGGCTCATAGGTGTGGCAGCAGAAGATGTGACTCTCGTAGGAAGTCTACTAGGTGAGAAGTTGATCGCTAGTGAATTTGTAGGATACGAAAGTCTCGCTAGACTTAAGGGTGAGGGTGCATTTGCAAGTTCTCGCTCTATTATTATGTCCACTTATATGCTTTGTGGTTTTGCCAATTTTGCTTCTATAGGAATTCAAATAGGAGGCATAGGAGGACTGGCACCTACTCAGAGAGTTTTACTGTCTCAGTTAGGTTTACGGGCATTGTTGGGGGGTACTTTAGCGTCATTGATGTCTGCGACTATCGTAGGCATGCTGATCTAATAAGGGTGCAAAAAAAAAGCCCAACCAAAATGTGGGAGGGCTTAGAATACTTAATTTTTACTTTCAGGGTCAATCATATTTCGGATTGGGTATTGGCTGACCAGCCATGATCTCCTCGTTTGCAAAGTCACTATACTTCTTGAAGTTTTCTACAAACTGTCTGGCTAGTTCATTTGCTTTTTTGTAATACCCTTGATCATTTTTCCAAGTTTCTCTTGGACTCAATACCTCAGAAGGTACTTCTGGACACGTCAATGGAATTTGTATGCCAAATATAGAATGTGTTCTAAAGCCTACATTGTCCAATGTACCATTGAGAGCGGCCGTAATCATAGCACGAGTGTACTTTAGTTTCATTCTAGAGCCTACGCCATAAGGTCCACCAGTCCATCCAGTATTAATTAGCCATACATTTACTTCGGATTTTTCCATTTTTTCGCCTAGCATTTCCGCATACTTAGTCGGGTGAAGAGGAAGAAACGGTGAGCCGAAACAAGCACTGAATACAGTCTGGGGTTCTGTAATTCCTGCTTCTGTACCAGCTACTTTGGCGGTGTAACCTGATATGAAATGATACATTGCCTGCCCCTTGGTCATTTTAGAAATTGGAGGAATCACCCCAAATGCATCACATGTAAGGAAGAAAATGTTTTTTGGGGTGCCTCCGATAGAAGGCACCACAGCATTAGAAATGTGATTGATCGGGTAGGCAGTTCTTGTGTTTTCTGTGACCGATACATTAGCATAGTCTACGGTTGTTGTGCCTTCTTGAAACCTTGTGTTTTCTACGATAGCGCCAAATTTGATGGCGTCGTATATTTCTGGTTCTTTTTCTCTGGTTAGGTCAATGACCTTTGCATAACATCCGCCTTCAAAGTTGAATACGTTGTCTGCTGTCCAGCCATGTTCGTCGTCACCGATCAAGCCTCTGTTTGGATCGGCCGATAAAGTTGTTTTGCCTGTGCCAGATAGCCCAAAGAAAATGGCTGTATCGTGATTTTTTTTACCAATGTTGGCAGAGCAATGCATCGATAGGACACCTTCTTCTTGAGGGAGAATGTAGTTCAATACAGAGAATATGCCTTTTTTCATTTCTCCTGCGTAGGCAGTTCCGCCGATCAAGATGACCCGTTTGGTCAGATTGATGATGGCAAAGTTGCTTTGTCTGGTGCCATCCACTTCGGGATCAGCTTCAAATTCTGGCGCACAGATAATAGTGAAATTTGGGTCAAACTCTTTCAACTTATACTGCTCTGGCCTGAGGAACATATTGTTGCAAAATAGGTTTTGCCAAGCGAGTGTATTGATCACCCTCAAGTTGAGTCTATACGTCTTATCAGCTCCCGCATAAGCGTCTCTAATGTAAAGATCCTTGTTTTCAAGAAAAGCGAGCATTTTTTGATGCAGTTTGTCAAATTGCTCTTCTGAGAAAGGGATGTTTACATTGCCCCACCATACCGTATTTTCGGTTTTGGCGTCTTTTACAATGAAGCGATCTTTGGGTGACCTACCAGTGAACTTGCCAGTGTCGCACATCAAAGCACCTGTATCTGTGATACGTCCTTCGCTGTTTTTGATGGCTTCTTCTACGAGCTCTGCTGGGGTAAGATTCCAATAAACGTTTTTGGCATTTTTAATGCCAGAAGTTTCGATACCATTGGTCGTAGGTATCAATCCGTATTGATGCATGTTTAATCAGTTTTGGGGTTAACTATATACATGCGAAATTAAGCGATTTCTAAATGCCAAAAAAATGAAAGTAACAAGAGAGCTTTCCGACGGAAAATGCAAATTAAAAATAGGATAATAGAAGGGAAAAATTGAATGTATCGTAGGATAGGTAAAAATACCTATTGAATAGGAGATTTCTTTTACGGCATACACTTAAAACTCCTTGCATAGTACGGTTTATTTTAATTATGTTTGATTTTTAATTAGTAGCTCGGGATCAAGGAAGGGTTTTTACAGAGGCGAATGAGTACCTTGTTAAAACTTAAAAAAATAAAGTTTGGTAGTAGTCAATTCTTGGAAAAGTCTAATTTTCTTTGGATTAAGCTAGTATTCAAATTAATTTAAAAAATTAAATAAACTTAAACGAACTCGGAACTTTGCTACAATCATTTCTAGCGTTTCTTGGAGGCGAGCCTGGGGAAGAAAAGCCAATGCTCCTACTATTAGGGCAGGGATTCTTCATGGGAGTACTTATTGCTACTTATACGGTCGGAGCAGAGACTTTGTTTGTATCTACCGTGGGAGAACATTACTTGGCTAGAGCTATTTTCCTTTCTGGGGTAATGGGAATTATCAGTGCGGGTGCGTATGTTCAGTTTCAAAAGAAAATTAATTTCTCCACCTTACTCCTAACGATAACCTTTCTTGTCTTTTTATTCATTGCAGGTATTCGAGGAGCGTTTTGGTATACAGATTATCAAACAGAGCATTTAGGGTTTCATTATTTGCCCTTCATTTTATTTGTGATGATGGGACCTGTGATTTCAATTACAGTGCTTTCTTTTTGGGGAGTATTTGGTCGGATATGGGATTTGAAGCAAGCCAAAAGAATTATTGGAGGAATCGATACAGGGCAGCTAGTGGCTACGATGATTGCTTTTTTCTCCATTCCACTGCTGTCAGCTATCAATATTATCAATGAAACACATGATTTACTACTGTTATCTACGATAGCAGCTTTTGGTATCATGGTGTTTGCACTTATCATCGTAAAAAATTTCAACCTCGACTCTGCTACTAAAATAAGACCCTCAGATGCTAGGGTTCGGAAAATCACTTACTTAGACTTGTTCAAGGATAAGTATTTGAGAATGCTTTGCGTATTTATGGTGTTTTCGATGGCCTCTGCTGTATTTGCCAACTTCGTTTATCTATCAGCGACTGAGATTATGTATCCAGATGAGAAAGAGCTAAGAACTTTCTTGTCGTTTACGAACGGTACGGTGATGGTACTTAGTTTCTTTATTCAGAGTTTCATTAATGATATCATTATTGGTAAGTATGGCTTGAGAGTATCTCTTATGGTCATGCCATTGGTGTTGGCTCTATTTACTTTGGGTGCGATTTTTTCGGGGCATTTATTTGTGTATGACATTAAGACGGATGATTTCTTATTCTTCTTTATTTTTCTTGTTGTAGGTAAGGTATTTACCTCTTCGTTGAAAGACGCTCTTGAAAATCCTGCTTTTAAACTATTTTTCCTTCCATTCGATGTTAAAATACGTTTTGATATTCAATCTAGAATCGAAGGTGTAGTAAACGAAATAGCCGTATTGGTAGCAGGAGCCTTGCAGATTGCATTAGGTACATTGACCTTTTTTAAGCTGATTCACTATGCCTATTTTATAGTGGTATTGGCAGCGTTGATTATGTTTTACGCAGGTAAATTATTTAATGAATATAAGATTCAGCTCAAAAAAACACTAGAAGATCAGAAAAACAAACTGAAGGGGTCTGGCACCAGAAACGATCACAATACAGTGAATGTGATCAAAAATGAACTGAGAAAAAGAAATCCAGTATTGGTGCTAAATGCTTTGAAACTATTGGAACGAATGGAGCCTATCATGCTCGATTTTTCCTTGTTGGATTTTATACGATCAGAGCACAAGCATATCAGAATTTATGCCTATCAAAGATTGGGGTATTTAAAGAGCTTCAATACCTTAGAAATTCTTGCCAGAGAAATAAGGAAAGAAGAAGATGATGATGTAAAACGCATTGGAATAGAGACCATTAAGGCTTTGAAAGAAATGGTGGATTATGAACTCACAGAAGTAGGGATCAAGAAACTGGTTCGTTCTACAGATACTGAGGATAGAGTCTATGCTGCTCGCGTTTTAGCAAAATTAGAAGATGATAAGTTTGTTCCTTTTTTGGTGGAGCTGCTTCGCGACATTAACCCACAGGTAAGACAAGCTGCCATGGTGAGTGCAGGTAAATTGAAACGACCTGAATTTTGGTCTATTCTAATCGAAAACTTACACTTGCCTACTTATAGTAATACGGCAGACTCAGCCTTGATTTCGTCTGGAGAAACCATGTTTCATGCTATTGATTCTGCTTTTTATAAGACGGGACAAGAGGTGGACACAATGATCCGTATCATGCAGATTTTTGGTAAAGTGGGAGGGCGACAAGCCACTGAGATGCTTTGGAAAAAAATCGATTTCCCTGACAAAAACATCATCTCAGAACTATTACTTTCTTTGAGTTATATCGGGTTTGAAGCAAAGGATTTTCATGCAGCTAGAATCAAACTGGCTATTGAAAGTACGATTAGTGATTTGACTTGGAATATAAAAGCGCTGTTAGAAATACCTAGAGATGACTTTTTTGACCGTTTGATCGTGCAAGCCTTCGAGGAAGAGAATAAGAAAAATCACGAGCATTTGTTTATGCTCATGTCGATGATATATGACGCTCAAAGTATCAAACTCGTTCGAGACAACATTGAAGTAGGGACTACAGATAGTGTGTCTTTTGGTATAGAAATGCTTGGAATTTTTGTGGATGAGATTCTAAGACCGAAACTAACGGCAGTATTAGATGATGATGAGCCAAAGGCTAAGTTGGATAAACTGCATGATTTTTATCCTCCAGAGAGTTTTGAAGACTATTCAGATCTTTTACTGCAGATTGTAAATAGAGATTACAACAACATCAATAAATGGACGAAATGTTTGGCGATGTATAAGCTGACATTGATAAGAGGTCAAAAAGTGACAAATGACTTGATTGCTAATTTGTTCAACCCAGACGAGACAATGGTTCAGACCGCAGCTGCCGTGTTGTACAAACTTGATTCAGATCAATATCAGTATCACACCAAAAGGCTAAAGAGTACAACTAAGAAAAAGCTAGACAAGGCTATTGTACCAGCAGTTTTCAAGAATAAAGACGAAAAATACCACCAGAAACTGTTGGTTATAGAAAGAGCTGTTTTGTTGAAACAAATCCCATCTTTCATGGATATACCAGGAGTGATCTTGCTTGATCTTGCGAAGAGGTTTGATGAAATCATGGTTGAACCAAACGTGACGATCATGGAGCAAGGGGATTCGGGAGATGCACCAATATATATCGTCATCAGCGGTCAGCTGACCATGACATTCGAAAATGGGGATGTTAAAAAATTAGAAGAAAGAAACATAGTAGGCCATAAACTCTTGTTGTCATCTGATGTGTGTACATATTCATTGGTCACTGATACGGAGTGTTTGTTACTTACTATTGAAAAAGGAGAACTCTATGATGCAGTCTCTAAAAACATTGAAATGGTAGATGGAATATTAACCATCATCAATGAAGCGGAAATTGAGGAAGAGGTTGAATCTATATTCCATTAAACCAGCTACTAAATAATTGAGCGAATGAATATCGAACAGGAAATATTGCTTGCCTATCATACTGCAGATGATCAGCCAATTGGAGGAGGATCTAGCAAAGGTTGGGTGACTAACTTTTATAAGTTTCTGTCTACGCTATTGGAGCAGGTGTCGGGAGAGAAGCCAAATATTCGTATGGTTTCTGAAAACGATAGCCATGTAGATCTATATGCTTCTAGTGGCGTTTTGGTGGCGATTCTTTCAAAAGAATTTTTGAATAACCCGACACTTACTAATGGGGTGAATTTGTTTGCCACGAGCGCCAAAGAAAGCCAGAGCCTGTCATTAGCTGGGCTCTCTAGATTATTCAAAGTCATTAAGTTTCCTATTGATGTAGATGAATTTTTACCAGAGTATTCGGATATCCTTTCGTATGATTTCTTCCATATAGACCCGCTTTCTGGCGAACCACAAGAGTTTAAAAGATTTTTCGGGAACGAAGCAGAGAGAAGTTATTGGATGAAAATGGTAGATATGTCTTATGATATTTATCAGATTCAGACCAAATTGGTGGAAATAGGAACCAAAAAGAAAGATCAAAAAGAAGTAGGAAAAGATAAGACGATCTACTTGGCCAATTCTGGTGTAGATATGATCATTCAAAGAGATACAGTAAAACGAGAATTGATTCGTCACGGTTATCGTGTGTTACCAGATCAGTCTTTGCCAAAAGATGTCCATGCACTAGAACCCATCATTCGTCAAGACTTAGAGCGCTGCTGTTTATCTATACACCTGATAGGAGAGGATTATGGCTATAAACCTACAGGTTCAGATTTGTCTGTGGTGGATATTCAAAACCAAATTGCTTCAAAGCATACCAGAGACATCCATGATTATAATTTGAAGAATGACGGAAGCGAGAAGTTTAGCCGTTTGATCTGGCTTTCACCAGATCTGAAAAATGTAAGTGAGCGACAGAAAATATTTATTGAAGACTTGAAGAGTGATGCAGCTACGCTCGACGAAGCAGAAGTGCTACAGATTCCACTGCAGGAGTTAAAGTCTATTATTAGAGAAGAATTAGTGACAGGCGGTCGATTTAAGGCCAAAAAAGTAGAAGAAGACAATCAATTACCAGAAGACGGTAATCTGGTTTATCTGATATGCGATCAATTAGATGCCGAATCGGTGAAGCCAGTCATGGATTGTTTGAAAGAGAGAGGTTTTGGGGTAGTTACCTCCATGTTTGAAGGTGATTTGATGGATTTGAGATATCTCCACCAAGAAAACCTGAGAAGATGTGATGCCTCATTGATCTATTTTGGGAAATCATCTCCAGAGTGGATACGAACCAAAATGCAAGATTTGCTAAAGGCGCCAGGCTTTGGGAGAACCAAGCCGATGAAAGCAACAGCAATCTTTACTGAAGATAAAGATAAGGTGAGTAATCTGGTCAATCATTCGGGTACCATGGTGCTTGGCGATGGCCAATTCGAACAGAAGAAAATCGAACCCTTTTTAGCTAAACTACAAGACTAATGAGCGAAAAAGAATTACATATCGGACAAGAGCAACAAGCTGATATATCTCAGTTTGTTGATCCATTTCCGGGGCTAAGGCCTTTTGGAATAGAGGAAAGTCATCTATTCTTTGGCCGCGAAGGCCAAAGTGACGAAGTACTCATGAAGCTCGCTGAAAATAAGTTTGTGGGTATACTGGGGGCATCAGGTAGTGGTAAGTCTTCTCTGATGTATTGTGGTTTGATTCCCACACTCTATGGAGGATTCATGACGCAAGCTGGTTCTAACTGGCGGATTGTGGTGACTCGACCAGGAGGTGGACCGATAGATAATTTAGCGGAAGCATTACTGAGTAAAGACCAAATCTATAATGAGTTAGACGACGAAGAACAGCTCATTCGTAAAACGATCACCTCTACAGTACTTCGAAGTAGTTCGCTCGGTTTGATCGAAGCGGTAAAGCAGCTCAAATCTTCTGACCAAGAGAATGTGTTGATTCTTGTGGATCAGTTTGAAGAGCTTTTTAGATATAAAAAATTAGAAACCCTATCATCAGATCTGGATGAATCTTCTGCATTTGTCAATCTCTTACTAGAAGCTGTTCATCAATATGATGCACCAATTTATGTAGCGCTTACCATGCGTTCTGACTTTATTGGTGATTGTGCAGCTTTCCCAGACCTGACACAGATGATCAACGATAGTCACTATTTGATTCCTCAAATGACGCGTGATCAGAAGCGATTGGCAATAGAAGGACCTGTAGCAGTAGGAGGAGGTAAAATTGCTCCACGTCTCACACAGCAGCTGCTCAATGATGTAGGAGACAATCCCGATCAATTACCTATTCTACAGCACGCATTGATGCGTACTTGGCAGTTTTGGAAAGAATATAGAAGAGAAGGCGAACCGATGGACCTTAAGCATTACAATGCAATAGGTACACTCCGAGAAGCACTTTCCCAGCATGCAAACGAAGCTTTTGATTCACTATCGAAAAGAGAACAGCAAATTTGTGAGTCAATGTTTAAGGCATTGACAGAAAGAGGTACAGAAACCTCTGGAATTAGACGCCCAACTAAACTGGCGACTATAGCAGCTATCTCAGGTGTAAATGAAGAAGAAGTAACGCGTGTCGTAGATAAATTTAGAGAGCCAGGAAGAACTTTGCTCATGCCACCACATGGGGTGAAAATTGATTCGGAAACGGTAGTAGATATTTCTCACGAAAGTTTGATGAGAATCTGGACAAGGCTCAAGTCTTGGCTCGATGAAGAATCACGTTCAGCAGAAATGTATTTGAAATTAGCAGAATCTGCCGAGAGATTTCAGTTAGGACGTGCTGGCTTATGGAAGATGCCAGATCTGCAGCTTGCACTGAACTGGCAAGAAGAGAATAAGCCCACGCTTGTATGGGGGCAGCGATATGACCCTGCATTTGAACGTACATTAGTATTTCTCGAAACAAGTAAGAAAGCCTACGAAACCGAACAACGAAACAAAGAATTACTCCAAAAACGTGCACTACAGCGTTCTAGGATCGTTGCGATTGTCTTGGCCTTTGCCATGTTGGTAAGTATATTCTTTGTGGTTTTATCCCAGATCAAAGCGGATGAAGCAGATAAGAAAACGATCGAGGCAGAGATCAACTTGAGACAGGCTGAGGAAAATGCAGCTAAAGCAAAAGAAGAAGAGCAAAAAGCGGTAGAAGCTGCTGCAAAAGCGAGAATAGAAGAGCGCAAAGCAAACGAAGCCCGGGCAGATGCAGAAAAAGCCCTGCAACAAGCCGAGATAGAAAAGCAACGAGCCGATGTACAGAGGCAGCGAGCACTATTGGCACAAGCCGAAGCGCAAGCCAATCAGAAGAAGGCCGAAGAAGCGGCCGAACAAGCGCGTATAGCACAAGCTGAGGCAGTAGAAAGTGCCGAGCAAGCAAGGTTGGCAGAAGCGGCAGCTTTGAAACTGAGATATCAGGCTATTGCCAATTCGATGGCGATCAAGTCTAAAGGGATTGACGACGATGTAGAGCAAAAAGCTTTGATCGCACGTCAAGCTTGGAAGTTTGATAAAGAATATGGCGTGAAAGAATACAATGCGGATGTGTATTCTGGGGTGTATTATGCTTATAGAGATCTATTATTTACAGACTCCACAGACATTTTCAATCAGTACAAAGGCCATATTACAGGCAATGCCGTACGTTCAGTTCGTTTTGCCGCTGATGGTAAGAGTATGTTCTCTGCTGGTAGTGATGGTAAATTGCTTTCTTGGGACATGACTAATGACCGTAAAAAGAGCAAAGTGTTGATAGACAACAACTTTGTGAATAGAGTGGTTGACTTGAGTCCAGAAGAAAGATGGTTGGCAGTAGGTAGTGACGATGACAGAATCCTATTGTATGACCTTAAAAATAGTGGACAAGAGCCTAAAGAATTGACTGGTCATTCGGGGACAGTGTTTGATTTGGTATTCTTAAAAGGAGACGAAGGGTTTATCTCTTCTTCTGGAGACAAAGTCATTCGCAAGAACGACTATAAAACCAGTACAGAAATAGCCAGAGTAGCTTCTCGTGTCAAAGCATTGGCGTTAAGCCCTGATGGTAGATTCTTAGCAGGAGGTAGCGAATCAGGTAGCGTGTATCTATGGGATTTGGAAAACAACTACGAAGAAAAGTCATTATATATCAAAGGAGGCTCTGCCGTTCATGCAATCTCATTCAACCGAGATGGTAAAATCCTAGCTATTGGTGATGATGAAGGGGATGTGATCCTATGGGATCTGCAAGAAAGTAAGCAAATCAGAAGGCTTACTGGACATGATGCTAAGGTGACTGACCTAGAATTTAGTAAAGACAATACTTTATTGGCTTCCACAAGTTTTGATGGAACAGCTCGTATTTGGGTAATGGAATTCTTGAATGACCTACCGATCGTCTTGGATGATCATGGTACAGGTAGGGGAAGTAAAAAATGGGTGTGGTCAGCAGCATTTTCTCCTGATGGTCAAACGCTGATGACAGGTGCTGGCGATGGTGTGATCCGCTATTGGCCTACACATCCAGACGAGATGGCACTGGAAATCTGCGGTAATCCTAAAATAGAGCATAATTTGAGTGTAAACTCTTGGAATGCATATGTAGGAGAGGACATCGATTATAAAGAGACCTGTGAAGGCAAACCAAAACGAGAGGATAATCAATGATGAATAGATTAAAATCGACAGTTTTCATTTTTGGAATTTTGATGTGTTGGAGTGGTACAGAAGTGCTTGCTCAAGATCGTCAGTTGAATTGTACCCAAAAATTGAATCAAGCAGAAGATATGTTTGATGCGGGAAATCTGAGCGAAATTCCAGATTTATTAAATAGTAGTAGAGGCAAATGTTTCGGTAAAAATGGGTTCTCTAAAGAGGAAAAAATTCGAGCTTATCGATTATTAGCCTTGGTGCATTTATTTAATGATAATGGACCAGAGGCAGAAGATGCAGTGATCAATTTACTCATTGCAGATCCAGAGCACCCATTGAGCCCAGATGACCCTATAGAACTCAAATACTTGTTTGATAAGTATCGATCAGACCCTATTTTCAGAATAGGGATTAAAGCTGGTGCCAATCAGACCTATGTAAAGTCGATCGGAGAGTATGGTTCGTACTCCAACATAAACGAAGTCTCCAAGGAGTTTAAGCCAGGAGTGGGACTGCAAGCAGAATTGACCTTTGAGTATACTTTGATCGATAATTTGGAAATAATAAGTGGAATCGGGTGGGGACTCAATAGCTATGAAATCAGCTACAATAGCATCACCTCATTAGGCGAAGAATATCCTACTTCGACTGATTTTAAGGTCACGCTCACTGAAACCCAAAATCAACTTAAAGCACCGTTGATTTTGAGGTATGGATATCCTATTAAGAATATAATGCCTTATGTGACTGCGGGTTTGTCTGTAGATTATTTGTTAGTGAGCAAGATTAGCGGTAGTCGATCAGGAACCGCCACAAGACAACTGACTAGTTTGTCTTTGTTGGAGGATGATATGAGAAAAAAACTGAACTGGTCATACTTTGGAGGGATGGGGATGAAACTCAAAACCAAAACAAATTTTGTATTGATAGAAGCTCGCTACAATATGGGAGGGTCTAATACAGTTCGAACCAAATATCGATATAACAACGAGAAGTTGCTTTTTGATATGGCTCACGTCGACGATGATAAGATTTTGAATAATCTGAGTTTGTCTGTGGGGTATATCTGGTCTATTTATAAGCCTAAAAAGTATTCGAATAAGAAGCTGGAGAAGCTTTCAGGGAAAAAGAAACGAAAATTAGATGAATAGAAAATTTTACTTACCTATTCTTTGTGTAATATCTGGGGTATGGCTGTTAGGCTGTATGAGTGAGGATTCACATAGCTTGGATCCTTCAGAGGTATTCATTAAATACTACGGATCTGAATCCGAAGAGCAGGTGATCGATATGTTACCACTCTCCGATGGGTTCCTGCTTTTAGGCTCTAGGACAGATGTAGACAATGCCGACTATTATTTAGTAAGAACTGACTCTGCTGGCAATCGCTTGTGGGAAGGAGTGATCAATCATGATACGGTGGGTAGCGTTGATATACCATCTAAGATGTATCTCGATGAGAGTAATGCCGCTGACCCTCGATTATACATTGCAGGTACTTCTTCATTCGATCGAGCAGATGATAATCTTGACAAAGTACCCGTAGATCATTTGTTTTTAGCTAGTCTATCTATATCACCTACAGGTTACTCGGTTATAGATACATTAGTTTATCGCTATAGCGAAGTCTTATCAGGCGTTACCACTTATTATCCTACCAATGGAGTAGATATTTTGGGAGTAGAGGGAGAAGAAGAATTGTTGGTGCTGGCTACTGTATCTTCTGGTTCAAATGATCCTACTTTGGATGACAAAAGTATACTACTCATGCGATTGTCTAGCGATTTTCAAAATAAGGATTGGGAGCGAAAAACGGGGTTTGGTAATGATGAAATTGGAAAAAGCCTATTGAATGCCAATGGGAGATATTACTATATGGCTGCTGTGACCACATCTTCGGGAGTTGGCAATGGGGGAGTAGATGTTTTGATTTCTGAGTTTGACGTAGTCAGTGGAAATGAAGATAATCAGATGGACTATGGTACAGCTGATAATGATGAACCTGCCAATATTATTTTTACTAACCCTGGTATTGCCGTTGTAGGTACTACGGGATCAGGCTCTTCTCAATATGCTTTTATACTACGAGTAGATTCCAATTTAGGAAGTGCACAGTTGAGGACACTTTCTTATCCTAAAAACAGTTCGGGCGATTTGTGGAATACACAAGGCTATGATTTGGTTCAAAAAACGAATGGTGAATTCTTCGTGGTAGGAAAAGTACTCTCATTTACAGACGAAAACAACGATCCTAGAGAGGATGAAATCTTGCTGCTGCCTACCGACGGAATAGGTGAAGTTTATGAATCTAAGGTGCAAGAATATGGCAGCGTACAGAATGATGTAGGCAATGCGATACTTTTGAAAGAGGATGGTAGTATGGTGATTGGTGCTACAGTACATTTTGGAGGAAGTGCCACCATGATGTCACTGATGAAGACGAATCGTAAAGGTGAGTTTCTAAGAAACTAAAAATATAACTATTCAGAGGCTTAAATAATTTCTTTGAATAACATTTGGTAAGTAACTATATTGATTTTGAATTTGGGTAAAATGGGCGTGAATTATTTCATTAATACTATTGCAAATTGGGAAAGTGCAATGATGAAAAGGTGTTATTCGAAAAGTTCAAACCCGTATAGAAAAAATTACACCCGTAATTTACTGATTGGAAATTGGATTTTTGTAATGTTAACATCTCAAGCTATGTTTAAGAATTTACCTTCACGCGGACTGCGTACGCTATTCTTATGTCTTATTGTTTTTCTGTTTGGGTCAGGAAAGTTGGATGCTCAAAACCAATCACTTGACTTATCAAGTATTTCAAACAGTGTAGACGTTACATATGATTTGAATCTATCTGAATTTACGATTGAATCATGGGTCTATTTTAATGACTTGTCACTTGATCAAGGGCATTCTATTTTTGCGAAAACTAGTACTAATCTACCCGCACCAATAGATGTGTATGCCTTAACCACAAGCGGAACAGGCCCTATTTCAGTGTTAATGGGTAATAATAGTGTTGTCGCGAGTGGAAACTCAACTACTAACCTAGTGTCAGGTCAGTGGTACCATGTTGCGGTTTCCTATAATGGTAGCCAAGCTACATTATATATTGATGGAGTATTTGAAGCAAATGTTAGTATTGGGTCTGCTAGCTTAGGAAATATAGGTACGATACAAATTGGAGATAGAGCTGATTTAGCTACTAATGCAAATGCTTTGTATGATGATTTTAGAATTTGGAATGTAGCGAGAACAGCTTCCCAAATTACAAATTATAAAGATAGAGAGCTTTTCGGTACAGAACCAGGCTTGGAGGTCTATTTGCCTATGAGTGGTGATTTAATCGATTTGGCAGGAGGAGACCATAATGGAATTGATAATGCTTCTGATGGGTTTTCACTTACTGCCCCATCCTTATTGCCTGCACAAAACAATGGCTTAGATTTTAGTGGGGTTAATGAATATATAGAAATACCGATGACTTTTGGTGCTACTTATACCATGCAAGCTTGGATAAAGCCAGCCAGTATAGGTGCCGAACAAACCGTAATAGAATATTCTAAATCAAGTGCGAGATCTGATCATTCCAATAAATTGGGTATAAATCCCTCAGGTCAATTCTATCATTATGTAGCTCAATCTGCTGCTATGACCATCACAGGCTCAACAGTTATTACTCCAGGTACTTGGTATCACGTGGCGATTACTGCGTCCAATGGGACACCCATGCGTTTGTATGTAAATGGTGTAGAGGAAGCTGCCTCGGCTAACATTGGTACACTTTGGAGTGCTGGTGATATTTTAATTGTTGGAAATCATAACATTACTCAACAAGATTTTGGTGGAGTAATTGATGAAATGGCCGTTTTTTCTACAGTCAGATCTCAAGGCGAGATCGCATTAGATGCCGAAGTAGGTGCGCCGATTGGCGACCCGTCATTAAGAGCCTACTACAAATTCGATCAGGGAGAAGCCAATGGGACCAATACTGGATTGACCACTCTTTATGATGAAACCGGGAATAACAATGGCACTTTGAATAGCTTTGGGCTTGCAGGTGGTGCTACGTCTAATTTCGTAGCATCAGAAGTGCCACAACCCATATCAGTAACAACCAATAATGCCATCACGCTGAATGGTACAAGTCAATATGTGAACGTCCTCGACAATGCAAGTCTTGAGATTACAAGCGGTACCATAGAAGCTTGGATCCGAACTTCAGATGCGGCTACAGGAGATAATGCCATCATGGGCAAAGACAACTTGTATGGCATGTGGGTGGATAATGGAGTTTTAAAAACCTGGTCAGGATCATACCTTAGCTCAGGTGTAAGCGTAGCAGATGGAGCTTGGCATCACGTGGCTCTTTCATTTGATCATGATGTGCCAAACGGTTCACAATTGTATGTAGACGGAGTAGCTGCAGGTGCGGCATTTACCTATGGTGGTCAATCGCCTGGTTCGAATGATTTGCAAATAGGAGAGAATACAAGTTTGAATCAATATTTTGATGGAGAAATTGATGAAGTAAGAGTATGGAATCAGCTAAAAACGCCACAACAAATTGCTGCATTCTACGACAAAGAACTACAACCTAATCATCCTGGACTATTAGCCTACTATACCTTTAATGCGAGCGATGCTACAGATGATAGTGGCAATGGATTTGGAGGAACGTTGAATGGAGCACCAACTTTTGGTACAGGTGCTTCTTTGCTCGAAGCGCAAGCTTTGGATGTGACCGAACCTGGCTATGAGACCACATTCCCACTCGTCGATAACATTGTGGCAGATGGGTTTGATGTTTTTTCAGATCTTACCGAGAACGGGACTACTTACTACGTAGTGCTAGCCAGTGGTGCTGCAGTACCATCTTCTGCAGAAGTAAGAGCAGGCACTGGTAGTAGCGGTACAGGGCAATTGGCCGCAGGGCATCTTGTAGACAATGGCTCAGGAAGTGGAACTATGGTGAGTGGGTTAGCTACTGGACTTTCTTATGATTTGTATTTTGTAGGAGAAGACCTGACAGGAAATTTATTGGCCTCACCTACCGTAAAAACAGTAACTACTATAGCTGTAGACGTGACGTCTCCTACCTTGACAGTAAGTTTGCTAGAGACCAAACATGATTATCTTAATTTTGATATATATACAGATGAAGAAGCAAGTGTTAATTATGTAATGCTGCCTTCAGGTGCTACCATTCCTAATGGTACACAAATACAAGCGGGTACGGATGGTGATGATAATCCAGCCATCTATTCTAATTTTTATTCAGGAATAAACGGTTTTTATACAATAGATATATCTTCTTTGGTTGCCAGTACAACATACGATGTGTATTTTGTAGCGGAAGATCTTTCTGGAAATATTTCTAGTGTACAACCATTGACGGTTACTACCGCACCAGCACCTGTACACCTAGCCGTAGAGACGGAAAGTGTATCCACTCAAGGTTTGATTCCTGGATCGACCAATAACCTAATCTATAAGGTTAAAGCCAACTTATCCAACGGTTCGGCGACCATGATTGGTATGTTCTTCACTCCTAATGGCACCTTTTCTCCGTCAGACTTTACTAATTTTCATTTTTATGAATCGGTAGGAAGTGATGATTTTGGATCGGCGAGTCTCTTAGGTTCAAACCCACTCTTTTCTGGAGATGAAAACATTCCTGATGGCTCTATAGGTGTTTATTTTGCCAGTATCTATACAGATACAGATGTATATTGGTATGTCACCGCAGATGTGGCCGCTACCGCTAGTGTAGGTACTTTTGGGCTCGACTTGCCAGATTCAGATGATAATTTTGGTATAGAAGAGGAATATACAAATTCAGACAATGGGCTGACAGTATCCAACACTTTCAATATAGGCTCACCTGGAACAGGTATTACTGACAACATTACAGTAGATGGTGAGAGCCAGTTTACGCTGTCAGAAGACTTGGTATTGAATGGTAATCAATTCATGGTCACTAGCACTGGTGCAGCCACCATCGACTTGGGAGGTAATGAATTGCAGTTGACAGGAGGAGCTACATTCACCAATAATGGTACGCTCTATTTCAATAACACCACCCTGATTAATCCAACCATATTTACAAACGACGGATTTCTTGGCGGTCAGTTTGCCTGCTCTGGTGATTTCACCAACAATGGCACCTTCTCTCCAGGGTTCTCTCCTGAGTGTACCAATATTGGTGGTGCCTATGTATCTTCTGGTACAGACATTATCGAAATATTTGGTACAGATGCGACTTGTGCATCAGGTACTGGATATGATCAAATCATAATAGTAGGAGATGCCGACTTGTCTGCTGGTACACTGCAAGTCACTATAGACCCTAGCTACACACCAGCGGATAATGATCAGATTATTTTCATCGATGCCAATACAATTGTAAGCGGTTATACCACTACCAATATTCCTGAAGGGTGGAATCTACAATATGATTTCCCTGCTACAGGGCAGGTTTCATTAACTTATAGTGACGATGGAAATGCTTTAATTTTTGATGGTGTAGCCAATGATATAGAGATTGGGAATACTTTTGATTTTAATAATGCAGTAGACTTTACTTGGGAAGCTTGGATTAAACCCAACTCCTTACCAGGCACATATGGCGGTATTATATCTAAACATAGTACAGGAAACCAACCCCTACTAACTACAAAATCAGGTAAAGTAATATGGTATAATGCAGGAGAAAAAATCATCTCTTCTGTGACAATGGTAGCCGATGGCTCTTGGTATCATGTAGCCATTGTAAATGACGCAGGCTCAGGAGTGAGCATGTATGTGAATGGAGCGCTTCAAAATGAAACTGCAGAAAGTACGGCTTTCGCCACGAACACTGTAGTTCTAAAAATAGGAGCCCAAGGGGATGCAGGTGCTAGTTCTGGTTTTTTTGATGGAGAGATTGATGAAGTAAGACTATGGACTGAAAAAAAGGCGGATGATCAAATTAGACAATTTGCAGCTAAAGAAATTCTTGATCCCTTGGCCGAATCAGGTTTATTTGCCTACTATAAACTGAATGAAACGGGAAACACTGATGTCGCCAAGGATTCAAGAGGATCTAATGATGGCGCACTTCAAAACTTCCCTACAGACCCTACGGCCAGTTGGGTGATCTCTGATGCATTTGATAATGCCATGCCAGTGATGATCATCGCTGGAGGAAACAATCAGGACGAAGACATTGATCATGCTACGGCAGTGCCCGCGAGCACACTCGATGGTCGTGATTTTGGCAATGTAGCCTTTGGCTCAGATAGCAAAATCAAAATCTATGAAATCAGAAATGATGGAGTAGGGCCTTTAGGAATTACGGCTGGATCATTTATGACTGGTGGAGCTAATTATACCCTCAGTCCGTTAGCTCCGACCACGCTGCAGCCAGGAGAGTCAGCCAATTTTTCAGTCACCTTCACACCACCATCCAACGCCAACCCATATACCGATCAGGTGAATATCAATAACGATTACAACACAGCTTATACCTTTGGTGTGACGGGTAATGGTGTAGAGAACAATGCATTGAATTTTGGAGGTACGGATGATTATGTAAGCATAGGTAGCTTAGGTGCTTTGCCTCCCAAAGGAACCATAGAGTTGTGGCTGAATGCTTCAGACTTGACGACGAATAAAGGAGTTTTAGATACTGATATAAATGGAGCTGGGTTTAGATTAGAAGCTAATACCACAGGCCCTGGTCTGCAGTTTGTAGCCGATGATGATGCAGGACAAGTGGAGCAATTGTTTAGCGGTGTTATGTCAATAGCGACTTGGTACCATATTGCTATTACATGGGATGTCTCAAGTAACAATGTTATTGGCTATGTAAATGGTGTAGAAAGTTTTAATGTTTCGAATGTGATGGCATGGCCAACTAACCTAAACGACATGGTTTTAGGGACAGCTCTTGATGGAGTATCTGGGCCAGTTGCCGATAGATATTGGAATGGTTCGATGGATGAACTTCGGATTTGGAGTGTGCAAAGAGATCAAACGGAAATTGCCGCCAACATGACAAACTTTAGTTTGGGTTCAGATGCTGATCTGATCGCATCTTACGATTTTAATGAAGGACCTAACCCTGGAGGAGATAATACTGGAACTGTTACTTTATCAGACATCACTTCAAATGGCTTGAACGGAACACTCAATGCATTCGCCGTTGATGGTTCAGTTGGTGGAGGAAATACATCCAACTGGGTAGCTTCTACAGTAAGTTTAAGTGCTACACCAGAAATCACTGTGGAATCCCCTCTTTCCACAACACTTACTTCTAATCAAGCAGTAATAGCGAATGATACAGACTATGGGTATATAGGAGCCGCTGGTTTTGCAAAAACCTTTACAATTAGAAATACAGGTCTTGCCGATCTTTCGATTACAGCTATTACCCCCGATGGCGATTGGACTGTAGTTAATACATCAGAAACTTTACCAACAGTTCTCTCTGCTGGAAATGATATGACTTTTGAGGCATTGGCAGGTACAAACCTGACACAGAAATTTATCATAGCAAACAATGATGCTTCTTTTGAAATAAATACTGCCATTACTGGTGTAGTAGAAAACGCACTCGATTTTGATGGGACTGGTGATCATGTCGAGATCCCTTATGACAATTCTGGAGTCACAGCATACACTATGGAGGCTTGGATCAATGTATCAGATCTAGCTTCTGATAGGACTATATTTTATTCAACGGAAAATGGTAATGAAGGAGGTGCATTTACTCAAGTATTGGCGATTACCACAGGCGGTGTATTTGAACATTATATATGGGATGGAGCTGGTAAAACATTGACAGGAAACACAGTAATTAGTCCGGGTCAGTGGTATCATGTGGCCGTTACAGGAGAAGTTTCTCAGAATATTAGATTATATGTAAATGGCGTTGAAGATGGTACTGCAGTTGCTGTTGGAGATTTTCAACCTGCGTCAGATAATGAATTAAATCTCGGACTCGGTGTAGCTTCATGGAATAATAACTTCAACGGTCAAATGGATCAGTTGCGCTTATGGGATTATGCAAAATCTGAGATGGCAATAGCAGCAGAAGCAGGTATTACCATCAGAGAAGCTGAAGGTTTAGTGCTTTCCTATGATTTTGACAATGCAGGAACAACTAATATATTAAAAGATATTACGGGTAATGGGCTAGATGGAACGTTAGACGCAGCCTTTGATCTGGACGGTACGGATTGGGTGTCCTCTTCCGCCCTAGATGCAGCGCAAAGTGAATTAAGTGTATTTGTAGATGGAGCAGTCGATGTGATTGAACATAACGACGTGGCTGATAGTGATTTTGGTACCTTGTTTGGTAATGTGGCAGAAACCAGAACGGCTCGCCAAACATTCTATATGGGAAATCTCGGGATCAATAACCTAACGGTATCTGGGATCACCGGGAATGCTATCTTCGATATTGAAAACCAACCCACTTTTCCAGCAAGTTTAGGATTTGAACAGTTTGATATTGTTTACAATCCGAGTGTGTCACCTGCAACGGAAGGCACCACTATCACCATAGCTAATACTGCTGAAGCGACTGCTCAACCATTTGTATTCGGTGTATCAGGTGCTTCAGTGCAAGATTTGGCACTCGATTTTGATGGTGTGGATGATTATGTGAGTGTTTCAGATAATGATGTACTCAGCTTTGGAGATGGTTCGGTTGATAAAGCTTTTTCAGTTGAAGCGTGGGTTAATTTCAAGAGTTTAGATGTCTATCAATCTATTGTAAATAAAAGAGGTGCTGGAGTGAATCGTGAGTATAGATTGGCACTTACCTCTTTAAATGAACTTGAAGTATTATTCTTTGACGAGGGCTCGGGAGGATACCTAGAAGCACAAACAGGTGTCGTCGCATTAAATACAAATCAGTGGTATCATGTCGCATTTACTTATGACGGATCATCTGATGCCAATAACATTGTGATTTATCTTGATGGTGCTAATATGGCATCAACGCCTGACGCAAGTGTATATACTGCAATGAGTAATACCGCAAGTGCGCTAGAATTGGGTATGGATGCTGGGTTGCAACCGTTTCATGGCCAAATGGATGAAGTCCGAATTTGGAATGAAGAATTAGATGCAGGGACTATTCTCTCTCATTATGAAGATAATACCGCCTTGATAGGTACAGAATCAGGTTTGGTGGCTTATTATTCTTTTGATAATGCAGCTGCTACACCTTTAGCAGACAATACAGGTATAGATAATGTAGCAGACAAAACTGGAAATCATAATGGTACAGCCAATGGTTTTGACATGGGTGTGCCAAATGACATTACAGATAACTTTGGCAACACCTCCAACTGGGTGTACTCAGGGGCTATTTCTCCACAGATTCATGTAGAGAATGCAGCAGACGCTACTGCAGTTTATTCATCTACCGATGTAGCGAATGTCATATCAATGTCAGGAGCGATAGGTCAAACGACTACCTTGACGCTGAACGTATTTAATACCAGTGGGGAACTACAAAATCTAACATTGAGTAACCCGAGTACTGGTGGTGTGGAAATAAACAATGTAACCATAGGAAGTGCTTCGTTGGCACCTGGAGCCTCTACGACCGTGACAGTTGATTTTACTCCATCTGCTGCTGGTACTCAAACGGAATTGATTTCCTTTGATACCAATGATCCAGACAATCCCACTTTTACATTTATTGTTGAAGGAACTAGTTTGAACGGTCCAGCGGGTATTAGCGATGGTATAGTCGCTTGGCTGAGAGGTGAGGATGCCTATACAGATGGTAGCGGATGGCCAGATTATAGTGGTACAGGCCAGGATTTTACTTCTGTTGTAGATCCAACTGTTTCATCTACTGCTATTGGGTATCAAACAGGTCTTGTATTTACAGGAACTGAATATTTAGAGTCAGATAATAGTTCTATTCTAGGAGGAGGAAGTTACACTAAAATTGTAGTTTCAAGATTGACTGCTAGCGGCGCTATTAGTAATGTTTTGAGTTCAGGGATTAGCAGTAATCATGCATTATACTATGAAGCTACAGGTGAACCTAGTTTCTGGCATTTTGATAATGTTCTTTCTTCTGGAACCGATGAAGCTGGAAATGCCCTTGTGATGTCTGGTATATATCAAGGGGATAATCTAGGAGATGATGATGACTCTTGGTTATACATCAATGGTACATTAGAAGCTTCTAATACAGGGTCTACTAATAGTTATACAGACGGAGGTCCGTCACAGATAGGTGCTTATTTGTCTTCAAACTTACTGACTGGAGAAGTTGCTGAGGTAATTATATATAACCGAGTACTGAATAGTACAGAATTACAAAAAGTAGAATCCTACCTTGCTTTGAAATATGGTATTACCTATACCAATGGAGACTATGTGTCTGCTGCAGGTACACAAATCTGGCAATCTGGTTTGGGGTATGACAACGGCATCATCGCAATTGGCCGAGACGATGCATCAAACCTTAATGTCAAACAAAATTACAATGTAGGAGAAGGGAAACTCTTTGAAATCGGTGCGGAAGAAATTGCCGCAAGCAATACTGCAAACCTTGCTTCGCTTGCAGATCAGTCTTTTCTTATAATGGGACACAATGGGGCTGATATGACCTATGCCAATAGTGTAATTACTAATGGGCCTTCTGGTCAAATAGCACGTATGGCTAGAATATACCAAGTGCAAGAACGTGTCGGAGACATCACGGATGTGGACATTAAAGTAGACCTGACGGCGACGAATAACTGGCCTGCAGCAGCGGCAAGTAATTATGTGCTTTTATTATCAGATGATGATATAATTTGGGTCAGCGCCACCGAGATAGCGGCTACTACTATAGCAGGAGGTATTGCTACTTTTGAGGACATAGATTTATCTGATGCTAAATCTATGACTATTGCATTTACTGCAGCGCAATCCTCTGATATTGTGACTAATTATACAGCACCTGCTGCGGTAAACTATAGTGACAACGTGGGTACTGATGTAGATGATCCAGAAGGATTGGGTATAGGAGCACTTATTGGTGAATTTACCATCAGAGATGGTGGAGGCTCAGACGATGGAGATGCTCTTGGCACTACCTTAGAAGACATCACTTTACAAATAGAAAATCTTACCAGTATGGAAATAGCCTCTGTGGCCTTGTATAACGCTGCTGGTGATACAGAGTACGCCGAAGTTACTTTGTCTGGCGCTGGCAATAATGAAGCCGTGTTTACAGGGTTGTCCGCTGAAAACATTACTGCTGTAAATAATGCGACCTCGATTACATTTAGAGTGTATGCAGTGTTCAATGATATAGCACCGTATACCGACCAATCCTTGAATGTGGGTGTGTCTCTTACTTCTGCATCTGCAGTGAACACAGGCTCTGGATTTGCAACGATCACTCCGGGTGCTACTTTTATTGATGTATCAGGTGGAGAACAAGCACTTGATGTAGTGGCCGATCGACTAGAGTTTACAAATGGACCTGCATCTACGGTAGGAATAGACGCAGCATTTAGCCTCACAGTAGAGGCTCAGGATGCATATGGCAACATAGATACTGATGACGTATCTGATGTCACTATTTCTGAAAACTCAGTGGCAACTGGTACTTTATCTTCTGCAGGAGGATTAAGTAGAACTTTAATTAATGGTACGTTCACTTTTGCAGATTTAGAATATAATGCAACCCATGGTACTTTAGATTTGGCCGTAGTAGATGATGGCGCATTGTTGACTAGTGATTTAATGAGCGATGCGGATGGCTCCTATACTACAGCCTCTTTAGCTGTAGTAAACCCTGGGACTACCACTACCATATCTAATGGTGTATTGACAGGTATCGTAGTAGATGCAGATAACCATAATGATGTAAATACCACTTTGCTAGGTGTTTGGGATTTTGTTATTACTGATGCAGGAGACGATGGGTTGGATACCAAGTTTGATGGGTTGACCATTGCTAACGGTAGCGGCATTTCCAATTGGGATGAAATCATTGCCTATGCAGAATTGGATGACGACAATGCTTCAGGCCCTGCCTCAGCTTTGGCAGGCACAGTTTCTGCGAATAGTCTTGTGTTTAGTTCGATAGGAACGGGCAACAATGCATTGGGTAGAGTAGACGAAGGGGATACAAAGACTTTTACGTTGTCAATCTATCTTCGTACAGATATGCTTGCTGATAGCCTTGTGATCGACAACGAAGATTTAGAATTTGTAATTTCTGAAACTAGTTTCAATGCAGTACCAGGTAATAGTGGTTTTGTTGTTAATACCATAACCAGTCCGTTGGTCAATCTACAAGCGGGAGCGGTCACGCAATTAGTGGCAATTGGCGACCCTACAGCTTATATTTCACAGCGCGAAGATGGTATTGAAGTTACTGTAGGTGCAGCAGATCAATTTGGCAATATTGATACAGATTATGCAGCTGCATCTAATTTGACTATCAGTACAGATGTAGGTACTATAGAATCAGGGGATATCACAGCTTCTTTGGTTGGTGGGTATTACACCACAAATATTATTATGAGAGCCCCTGGCGCTTATGATGTGACGGTCACAGAGACAGAGCCAGGAGTACTCTCTGCTCAATTTGTCACACAGACAGCTACAGTCATAGACACACGTAAGCCGATTATCAAAGACTCTGATTTTGTAAACAACCTAAGTCCATCTAATGGGGAATCGGCTGCTTTGGCAGTAGATGAACTCAAAATGGTGTTTTCAGAAAATATAACAGCTAGTGTAGGCAATATCAAGATTTATGATCTCAATGATATATCCACTACCATTGAAACTATCAGTGTCAGCAACGTCCTCAAAGTAGGGGTGGATAAAAATACCGTCACAGTATCTTTGGCTAGTCTTTTGGATAAAAACAAAACCTATTTTGTAACGATAGACAATACTGCCTTCCAAGATGCAGGTGGAAATAAGTTTGCAGGAATTTCAGGAGCAGGTACTTGGAGTTTTACGACCAAAGATGGTAAGCCAGTAGTAGCTACTACTACACCCGCTACAGGAGTAGGTTCAGTGTCAAGAAATTCTAATATTACTATTGTTTTTGATGAAGAGGTGACTTACGGAACGGGAAGCATTACACTAGTAGGAGATGGTTCTACCAATATAACCATTGATGCTACATCAGGCGAAGACGGAGGTAGCAACCTAGTTGTATCAGGGTATGGTACCAATACGATTGTGATCAATCCACAAGGAAGTTTTGATTCTAATGAAACAATTACTGTAACTATTCCAGAAACGGCTTTGACAGCTGTAGATAATGGAGAAGCCTTCGATGCAGATGGTGATGATTTTACAGATGTAGGTAATGAAGTAATCTCTTTTACTACTGTGACCACTACAGATGTGATAGGACCAGTGCCTGATTTGACAGTAGGAAATTCATCTCCATACAATGGCGAAACGGATGTATTGCTAGGGGTAGGTACACTCATTATTAAATTTGACGAGCCTATTCAAGCAGGTAGTGGCAATATCAGACTGAATGCAGTGACGAACCCAGATATCCAGATCTTATCATTTGGAGCAAACAGTCCTAAACTTACCTATAACGGGGATCAATTAGAAATTGACATTTCAGCAGTAGGAGACTTGTCAGGACAAGTGGAGTATTATCTTGAAATTCAGCCTGGAGCTGTAGAAGACTTATTGGGTAATCCAACAAACGGTTTTACAGGAAGTGCTACTTATGCATTTACCACGCAAAATGAATTAACCCCTCCTGGAATTGCTGAAAGACAGCCTGCAGATAATTCAAGTGATGTGAGTACAGATGTGAATATTGGTATTCGCTTCAATGAGCCTGTAGTATTTGGGCCATCTGGTACGGTTACTTTGTATTTATCTGCTTCGGGTGAGATCGTAGAGCAATGGGACGTGACTACAGACCTTGACCCTGATCACACAGATATGACTTACCCAGCAGGTACTTTGACGCTGTCTGGAAATTTATTGAGACTCAATCGTACCAATGCTTTGTCAGGTTTGACAGGATATAATGTCCGTATATCAGCAGGAGCACTGGAAGATTTTTCAGGCAATGACTTTGCAGGAATACTTACTGCTAATCAGTGGAATTTCACCACAGGGGCGGAAGCGGTTGCTACCTTTCCAGAATTGGACTTGGCAGCTACTGATTATTTCTTGCCTAATGATGGATCTACCACTCTTACTTTGACTCCAAATATTAGCTTCAAAATGACAGAGCCTGTCAATGGAGTAGACGGACAAAGTATTACGATCTATGATGTTACTAATAACGAAGAGTTCTTGGTGCTGGATGCTACAGACTTCTCTATAGATTATCTAGGAAAAACCATTGAAATCAATAATGTAACATTTGATTATAACACCACTTATTATGTGGAAATCCCTGCAGGAGCCATTGAGGATAACTCGGGCAACCCTACGCTTAGTCCCATAGGAGGAGCGGGTGTATGGGAGTTTACTACCTTATTGGATACCAAAGTACCTGAGGTCGTTGTATTGAATGTGCCACTTAACACTGCAGTGGATGCGCAGGATGCCAGAACATTTGTTATGTCGTTTGACGAACCTGTACAATGGGGTGCTGGCGCAGTTAAATTGTACTATACGGATGCAGATGTAGCACCGATTGCTACTTTAGATGTGACTACACAGGTCAATTCTGTAAACCATGTGCCAGAAGATTTTGATATTAATGATGGCGGGTTAGATTTCGTAACAGGCTCTTGGACGGCTAATAGTGCAGCACTAGCTGGATCCACTTTGGCTGTAGGTGGAGTAGGAAATGCCATTAGTATTGGCTCTGCCAATAATAATAACTTGGTGACGCCATTTATAAAAGACATCACGGGTGTTGAGTTATCCTATCGTTCTGCAGGAGTTGGCGCTTGTGAGTTTGAAGTATGGTACTCTACAGATGGTGTGGCTTTGACTACTCAGTTGGGCACGGCAGTTAATACAAGCAGTACTACATATGCTACATTTAGCGAAGTCATGACAGAAGCTATGGACGGTTATCTAATCGTAAAAAGCAATGGTAATGGAACGTTCAATGTTGTCGTTGATGATTTTAATTATATATCTGCAAGCAGTCTCAGCTTTGAGTTGGATTTGCCTTCTGGAGGTACGGGATATTACATTACAGTAGATAATGGTGCGATTACTGATGTTACGACTGCGGTTGATAATGCTTTTGAAGGATACGCACAGTCTCCCGTTTCTGGAAGATGGAAATTCACAACCAATGATGATTTGATTAACCCATCACTTTTGACAGGACTTATATTGCCAGCAGACGATGCAGCTACTCCGGTTTCACCGATCGATGTAACAGGGTCAAATGATGAAATATTCTTAGTGTTTGACGAACTGGTTTCGCCACAAGCAGGGAAGTATATCAATATTTATTATTTAGACAATGATCACTTGGCACATGCGATAGCAGTAAATAGTGCAACCCCAGTTGTAGTCTCAGGAAACACGACTTTTACTTATGATATTTCTGATTTAGTAGGAAAAGAACTGACAGGAGGAGTAGAGTATTATTTCACTCTTGAAGCTAATGCTTTCCTTGATGAAGATGGAGCCCCATTGGGTAACGCATTGTATGGGGATAATACAACCTGGAACATCATCACTACAGGAGATGCCATCGCACCGACTATTTTCTCTAAAACACCTGCAGATGATGATTTGTTAGTTGACTATACTACTAATTCATTGCAAATTGATTTTACTGAAAGGGTGACCGCGTCAGCAGGTATTGAAAGTATTCAGATTGTAGTAACTGCTACCAACGAAGTGGTGACTACGATCCCAGCTAACTCAGGCACGATAAATAACATGGTGCCTGGATTAAATGGATCTAGAGTAACTTATACAGTAGCCCTTTCGGGTAATACTGCTTATCATTTATTGATTGATCCTAACGCGTTTGTAGATGCGGATGGAAATCTATTTGCAGGTATTGTGAATAGTACAACTTGGAATTTCAAAACCACAGCGGAACCAAATTCTCCTGAAAACAATCCAAACTTAGTGGATTTGTCGCCAGCAGTAGCAGAATATGATATTGCCTATTCAGGTTTGACTGGAAGTTTTGTTATAGGAGAAGCAGTAACATCCAATGGTGCTATAGGTACTGTGATAGCCAATTCAGGTGCTGTACTTACCGTTTCTTATACTTATCAAGTGGCTAATTTTATCGTCAGCAATTCAATCATTGGTGCTACTAGTGGTGCCAATGCTACGATTGACGGAATTACTCAAAAAGTGACACCTACTACTTATGCCATTGATACAGATTTGGTATTGACTTTTGATGAACCAGTTACTACAGGAGCAGGTACAGTAACTGTACAGAACTTTGATGGGAGTAGGACTCAAGTAATCAATGTCAACAATGGATCTTTAGTATCTGGATCTGGTACCAATGTGATTACGATTGATATTCCTCAAGATTTAGATACAGATGATCTACATACAGTGTTGATTTCATCAGATGCATTTAGAGATGGGTCTAATCTTTTCTTCGAGGGTGCTGTGGCGGGTGACTGGCAATTTACTACACAAAGTGGAGTGGAAGTTACTGCCGTGACAGGTACTATTACCGCTTGTGTGGGGCAAGACCCAGTTGTACTAGGTTCAAGTATATTGATTGATGAGAGTAATGTTGATGATTTTGGAATAGGTACGGATGTAACTTACGAAGTCAGTTTGACCAATGGGTTCTACTTTGACAATACGGTAACTCCAACCTTTGGAGGTACAGTTGCAGGTGATATCTCAGCAATATCTCATGCTTATATCAATAGTGACCAAACGTTGCGATTGACTTATACTGTAGATGGGGTTACTGCTATAGATCAAATTGAAATTGCAGGCTTATCAATAGGCATTACAGGTACTTCAGAATTTGCTACAAATATGCCTATGTACAGGTCTGGTGGTACAGCAGTTCAGTTTGGTAACGAGGTCTATCACGGACAGGTGCATATCAATATGCAAAGCGATAAAGTTGAGCTGCCAGGTGTTTTACAGACCAACGTGACGATTTGTGAAGGGGATAATGGTACAGCTGCTTCGGGAAATAAAGAAGTGGATTTTGATGTAGCCATCACACCAGCAGCTAGTCATACCACACACTGGTATGCCAATGGAGACTATACAGGTGAGATGTTGACTTTCACAGACATTAATGCACCTACTTTTGCAGAATTAGGATTTGCAAGTGGTGTGGCAGGTACACAGACAGTATATGTGTCTCAAACGATCAATGCCACAGGATGTGAGAGCCAGTTGACTCCAGTCACGGTGACTATCCTTCCTGCACCAGATGCTCAAGTGCTAGCAGGTAGTAATTTAGATGAAGAAATTGGAGGCTTAGGCAACGTATGTAGCTTTGAACAAATTGAATTGGGTAAACCAGGTAATGCTGGTTTGACAGGTTATACATTTATTTGGGCAGGTACTAATGTTCCTGTATCATCACCTAATCCGAAATTTAATGCGCCACAAAATACAGACGATGTTGGATTTGGAGTAGAAAACTACCCATATACCCTAGATGTAATAGATAATAATCAATGTGAGTCATTAGTACAAGGGGCTGTGAATGTAAGAATTGACCCACGAATAGATGTTTCCATGACGGCAGTCAATGGATTGGCTTTTACAGATAACGATACTGATGGCAAGGAATTCCAAGGTCATGGAAATGTAACAGGTTTTACGCCATTATTTGCAGGTACCGCTCTGAGTAATGGAGATTATTCAGGTGATCCAGCAACTATCGAATTCAATCCGAGTTTGGCAGGAGATGGTACTTTCCCTATTAGATATATCTTGAAAGACAATACTACAGGGTGTTCAGATACTACTTCATTTGATATTGTAGTGAACCAAGCGGTAGCTATTTTTAGTAATAGTCCTACTCCTGATCATTGTGAAGATGCAAGTGATATAGCATTAGTGATGGAAACAGGAGGAATGAGTGGTACACAGCAAGTGTATCAAGTTTTGGCTACTGCTTATGTAAATGGCATCGTGACAGACATCACTGCAGATGTGATTGATGGTACGCCAGGATTGGGGAATAATACAGGTTGGGATTTTGACGCGAATGCTGTGTTTGGAATCACAGATATAGATAAGGAGACTAATGGGGCTGTGAAAGTGACACTTCAGAGGCAAGTGGCTGAGGCAGGGCCAAGTAATTTCACCGTATTAGGTACGCAGGTATTTACTGTTTATCCTTTGCCTACATTTGAAATCACCAACGTGCCAGAATATGCCTGCGCAGATGGTAGCGACATAACTATAGCAGCTTCAGTGAATGGTGTTGCAGGTCGAACCGTAGACAACTATTATATTGAGAAATTTGACGGAGTCAATTGGAATCTACAAGGAGCCAATCCTTATGATAATGGAGTCGAAGCAGACAATCTATTAGAAATTTCAGAAATTTTCAACGCGCATGGTTTAGGGAATTATAGGTTGATCGCATCCTCTAAGGTATCAGATGATCCAGTGATAGGTTCTCCAGGCTGTGCGGTATTAGATACGGCTGTTTTTGAAATTTTGGCGAAACCTACAGCTCCTTTATTACTTACGGATTTGAGTGGTATTGGAGGACTCGATTATGGTCATGGGTTCCCTGATAATTATGCCCTCGAATTTAATGAAGGAGACACCATTCCTGATTTGACTGCAGAGCAGGCAGGTTCGGAAGTAGTAAGGTGGTACAACAATGCCGATAAATCTGGAGAGTTTATTAGCGAAGGAACGAATGGATCTATATTGGATTCACTTACTTTATTCAATACCTCTACGCCAAATGGTGGAATCAACAAGAATTTCTACTTCACACGTACGCAGGATGTAGACATCAATAGCTCTGGTTTTGCAGGTTGTCAATCCAATGTGAGAATAGTCAACATGAAGGTGTATAATTCTGCTGCAGCACCGATCATTGATGCCAGTGCTTTGACTGCAACTACAAAACTCAGTGGCAATAGGTATATCTATGAGTATTGTGAAGGAGAAACACTAGATAATGTAGTATTGACTAATAATATCAGTGATACACGGTCTTATTTCTTCTTGTTGAATGAAGCTCAAGATACTAGATCGGACGTGACTGTTAATACGATTACACCTGCCATGTTTGGTTATGCAGGTGCATTGGATACTGATATTACCTTCTATATTGTGCATGTTCAAAATGACAGTACGTTCTTAGATCCTGCTGCACAATTTGCAGGTACCTATAGCGATACCACAGAGGTTTCGTTTGTGTTGCATAGTATACCTGCAGACCCTATTATTTCGGACTTTGCGGGTATTGGCAATGATGATACTTATAAGTTCTGTGTTGGTGCAGAGTTACCACAAATTGAGACTCCTAATTTGCAAGATATCATCTATGAATGGGCAGAGGATAATGTCGGTACTCCTGGCGTGGTTATACCTACAGCAGTACCTGATGGTAGCCGTGCAACTAAAGCAGAATTGGTTTATCCAAGTGCTGGCTGGGGAGGTACAGGCAAAGATGTGCAGCTCTTCCATGTTCGTGGGTATACAGGGACTAATGAGGAATCTGGTTTTGTAGGTTGTCCTACTGCAGGCTGGACACCAGTAGAAATTACTGTTTATCCGCAGCCAAGTGCAATTACAATAAATGAAGTTAATGATGGCGTTAACGCCAATGGAAAGGGTGTATTCAGTTATTGTAGAAGTCAAGATGTATCGTTAGAAACGATTCAGTTAGATACTTATACAACGAGTACAGATAGTATCACTCAATTTAGATGGTATTCAACCAACCCTAACGGACTGACGTTGACTCCATTTTTGCAATCATCCAATTCAACAACCCCTGCAATGGTATTCAGTGATGTATTCAATTTTAGTGAAATAGCCAACAGGTCAGATGCTGATATTAATGTTGCTGATTCAACTAGAATCTATATCACTCAGGTTACCGATGGTCTTTGCGAAAGCCCATCCTATCCAATAGATATTATAGTGAACGAAGTTCCTGTAGTTGACTTTGTGGATTTTGGAACTGTAAGTGATTTTACTGCACAGTATTGTAATGACAATGGAGTGGTACAACTTCAAGGTAAGGAGGGAGGTGTGAACTACACTGGAGGAAATGATTCATGGCTGATTAGTACAGGAGGGCTTACCGAAAGTGCTGATTTGGGGCAGTTTGATCCTAATGCAGCAGCTCTTGCCGCTGGGCAAGGTGTATATGGAACAGCCACCACTCATGATATTACTTACACTTATACACATACTTATACACCAGTAGACACTTATGCGCCTATCGCTTGTTCTAGTGAGATTACAAAGACGATCACTGTGCATGGATTGCCATATGTAGATATTACCAATAGTACTTTAGTAGATGCTAATGATCATACATTATCTGCTGATGGAGCAATACAAATTTGTGAAAGCGAAGATGATTTCTTAATAAATGGCGTAGTTGCTGGTGGAATAGGGGGGACGGGTTCTTACAGTATTGTAGGAGCAATTAGTGCAGGGCCTATCGGATCAGGTGCTTCTACGACTATCTTTCCAGGAGAATTAGGGGAGGCTATCGAATTGGCAGATAATACATTACTAAATCATGCTTTTGATATTGAATATGAATTCACTACTACTACAGGAGGTTGTGTTAATTCTATAATAAAAACAGTTACGGTGGATGTGCTTCCAGAAGTTCAGTTTGAAGTAGATGGAGGGTGTATTGACCCAGATGTACAGTTCCATGCCGAGTTGAGATTTCCAGCTACTTCTCCATATGTTTTAAGTGATGATGCGGTAGCTACAGGCAACAATTTGGCATTAAGCTGGAGGTACTATTATGCGAATGCTGCAGGAGTACCCAACCTGTCAGATCCATATGGATCAACTACTGATTTTGGTGAGGATGTAGATGAAACTTTTGACCTTCAAGGAGAGGAGACAGGTACCTTTGCTGCTATTCTCACAGCCCGTACTGAATTAGGTTGTGAGTCAGAAGTTGATGAACTGTACACTCAGAAAAAGGTAAGTATATTGATTGATCCTAGTATTTCTTTTAAATGGAAAGGAGTGACAGCAGGTGAATCAACTGAATTTATTTTCAGAGAAACATTGTTGAGCCTTGCACAGATATCTCGATATGCTGTTTCTTATGATAGTGGGGCAGTTTATACGCCACTTACACCTGTAGCACAAAGTGGACTGAAAGAAGATGGTTTAGATGTGTTCGATCCGTTTACCCACACATTTCCTACAGCAGGTAGATACGATGTCGCTTTGACTTTAGAGTCTACCAATATATGTTACGATACGTTGTTTCATGAGGTAAATATTATTCCATTGATTGATGTAGCTTCATTGCCTGAGGCTAAATATGAAGAATCATTCGATGTAGGGGATTTTAATCCAGATACTGATGGATGGTATGTCGAAAGATTGAAAGATGATGCACTATCAATTGTGGAATTTGCAGAAGTAGGTACACTTACTGTGAGAGATCATAGTTGGGTATGGGGAGGTTTGGATCTAGAAGGGCTTGGTCTAACAGATGGACAGAGTACAGGTGATTTGGCATCATCTGCTTTAGGGGCTTGGTCTACCACTCGATTTGATGATATCAGTACCAACCCAACTTACGATTCTCTCAATTATCATTACCTCTCAGGTGAAGATTCATGGTTGTATACACCTGCATTTGATCTTAGTGGATTGAGTAAACCAATGGTTCAATTCAATATGATTTATGATTTTGCTGTGAATCAAGATGGGGTAGTTTTCCAATACTCCCTAGATGAAGGAGAATCTTGGGTGCCGTTAGGGTCTTATAGTACAGATAATGGAATCACAACAGGATTAGAATGGTATAATTTTGACAACGTACAGTCTGATCCAGGACAGCAATCTTCTTCATATGGAGCATTGACTGCCATGGGCTGGTCAGGTTCCGTGTCTAACCCTGAATGGGTAAGCGCAAGACATAGATTGGATAATATTCCTGTTGCTGAACGAGATCATGTTAGATTTAGGTTTGCTATCTCGGGTACAGAACAAGCCAAAGATGGATACTTCGGGTTTGCTTTGGATGATTTTGCAATCCTTGATAGATCCAAAAACGTAATGATCGAACAATTTGTAAGTGTGTCAGATGAAGCAGATGGAGCGGCACTGAATGCTGCTACTGCTAGCCTTAAGAGTGCTATACAAAGTATACTCCCTTCTAGCGGTGTAGCAAGTCGAGATGAAGTTGTACTTGCTTATCACTCAGATTTTGGTGTATTGGATCCTTTTAATTCGGTAAACCCTTCAGGGCCGAGTGCTAGATCAATATACTATAATGTAGATCAGGTGACTTCCATTTTGGATGGTCAGCTGGGAGGAACAAGTGTATCAGCTAAGTCTGGGGATCTGACTTGGACAGAGAATGATTTGAACTTGAGGGCATTAAGGGATCCAGGTTTTGAAATTGTATTGACTGCTGATCCTTCAGCTACAGCTACACAAGTGAAAGGAACGATAGCATTTAAGGCTAATCAAGACTTTGCAGCAGGCACGGAGTTTAGAGCTTATGCAGTGATTATGGAAGATACTGTTGTTAGATCTGTTGGTGGTGTAGCAGGATTTGGTAATGTGATGAGAAAGTTGCTTCCATCAGGGTCGGGTAAGTATGTGAAACTGACAGAGGAACTATCCAAAGGCGAGTCATTGGTTTTTGGAGAAGTGAGCGAGTTGCCAGTTTCATGGGATTTGGCTAATATCAGTGATGACGCAGAGTTGTCCGCTATCATTTTTATCCAAAACAGTCAGACCAAAGAAATCTATCAGTCGGTGAAGGTTGACAATACGCATACCTTTGTAGGTACTAAGAACTCGTCGATTATTACTGATGCAGAGGAACTACTCACACCCAAGGATTTTAGTATGTATCCAAATCCAACAGATCATGAAGTGTTTATTCTCTTCGATCATTTGATCCAAGAAGATATGAGATGGACGGTATTTGATCAATCAGGAAGAGTATTTGACCAAGGTGAGATTAGAGCTGGCAAAGAGGGCTTTAGTTTGGAAACAACTAGATTTCCAAGCGGGTTGTACTATATGTCTATCAGGGGAGAGAAATCTGATTATGAATTTAAGAAACTGATGGTGACCCACTAATAGTGGTGTCATCTCTACTCACAAAAAAGCCCCGCTTGAATATTTCAAGCGGGGCTTTTTTTATGTGATTTTCTAAAGAAACTCTTAGAGCATATTTAGTCGCTCAAAGACTTTCTCTCTATAAGAGACTCCTACAGGAATGTACTTTTCATTGATCACTACGTTCATGTCTTCGAAGTAGTGAATCTTGTCGTAATTGATGATATAAGAGCGATGCACGCGCCCGAAGGTGCTGGCAGGGAGCTTCTTTTCTATACCCTTCATGGTGTGGTGTACGATGTGCTTACCTTTGATTGTATTGAAGATCACATAGTCTGCCATGGCTTCAATAAACAGGATATTGTCTAATATGATTTTGTAAATTCTAGAGTCAGATTTCACATATAACTCATGAAAACTTTCCGCTTTTTTGCGAATGTTTTCTAAAGTTTCATTGGCCTTTACGGCTGCTTTTAAAAATCGTCCGTAGCTAAAGGGTTTTACTAAATAATCCGTTACGTTCTTTTCAAACGCCCGAACAGCATACTTTTCTGCTGAGGTAATCATGATCACTTGATAGTCTGCAGTCAACGATTCCATGAGTTCTATGCCAGACATTTCTGGCATTTCTATATCTAGGAATATGATATCAACATCAGGATTGTCCTTTTGAAGTAGAATATTGGAGGCCTCTATTCCGCTCGACATCTCATGTGTCATTTCCAGAAAGTCAGTCTTCTCAACGTATTTTCTTATCATGAGCCTGGCCAGCTCATCGTCATCCACCACCATGCATTTCAACGCCATAGTCTAAGTCTGATTAGTTACGATTAATCTGTTAATTTACTTTTTATTTAAAAGTTTAGAAACATATTTCCCAATAATATCAAATTCAAGATTGATCGTGTCTCCCACTTCCAAGGTTTTAAAACTAGTATGCTCCATCGTATATGGGATAATAGTCACTGAAAACTTACCATCACCAGAGTTGAAGCAGGTGAGGCTAATGCCATTGATGCAAATGGAGCCTTTTTCGACCGTTACATTTCCAGAAATTGGATCATATTCAAAATCAAAAATCCAGCTTCCATCTTTAGTTTCTTTATTTACACAAGTACCAGTCTGATCTACATGTCCTTGCACGATATGCCCATCGAAACGCCCGTTGGCAATCATACACCGTTCTAGGTTGAGGATACTGCCTTCTTTCAAATTGTTCAAATTGGTCTTGAGGAGTGTTTCCTCTACGGCAGTCACTTGGTGCCAGTCGTTTTCTAGTTTGGTCACGGTGAGGCATACGCCATTATGTGCCACACTTTGATCTATTTTTAGCTCATGGCTAATGGGGCTTTGAATGGTGAAATCTAGATTAGTGCCTGATTTTTCTATGGCTTTTATAGTGCCAATACTTTCTATTATTCCTGTAAACATGCGTTCTGACTGTGGTGTTAGAATTTAATGTAAGATTAGCTAAAATATAGATGGCTTGAAATGATCAATAATTAATTTATCTTCTAATTTTGGCTACCCATGGAATTGACGGATAGTTACAAACACAAAGGAATGAGAAGGTCGCTCGTAAGGAAGTTGCGAGAAAAGGGAATCACTAACGAACGGGTGCTGGATGCCATTGGTAAAATTCCAAGACATTGGTTTTTTGATGAAATTTTCGAAAGTCATGCTTATCAGGATAAAGCCTTTCCTATTGCAGAAGGGCAAACGATTTCTCAGCCCTATACCGTAGCATTTCAGACCGACCTATTGGAAGTCAAACCGGGTAAAAAGATTTTGGAGATTGGAACAGGTTCAGGTTATCAAGCGTGTGTTTTGGTAGAGAATGGGGTAGATCTGGTGACCATCGAGTACAAAGAAAAATTATCTCTTTTAGCGCAGCAGATGCTTAAATACATGGGATACAGTCCTCGTTTTATTATTGGAGATGGTTCACTAGGATATGATAAGTTTGCGCCTTACGATGGAATCATCGTGACAGCAGGAGCACCCACTGTTCCTAAGGCATTGATAGATCAATTGAAAGTAGGGGGGCATTTGGTGATTCCAGTAGGAAATAGAGACCAGCAGAAAATGCTGCGTTTGACCAAACAGCCTAATGGTAATATTACCAAGGAAGAATATAGTAATTTCAGTTTTGTGCCCTTGCTTGGGGACGATGGCTGGAGAAAGTGAAAAATATGAGTAGAAAGAAACAAAAAACGCCTTCAGAGTCGCTGGCCATTATGACCGAACTGGTGTTGCCCAATGACACCAATACGCTGAACAACCTGATGGGAGGAAAGCTGTTGCACTGGATGGATATAGCCTCGGCGATAGCTGCACAGCGCCACTCCAACCGCATCGTGGTGACGGCATCAGTAGACAATGTGTCTTTCTCAGCGCCTATAGCTCTTGGCAATGTGATCACACTGACGGCTAAGGTGACGCGTTCGTTTAATTCATCTATGGAAGTGTTTATCGATGTGTCGGCCGAAGATATCCCTGGCGGGAAGAAAATAAGTAGTAATCAGGCTTTTTATACCTTTGTGGCGGTAGATCAAAGTGGCAGCCCCATAGATGTGCCTGATATCGTACCTGAGACCGAAGAAGAAAAAGAGCTTTATGCAGGGGCTTTAAGGCGCCGGCAGTTGCGTTTGGTCTTAGCCAAAAAAATGAAACCAGAAGACGCAACAGAACTCAAATCAATTTTTATCAATGAGTGAGTCAAATGATTTTTTGAAATTTCTGATCAACGAGGATATCTACGTCATCGATGGCCAGAATGAGGAACCTCCAGTTGTTGAGGCTAAAGAGGCTCCTGTAGTGGTAGAGGCTGAAAAGGCCATAGAAGCACCTGTGGCGGCCAAGATAATCATACCAGCTAAGCCAACTAAGCCAAAGCACGAGGTGATTATTCTATTTGATAATCCGATCGCAGAGACATTGCCTGCTGTGGACATGGCGTATTTAGAGAAAATATTAGGCGCGATCGGTCTTTCCACCGAAAAAGTGGATTTTTTGAATGTGGCAAAGCATGCACCTAGTGTGTCGGGCTATGCTTATGTGATCGCCTTCACCCCCAATCACCAATTACCAGTATCAGTGAGCACACAGCAGTATGTTAGTGTGAAGTTGGGAGATGCACAGCTTATTGTAGCTGATGCCCTCAATAATATTTCAGTTTCGAAAGATCTTCGTTTAAAGCTTTGGGGTGTACTGCAGCAGGTCTTTAAATAAGATTGCCCGAGCCATTGCCGGGCAACTGCTCATTTAGGTTTATCCAAATATCTCTTTTAGCTTGGCTTCTAATTCTGGCCCTCTTAGGTTTTTGGCTACAATTTTTCCATCGGGTCCGATCAAATAAGTGGCAGGGATAGAATTGATTTGATATATCTGAGCTGCTTCTGATTCGAAGTATTTCAAGTCTGATACTTGTGCCCATGTGAGCTGATCTTGGGCAATGGCCTCTACCCATGATTCTTTTTTTCGGTCTAAAGAAACACCCAAAATTTCAAACCCTTTGTCGTTATAGGCTTGATACATACGTACAACATTCGGGTTTTCCATTCGGCATGGTCTGCACCATGCAGCCCAAAAATCGATCATTACATACTTGCCTTTGAATGAACTGAGCGTTACAATCTTTCCTTCTGGATTAGGAAGTGAGATCTCTGGAGCAGGAGAGCCTATGGCGAGCTTTCTATAGGCTTCCACTTTGTCTACTAGCTGTTTGGTATAGCTAGAGTTGGGGAGTTCTTTTTTGTACTTTTGAGCCAAGCTATCCATGAAGGCAAATTCAGCTTCTTCGTCTATAAATGAGGTAGCCAAAATACCTGCGATAGATCCATCCATCTTCATGATTGCTGACTTGATTTGTTTATCGTTGGCTGTTTTCATTTTCATGAAACGGCTTCTAATGTCTTCTAGCGCAGCCATGTTGCCATTGTTTCGAGCCTCCATAAACTCACCATTCAATGCTTGAGATTGTTTTTCAAAGTCTTGTTTTAAGGTAGAGAGTTGATAGATGTAATCCATATCTATAGATCCCGAAACCTTATATCCATTTCGAGGGTCGTTTTTATCTTTTACCAGTTGGATGTCAGATTTGTCCAATATCATGTTGGTAACATGCCGATTGTAGAAGTTGAGACGGTAGAAGCTAGGTTCGGTTACTTTTATCGTTCGGCTATATACGCCACTAGGTGCTAATTGAAAGGAGTCAATGACGGTCAATTGGTTGTCCATGATCAATTCGATTTTAACCCATTGATTTTCCTCTGGGTTTTCATAAGTACCTGATATGGTCACACCTTCTTTTTTGGCGCAAGCTCCTACTAAAAGCGCGCATGTGAATAATAAACCTAAGTGCTTTGTCATCTTCATAATTTTATTTTTCTCAATAGCCTTTCCCAACGGGAAAATGGCTTTGAAGTTTATTTTTCTAAAATTTCGGCAATCAGTTTGTTGGCGACTTTCGGATTGGCTTTACCTCCCGATTTTTTCATCACCTCGCCCATAAACATGCCGAGCAACCCTTTCTTGCCTTTTCGATAGGCTTCAGCCTTGTCGGGCATACTGGCGATCACCGCTTCGATGGTTTTGATCAGTTCGTCTTGGTCATCGCTTTGAAGCAATTGTAATTGTTTGGCGGCATCGAGAGCAGACTGATTAGGGTCTTTGATCAAAGCTGGCAATACGCGGGTAGAAGCCATAGAAAAGCTCACTTTATCAGCCGCTACCAATTCGATGATTTCTGCTAAGAGTTTTGGCTGAATTACAGAATCCTGTATCTCAATGTTTGAATCATTGAGGTAGCTCTTGATAGGTCCAATTAGCCAGTTCGCAATTCGCTTATAGTGCTTACAAAGCTTACTGGTTTCATAGAAATAGTCCGCCAGCTCCTTGTTGTCTGCAATAATTTCAGCATCGTAGGCATTAAACTCATAATTTTCCTGCAAATCAGCTAATACTTCATGCGGTAATTTGGGTAGAGTGGCTCTGATTTCTTCGACCCATTCTTTGGACACATGAATGGGCAAAAGGTCAGGGCAGGGGAAGTACCTGTAGTCGTTGGCCTCCTCTTTGGTTCGCTGTCCAGTGGTTTTCCCAGTATCGTCGTTGAATCCACGTGTCTCTTGTAGAACGGTTTTCCCTGCGTCGAGTAAGGCAGCTTGGCGCTCTACTTCATGAGCAATAGCTCGCTGTACGTTGCGGATAGAGTTCATGTTTTTGATCTCTACACGCTTGCCTAGTTCGCTAGAGCCTTTTAGTTTTAGTGAGATATTGGCATCGCAGCGGAGAGACCCTTGCTCCATGTTGCCATCTCCTACATTAATGTATCGTACGATTTTCCTGATTTCGGTGAGTAGGTTACCTGCTTCCTCAGCGCTGCTTATTTCCGGTTCGGTTACCATCTCTATGAGTGGAGTCCCCGCACGGTTGTAGTCTAGGAGAGAACCTTCGTGCTCGGCATCATGTGATGATTTGCCTGCATCTTCTTCAATGTGAATCCTGTTGAATGGAATACGCTTGATGTCGTCTCCACTTTTCACATCCAGATAGCCGCCTACACAGATGGGGTGCTGATCTTGGGTAGTCTGATAGCCTTTCGGTAGATCAGGGTAGAAGTAGTTTTTTCTATCAAAGGTGGTGTAGGAAGCGATCTCACAGTTGCATGCTAGCCCCATTTTGATGGCGTGGCTAATGGCAGATCGATTAGGTTTGGGTAAGGTGCCTGGATGTGCCAGCGTGATCGGGCTGACATTGCTATTGGGCGTATCGCCAAAGCTGTTTTTGTCGGCCGCAAAGAGTTTGCTTTCAGTATTTAACTGTACGTGAATTTCTAGTCCTACAACCAGATCGTATTTATCTAAAATGTTTTTCAAAACCTAAATTAATGATTTGTGATTCCGTCTATTATTGCTTTGGCTTTAGTGATCACATTCGGCAATCCGCTGAGATCTTGTCCTCCAGCAGTTGCGTAGAATGGTTGGCCGCCTCCGCCTCCTTTGATTTCTTTGGCTAATTCTTTAATTAATTGGCCTGCATGAAGATCTAGCGATTTCACCAAACCTTCAGCAATCATTATGGAAATTTGTGGTTTCCCAGCGATGTCAGCTGCCACTATCATTATTAGGTTATCTACTTCGTTTTTGAGCTCGAATGACAGCTTTTTCAAACCGTCAGTGTCGGGTAATTGTGCTTCAGAGATCAATACATTGTATCCATTGACTGATTGAATGGCTTTTTGTAATATTGCTTTTTGTGCGCCAGCCTTTTCTTGGTTGATAGATTCAATCACTTTAGCTAGTTCTTGTTTTTCTTTCACCAAGGCTTCTATCGCTTTCAAAGGGTCTTTAGGATTGTTGAGCAGCTCGTTTACTTGAGTGATCAACTCATTTTGTTTGTTGTAATATTCTTCGGCTTTGTCTGCGGTGATGGCCTCGATTCGCCGTACACCAGCAGCTACAGACCCTTCAGACACAATCTTCAAAAGTCCTATCGTACCTGTAGCAGGTACGTGAGTGCCCCCACATAATTCTACAGAGTAATCTTTGTCAAAAGTAATTACTCGAACAAAATCCCCGTATTTCTCCCCGAAGAGTGCCATAGCGCCAAGTGCTTGTGCGTCGGCGATTGGTACATTTCTCTTTTCGTCGAGCGCAATGTTTTCTCTGATTTTTTGATTCACGATTTTCTCTACCTGAGCAATCTCTTCATCAGTCATTTTTGAGAAGTGAGAAAAGTCGAACCGAAGCGATTTTTCATTGACCAGTGAGCCTTTCTGCTGTACATGCGTACCGAGTACTTGTCGCAGTGCTGCATGGAGTAGGTGAGTAGCACTGTGGTTGTTTTCTGTTAGTTTTCTTCTTTTCCCATTCACTACTGCGTCGAATTCGGCCTCTAGATTTGCTGGCAGTTCGTTGGTAAAGTGAATGATCAAATTGTTTTCTTTCTTCGTATCTAGGATACTGATTTTTTTATCTCCATCAGCTATATAACCAGTGTCTCCTACCTGTCCACCGCTTTCAGCATAGAAAGGGGTTTGATCCAATACGATTTTGAATAATTTCTTCCCTTTTTCTTCAATGGCTTGGTACTTTACTATTTGAGCTTTAGAGGCCAATGATTCGTATCCTAAGAATTGAACTTCTTCGATAGGCTTGAGTTCTACCCAATCGCCAGCTGAAGTTTCAGCTGCTTTTTTGGAGCGGTTTTTCTGAATTTCCATTTCCTTTTTAAAACCCTCTTCGTCTACGCTTAAATTATTTTCACGAGCGATGAGCGAAGTCAAATCAAAAGGGAATCCATAGGTGTCGTATAATTCGAATACCGTCTTGCCATCTATGATTTTAGTGCCTTTTTTTACTTCGGCGGTAATCACCTCTAGCTTGGATAGACCTTTGTCCAGTGTTCTGAGGAAGGAGGATTCTTCTTCCATGATTACTTTAGTGATAAAGTCCTTCTGAGCAATCAACTCAGGGAATACACCATCGAATTGCTCTGCCAATAGCGGGACGAGTGTGTGAATAAATGGCGCTTTGAAATCCAGAAAGGTATAGCCGTACCGTACTGCTCTACGCAATATTCTTCGAATGACATACCCTGCTTTATTATTAGAAGGTAGCTGACCATCAGCAATGGCAAACGAAATGGCACGAACGTGGTCGGCGATTACGCGAAGGGCGATATCTGCTTTTTCATCTTCGCCATATTTTACATTTGCAGCGTCTGCAAGGAAATTGATAAGAGGAGTGAAAACGTCCGTGTCATAGTTGGATTGCTTGCCTTGTACTGCCATGGCCAATCGCTCGAAGCCCATACCTGTGTCCACGTGCTGTGCAGGCAGGTTTTGCAAGGAGCCATTAGAGAGCCTGTTGAATTGCATGAAAACCAAGTTCCATACTTCTACTACCTGTGGGTGATCCATATTGACCAAGTCCTTGCCAGGGGTTTGGGCTACTTCTTCATCAGATCTTAAATCAATGTGTATTTCTGAGCATGGGCCACAAGGTCCAGTATCTCCCATTTCCCAGAAGTTGTCTTTCTTCGATCCGTTGATGATTCTGTCTTCAGGAATAATAGCAGCCCAAAAATCATAAGCTTCTTGATCCATCTCAAGGCCATCGGCTTCGTCACCACCAAATACAGAAGCATACATTCTATCCGCAGGAAGTTCGAACTCAACAGTCAATAATTCCCAAGCCCATTGGATAGCTTCTTTTTTGAAGTAATCGCCAAATGACCAGTTGCCCAGCATTTCAAACATGGTGTGGTGGTAGGTGTCCATGCCTACTTCTTCCAAGTCATTGTGTTTGCCAGATACTCTCAAGCATTTTTGAGTGTCAGCAATTCGATTAGAGGAAGGTTCAGCGTTGCCCAAAAAGAAATCTTTGAATTGGTTCATCCCTGCATTGGTAAACATCAGCGTGGGGTCATTTTGTATGACCATTGGTGCAGAAGCTACTATTTCGTGTTGCTTTTTCTCAAAGAACGCTAAAAACCGTTTTCTTATTTCTTTCGATTCCATCTAATCTATTGATATTCAATTACTTGTAATTGAATTTATTTGTTATTTAAAAAAATGTATTAAATTGCGGGCATTGCAGTAATGCTAACAAGCCGTAAAAATAGAAATATTAGCTACCACCCGAAAAACGAAGCACAAAGTTAGGATATTCTGATTACATATGGCTAGAATAAAATACTATTACGATACTGAATCTTGCAAGTACGAACGCGTTAAAGTATCCTCATGGGACATCGTACTTAATTCTCTTGGATTTCTGTCTTTATCTTTAATTCTTGCGATAGGTATATTTTATACCTATAACTTGTATTTCCAATCTCCTGTAGAGGCGCGATTGGAGAAAGAAAACGAAGAATTGAAATACTATTATGAGCTCTTGCAAGAAGAAATGACAGAGGCTGCTAGCATGCTGACCTCTTTGCAAGAACGCGATGATAATGTATATCGAGTGATTTTCGAAGCAGAGCCCATTCCGTCATCTATTAGAGATGCTGGAGTAGGAGGCGTGAATCGTTATAGAGAACTTACCAACAAAGGACTGGAAAGAGCGGACTTGGTTGTAGATGTACATGAAAAGTTGGATAAGCTCAAAAAGCAGATGTATATCCAGACAAAGTCTTACGATGAGCTGTTGGATATGGCTACCAACAAGGAGAAATTTTTTGCAGCTATGCCAGCTATTCAGCCAGTATCGAATGAGGAGTTGAAGCGATTGTCTTCAGGGTTTGGGATTAGAATTGACCCGATTTTAAAAACGAAGAAGTTGCATACTGGAGTGGATTTTTCAGCACCTAAAGGGACACCGATTTATGCTACAGGCGATGGTACAGTTAAGATGGTTCGTTCTAGTCTGGGGGGATATGGTCGACAAGTAGAAGTGGATCATGGCTACGGTTATGTCACTAAGTATGCTCACATGGAAATGTACAGTGTGAAAAAAGGACAAAAAGTAAAAAGAGGTGAGTGTATTGGATATGTAGGAAATTCGGGAAAATCTACTGCTCCACATTTGCATTACGAAGTACATAAAGATGGTAAAAAAATAAATCCAGTTCACTATTTCTATCAAGATCTGAATTCTTCAGAGTATGAGGAAATTTTACGATTAGCTTCTATAGAAAACCAAGCATTGGGATCTTATTAAGTAGCCAGTTTTATTTCCAAAGAAAATTCTAAAACCTGACCAATCGGTCAGGTTTTTTTGTGATCATGAATGTAGGGTTTTTGAAAATGTTTTTAAACTTTTCAATTTATCATGAGGAGTTGATTCACTGTGTATTTGCAAATCAACAGTACACACATGCCGTCAATAGATAACTTTCATAAAGTAAGTGGAGCACTTGTATATGTAGGCTCTTGTTATGACAAATAAATTAATTATGAAAAAAATCTTATTGATAATTTACTTTTTATGTATCGCTTGGGTAGGGACTGCTCAGTGGGTATCTATCAATCCTGGTGCTGGAGGTCAAGTGCAGGATGTAGTTCCAGATCCAAATACACCAGATCATTTGATCTTGGCCTCAGACATGGAAGGTATTTATGAAAGTGTGGACAATGGCGACTCTTGGCATATAAAGGGTAGTTTACCACAAAACCGTGTGTACTCAGTGGCGTTTTCACCTAAAGTAGGCTCCACAAGACTTTATATAGGTACAGTCTATGGGCTGTCGGTGTCTGATGATGGGGGTGAAACCTCTGCACTCGTAGAGATCACCAAAAAGAAATCAATTGGAGCCATCGCCGAAGATCCAAACGATGAAAATAATATACTTGCAGGTATAGGCTGGCGAGATGATTATGATTTTGCCAATCAATTTGGCATGGGGACTGCAGGGAAAGGTACTGTATTCCGATCTACGGATGGTGGGAATAACTGGTCTGAAGTCATATTCAACAATACAACTACCAATGATCGGAATGTGTTCACCATATTGTATGATAAAAACACGGAAGACCTTGTATATATGGGGACTGGTCAGGGGCTGTTTAAAAGTACTGATGGTGGTGCAACTTGGTCTGCTATCGCCAGTCCATCAGGCGCAGGAACTAACCAAGGGGTCGCGCTGAGTCCTGATGGTGAAAAACTATACGCTGCCTATACCAATGGCTATTTATATGCCACGCTTACTTCATCCATTTCATCAGGATCTTGGATCAAAGCCAATTCGGGGATAGGTGCGCTTGATTTTTGGTACCCAGAAGTAGATCCAAGGTCTACGGGAGATACGCACAAAGTCATTGTAAGTTTAAGAAGAAGTAGATCAGGTCTGCATGAAGCGACTTTCAACTGGACAGAAAATACGCTTAATAGCCATTCATGGGATATCGTATGGAACGGGACTGATGGGTATGATACAGGTTGGGACATTGCGTCGCCAAACCCTAGGTTTGTACATTACACACCTACGACTTGGCCCAATAGAGCCCTTTGGTCTACCACGAATCAAACCATCTTTGAAGGAGTATACGATACTGAAGCGGACAATTCCTATAATGGAACTGGTTTTGTCTGGAACAACAAATACAGTGAACCTAATTATGAAATTATGGCTCCAGGGTGGGGTGCTTCTATGTGGCCTTGCTATAGCAGTAGAGGTACAGAGAGTACCTATTCCTACGATATCGCAGTGCACGAAAACTATGTAATCCAAGGTGAAGGAGACAATGGTGTAATGGAAAGCTGGGATGGGGGTGTTTCTTGGTCCAACGTTTGGCATAGATCGACTGGACAAGCTATCGCTGGCCAGAATTTGTCAGATGCTCAGGCAGTGACCATAGGTAGCACGGCGGATGGTGTGCCAGTAGCCATTGCGCAAATGTCTCCAGGATATGGTGGCGCCATCGGTTCGGCTGTAGGTACTTTGTTTGCCAAAAAATTAGTTAATCATAGTCCTACGGATGAATGGGTTTACTTGGCTGGAGGAGCATCCGGAAAAGGAGGGTTGCCTACTTCGAGTATTCCTAGCGAACTAAGGGATATAGAGGTGTCGCCAGCTAAGCCAGATCGTGTGTTTATGTTCGTCAGAGATCAGGGCATGTATATACTCGACGACTTAGGAGCTTCACTGGATGCGGGCATTGCGCAGGATGTGACTAAAATATATAATGCGAGTGGTGGAGCTACAAATGTTAAAAAAATAGCCCCTCACCCCACAGATCCAGATATGGTTTTCTTTAATGGCGCCAATGGTCAGCAAGGAGTCTATAGAGGTGAGAAAACGGGGCCGGGCATAGGAGATTGGGAGTGGCAAAAAGTGTACAATGGCAGTGGCTGGGATGCTGAAGTGACTACTTGGGAGTACAATGGTCAGGTTTATCTGTTTTACTTTGGTGCCTCTTCTGAGCCTGGCAACGATGGAGGTAATTTCATAGGAGCCTTGTCTACAGACAATGGCGACAACTGGACCAAGGTCGTGGATCAAACGGATGTAAAGGCAATCAACACACCGAGTTGGTACGATGAGGTGAAAGGGGATTATAGATTTACCAGCAAGGGCGGAATCGTAGGGTATGATGATAAAATCATCATCTGCTACTACGATCACAGGCAGCAAAAAACCTACGGGGTGTACAAAGGCACCATCACCAACAGCGCTGTACCTACTGTCGCCTGGACGGACTGGACAGACGATCAGCATTTTGGTGGTTTCACCTCAGGGCGTATTGCCGATGATGCAGATGGGGTGAGGCAATTTTATGTGTCTACAGCAGGTGCTGGTTCGTGGCGCAGACCTGTAGAGGAGGAGACTTTACCGCCAGCGCCAAGCGCGCCCACCGGATTTGGGGCAACTAGTGTGTCGTACGATCATGTAAATCTTGTCTGGACAGATAATTCTGATAACGAATCAGGTTTCAGAATAGAGCGAAAATCAGGAGCTGGAGATTTTGAAGTAGTAGCTACAACTAATGCTAATGCGGTGAGTTACGCTGATGCGGGGCTGGTCCCATTGACCGCCTATACCTACAGGATCTATGCGGTGAATAAAGGAGGGAATTCGGGATATACGGCTGAGAAATCAGCGACTACTTTGGATCCACCGCCAGCACCAGATGCACCTACTGGACTTGCGGCGGTGGCTGTGTCTAGTGATAGAATAAACTTGTCTTGGTCGGACAATTCTGACAATGAAACACTATTCAAAATTGAAAGAAAATCAGGCGGAGAGCAGTTTGCAGAGATCGCTTCGGTAGGCGAAAATGTTACCACTTATGCCAATGAGGGTCTGAATCCACAGACCGAATATACCTATAGAGTACTAGCGTACAATGTTGGAGGTGTCTCGGGATATACCTCTGAAGAGAGCGAGACCACACTAGAGGCTGAGCCGTGCAATAGTTCGACCATCGTGAGAAATGGAGAATTTGATTTAGCCATTCCAGAAGACCCAGAAAATTCACCCAACCCAGAATGGCTTTTGTATAACGGTACAGATGCCGCGTCTACATTCAAGATCGTAGATGATGCGGGTATGTCAGGGACAAATGCTGCTTTTATTAAAATCACTAGCGGTGGGGCAGGAACCAACGAAATACAATTCTATTCGCAGTTTACGACTACTCTTGAGAAGAACGTGACCTATGTATTGGAATTTAAAGCGAAGGCGTCAGTTGGGAGAAATATTACGGCTAGAAGTTTTATAGGTAAGCCGCCATGGTCAGGGTTTCTTGATCAGACGGTGGTACTGACCACAGAGATGCAAGATTTTCGTATGGAGTATGTGCCTAATGTTTCAACACCTGATGCTCGGGTAGATTTCTTTTTGGGTGCTGGTACTGGCAATGTATGGATAGACGCCGTATCTGTAAGAGAAAAATGTGAAGATACTCCAGCGCAAGGTGCGCCAAAAGAACCTACTACTTTAGAAGTGACAGCCAAATCATCAACTCAAATAGATCTGTTATGGACTGACAATTCCGATAATGAGGACGGCTTTGTGATAGAAAGAGCACAAGGAGAGGCGGCTTATCAGCCAATCAAAACGGTGGGTGAGAATGTGACTACTCATCAGGATATGGGGTTGTCTTTAGATACTGATTATAAATATAGAGTGAAGGCTTATAACGATGCTGGGGACTCATACTACTCAAATGTAAGTCTAGCCTCGACGAGCAATGTAATAATTAGTGTGACTGGTGTCTCTATTGATAATTGTAAAAACAGTCTTGAAGTGGGTGAAAGTCTCACGCTAACAAGCACGGTTTCTCCTATGGGGGCGGGGGATAAAAGTGTGAAATGGACCAGTTCGATGCCTGCCATTGCTAATGTAGATGAGCTGACAGGAATACTCATGGCCATGTCTGAGGGGGTGGCGACAATTACCGTTGCCACGACTGATGGTGCTAAAACTGCCGAATGTAAAGTCGCAGTGACTGCTGATGATGTACTCTCGGTTGGTGGTGGGCTAGACTTTGCCATATACCCTAATCCACTGGGGCAGGGTAGTCAATTGTCTATCACGATCTCAAATACACCTGTAGCTGAGATCCAAGTATTAAGTCTAAGTGGTGAGCTATTGTATTATAACCCAGCGGCCAAATTTGTAAATGAAACATACCAACAAGACTTGTCGCAAATCTCTGCGAAAGGAATATATCTGGTACGAGTTCAAAACGATGTGCAACTATGGGTACACAAGCTGGTGGTGGAGTAGAAGTAGTCTGTATTATAGAGTAGCGAAGGGCTTGTGACTATTGTTGCAATCCTTTTTTTTTATATCTGTGGGTCTATTGTGGAAAACTTCCGAGTTTAGATTGGTACAGTTGTGATGGTTCGAATCTAATTTTGAGCCATGTTCAAATCTTCAGTTCCTATTTTATGTTTGGTGCTTTTGGTGATGGCCTGTAAGCCACAGCAAATAGTGTCTACGCTGCCTTCCGCAGAAGAAGAGACTGAATTGGATTCTGTTGCTCTGGTGCCATCGTATTGGATCACTGCAGATCAGGACACACTTTATTCGCTTACAGAAGAAGTAGAGATAGAGCTCAGTAGGGTGATCAAGGACACATTGACCTTGATAGGTGTGGGCGACATCATGATGGGGACTAATTTTCCAGAAGAAAGATACTTGCCAGGGAATGACGGCAAAGACTTGTGGAAAGAAGTATCCGATACCTTGAGACAAGCCGATGTGACATTTGGTAACTTAGAGGGTGTAATCCTAGACAAAGGAGGCGATCAGAAAACCTGTAAGAATCCGAAGGTCTGCTATCTGTTTCGTACGCCAGAATCGTATTTAGTGAATTTGATGGATGCTGGTTTTGATGTAGTGAGTTTGGCCAACAATCACGCTGGAGATTTTGGTGAGCCAGGCAGAGCCAGCACCATGAAGGCACTGGACTCGTTGCAGATCAATTACGCAGGTTTGCTAAGTGTGCCCACCACTATATTTACTGTAGATGGTATGCGCTATGGGATGGTGGCATTTTCTCCCAATATAGGCACAGTGAGTATTCACAATGAAGCGCGAGCCATCGAGCTAGTACAGCAATTAGACTCCTTGGTAGATGTGGTGATTGTGTCATTTCATGCAGGAGCCGAAGGCTCAAAGCATGAGCATGTGACCAGAAAAACAGAGATGTTTTATGGAGAGAATAGGGGAAATGTGTATGCCTTTGCTCACTTGATGATTGATCATGGAGCTGATGTGATTTTTGGTCATGGGCCACACGTGTCTAGGGCAGTAGAAGTGTACAAAAATCGATTTATTACCTATAGTATGGGCAATTTTTGCACCTATGGTAGGTTTAATCTTAGAGGAGTAAATGGCATCGCACCTATTGTGAAAATTGACACTAATTCGGAAGGTGAATTTATCAAAGGACAGCTGATTCCAATCTATCAACCAGGGGCTGGAGGACCTAAGATTGATACTAGAAAAAGAGCGATTGCCGTGATCAGGGAATTGACTAAAAAAGATTTCCCCGAAAGTAATTTATTGATTGACGATTCAGGTTTTATTACCTATCTTAACCGCTAGAATTGTGCCGTACAAGGAAAAGGAAATAACGAAAAGATATTACACCATTGGCGAAGTAGCTGATGATTTAGGTGTAGCTACTTCACTCATACGCTTTTGGGAGACGGAGTTTGATATCATTAGTCCTAAGAAAAATCGTAAGGGAAATCGCCAATTCACTCCAGAAGATATTAAGAAAATAAAGATGATTTATCATTTGGTAAAAGAGAAGGGGTACACCCTTCACGGTGCCAGAGATTTTATCAAGAACGATGTGAATGCAGCTATGGAACGCATTGATATGATACAATCGCTCAAGGGTATTCGAGGTTTTCTTACAGAACTACGAGACAGCATACAGGGAAATTAATTAGCTAATTTTTTGTTGGGTTTTTAAATCATTTTCATTCTATGAATGAAGAACAAAACAGCTATGTATTGGCGTTGAAAATGACGCCAGGCATAGGTGATGTCTTGGCTAAACAACTGATCAGCTACTGTGGAGCTGCATCCGCTATTTTCAAAGAGAAAAAGGGAGCTTTACTCAAAATTCCAAATATCGGAGAAAAGACAGTAAAAGCGTTGACAGCTTCTACTTATCTCGATCAGGCTGAAGCAGCTATTCGTAATTGTGAAAAAATAGGTGTAGCTGTATTGCCTTATTTTCATGCCGACTATCCAGAGCGACTCAAGCTGGTGAATGATGCCCCACTTTTGATCTACACCAAGGGAGAATCCTCTTTTTTGAATCGAAAAATAGTAGGTGTAGTAGGTACACGTAATGCCACAGAATATGGCAAGCATATGACGGAGCAGATAGTGGAAGGATTAGTGGGGCACGAGGCAGTTGTGGTCAGTGGATTGGCTTATGGGGTAGATATTGCTGCACATAGAGCAGCATTGAAAAACCACCTTCCTACTGTAGCTGTGCTAGCAGGAGGGTTAGACTCCATATATCCATCAGTGCACAAACGAACCGCTCAGGATATGTTGGAAATGGGAGGGTGGGTCAGTGAGTATCCTCCTGGCACTAAGCCAGAAGCGCATAACTTCCCTTCACGAAATAGAATTATCGCGGGGATGTCCGAAGCACTAATCGTGGTGGAGGCAGCCAATAAAGGTGGGGCGTTGATTACAGCCAATATTGCCTATTCGTATAATAGAGAGGTGTTTGCCGTACCTGGTACCTTAGAACATAAATATTCAGAAGGCTGCAATGCACTTATTAGATCTCAAAAAGCAACTATATATACTGGAATCAAAGATTTGGAATATTTACTGGGTTGGGAAAAAGGATCGGCCAAGCCAAGCAAACAGGCGATTGACCTTAGTGCGTATAGTGAACCTGAGCAGAAAATAATATCGGTACTGACTGAATTTAAAGCAGGGCTACAATTGGATGAGTTGAGTTGGAAAACGCAAATCAACGTGCAGGAAGCCGTGAGTCATTTACTTACCTTGGAATTTGATGGACTGGTCAAATCCTTGCCTGGCAAACGCTATGTCAGAGTCTGAATAGCCTATCTTCCTAGAAAAACCTCAGGTGCTATATTTAATACGTGCTGAAAGACCTTGTGGTCAAAAGGTATCTCAATGCTGTGATGCTCGAAGTAGGAGAGAATCGTCTCTGTGGCAATATTGCCAACTAGTTTGTCTTCGGCCATTGGGCAGCCGCCAAATCCATTGACGGCACCATCAAACCTTCGGCACCCTGCTTTGTAAGCGGCATCTATTTTTTCTACAGCCGTATCGAGATCAGAATGTAGGTGTACACCAAATTCTATTTTTTCAAATTCTTGAGTAATACTGCCAAATAACTTGGTAATGTTATTTGGATTAGAAACCCCAATGGTATCGGCCAGGGAAATGATTTGAATGTCCATAGCTTTTAATTTGAAAATGAATTCAGATACATATGGTATTTCGTATGGATCGCCATATGGATTGCCAAATCCCATGGATAGGTAAGTGACTAATGTTTTGTCGTTCGTTTGGCAGAGGTCTTGTATTATTTTTAGTTGCTCGAATGCTTCTGCAATGCTCTTATTAGTATTTCGTTGTTGAAACGTTTCCGAAAGAGAAAGGGGAAATCCTAGATAGTTTATCGGTTCATGCTTGCAAGCCTCTTGAGCACCACGTACATTGGCTACAATGGCGAGTAGTTTGGATTTCGTATGTTCTAGATTCAGCCCAGTCAGCACCTCTGCGGTGTCTTTTAGTTGTGGGATGGCCTTGGGAGAAACAAAGCTCCCAAAGTCTATAGTATCAAACCCTACCTTCAGCAACTCATTGATGTACTTGATCTTTAAATCTGTAGGTACAAATCCATGCAAGCCTTGCATGGCATCTCTTGGGCATTCGATTATTTTCATTGAATTTGGGTTTAATGTAAATTAAAATAAATGACCTAAATATAGGAGGGTATGGCGTCAATTTGATAGCTCATTTATTGAAAGCACTTGTATTTTGCTATTAAATATTAAAATTAAATCGAATAATACCTATCTTTGCGCTCCATTCGAGTGAATGGGTCCTGTTTGCTCAGGAAAATCACAAACAAAATGGCGCACCTCCTTGAATCCGGAATGACGCTGTAATTAATGGATTCGCATTATAATGGAAAATAAAGAAGAATTAAAAAACGAAGCGGTAAAAGAAACTGTAGTTGAGGAGACTGCTGCTACACCTGCTGCTGAAGTAAAAGAAGAAGCTCCTAAAGCTGAAGCACCTAAGAAGGTTGCTGCTGTGGTAGAAGAAGACGAGGACTTTGACTGGGACGCAGTTCAGACAAAAGGATACGGCGAAGGTTACAGCAAAGCTAAAAAAGCTGAGCTAGAAGCTCTTTACGAAGGTACACTCAATACTATCGAAGAAAAGCAGGTAGTAGAAGGTATTGTAGTAAGCATGACTCCAAGAGACGTAATCTTGAACATTGGATTCAAATCTGATGGATTGGTTTCTGCTTCTGAATTCAGAGATACTCCTGACTTGAAACCTGGTGATACTGTAGAGGTGTACATCGAGGAGCAAGAAGACAACAACGGTCAGTTGGTGCTTTCAAGAAAGAAAGCAAAGATTGTTGGTGCTTGGGAAAAAATCCAAAAATCTGCCGACGAAGATTTGGTCATCGACGGTATGGTGAAGAGAAGAACCAAAGGTGGTTTGATCGTAGATATTTATGGAATCGAGGCGTTCTTGCCAGGATCTCAAATCGACGTGAAGCCTATCAGAGACTTTGATATCTTCGTAGATAAGAAAATGGAAGTGAAAGTTGTGAAAATCAACTACACTAACGATAACGTGGTTGTTTCTCACAAAATATTGATTGAGAAAGATCTCGAAAAACAAAAAGCTCGTATCCTAGAAAACCTAGAAAAAGGTCAGGTACTAGAAGGAGTAATCAAGAACATGACCAACTTCGGTGTATTCATCGATTTGGGTGGTGTAGATGGTCTGCTTCATATTACCGATATCTCATGGGGTAGAGTGAATCATCCAGAAGAAGTGTTAAACTTGGATGAAAAAGTAAATGTTGTTGTTCTTGATTTTGACGATGACAAGAAGAGAATTTCATTGGGTATGAAGCAGTTGTCTGAGCACCCTTGGGATTCACTAGACAAAACAGTAGAGATCGGAACTAAAGTAAAAGGTAAGATTGTGAATGTAGCTGATTATGGTGCATTCCTAGAAATCCAGCCTGGTGTTGAAGGTTTGATCCATGTATCTGAAATGTCTTGGTCACAACACTTGAGAAACCCTCAGGACTTTATCAAAATTGGTGATGAGCTAGAAGCTGTAGTATTGACTATCGACAGAGACGATAGAAAAATGTCTTTGGGCATCAAGCAATTGACTGAGGATCCTTGGACTAAGCAAGATGTATTGACTAAATACGCTGTAGGTACTGATCACAAAGGTATCGTGAGAAACTTGACCAACTTTGGTTTGTTCATCGAGCTAGAAGAAGGAATCGACGGTTTGGTTCACGTATCTGATCTGTCTTGGACTAAGAAAGTAAAACACCCTTCTGAATTTATCTCTGTAAACGAGGAACTAGAAGTAAGAGTGCTTGAGCTTGACGTAGACAACAGAAGATTGGCACTGGGTCACAAGCAATTGGAAGAAAACCCTTGGGATACTTTCGAAACAGTATTTGCAAGAGGTACTTCTCACAAGTGTACGGTAACTAACATCATTGAGAAAGGTGCTATTTTGGAATTGCCTTACGGTTTGGAAGGGTTTGCTGGAACAAAGAACATCAAGAAAGAAGATGGATCTAAGACTGAGGTAGGTGATAGCTTAGACTTCGTAGTAGTAGACTTCTCTAAAGATGACAAGAAGATTACTTTGTCTCACGTAGCGACTTATTCTGACGAAGTAGTTGAGAAAGCTGCTCCTAAGAAGAAAGCACCAGCTAAGAGCAAAGGAGTTGAAAAAGTAAATGCTGATTCTGAGAAATCTACATTGGGTGATATAGCGGCTCTATCTGCTCTAAAAGAGCAAATGGAAGATAACGCTAAGCCTGCTCCTGCAAAGAAAGCCGCTCCTAAGAAAGAAGTTGCTCCTAAAGCAGATGACAAAGCTGATGCTTCAGAAGAAGCTGAATCTTAATCAGATATATACTGAAATAAAAAAAGGTACGCTTCGGTGTACCTTTTTTTATTCTACTCGTTACATAAGAAAGTAAACTTTTTAAGTAATTGAAGCCTAAATTGTTTGCAAGGGATTTAATTAATTCTATTTTTGTGTCCCGAAAAAAAAATGGTCCTGTGGCCGAGTGGCTAGGCAGAGCTCTGCAAAAGCTCGTACAGCGGTTCGAATCCGCTCGGGACCTCACTATAAAAGACTACTCCATGAGTAGTCTTTTTTGTTTTATCCTATTAGTACTGTGTACTGGAGGCTTCTTGCTTTAAGTTAAAATTCTCTAAATAATTTCTGAAATGATTGAGTAAGACAACTGATTGGTCATTTTGAATGTTTTCGTAATTCACCTTTAGTGCAAGTAATTGAATGCCAGTGATAGAGGCTATCATTTCGTATCTTTCCTGTTTGTCTTTTAGAGCGTCTAGGTAGTCAAGTACGCTACGAATGCCTACTTGCTGCAAGGCGTCGAATTGACCTTGAAACTCCACGAGTAATTTGGCTTGAGATACCCAGTCGAGCAGCGTACGTACCGCAAATGGTGTTTTAATGATAAGCATAAAGAAGTTGTAATGAGCCAGATTCTGCACATTGTCTATCCCTATTTCATTGAGTCTGATTTTGTGCATTTCACTAATACCTTCTATTTTCCCTAAAGGGTAATTGATGTGCTGATCATCCATTTTGGATGAAAATATGGAGACCCTTTCCATAAGTACTCGAAATCCAGTGTCTGGGAATATGCCCGTAAGAAATGCTATAACCAAAATAAGGTTGCTGTCTAAAAACTTTACTTCTGAAAAAGTAAACATGATCATTAATGAGATCAAAGTGGCAAATACGATTCGTAGACTGACAGAGAAAAAGCTCCCAGGAGTAAGGTCTACGGTCGAAAATCGTCTGTAAGTATATTGAGAGGCGCTCACATAGCCTCCCATAATGGCAAAGGCTATCACTGCCACGGTTCTACGTTCAGTTTCTAGTGGTTGTCCTTTCCAAAACTCAGCACCAGAAAAAAGAACACTGGTGTAGTTGCTGTCTGGATATATAGACCAGGCCAGAAAGAGGAGATACATGCCAATAAATGTGAGCATGGTTAGAAAAGAGAGCGGTAGGAAATAGTCGCCTGGTTCAAATTCTTTGGTGATTCGCTGTTGTAAATTGTCTCTGTTGATATTGCCCATAAGGTGTAACCTTTCTATGAGCAACATGAGCTCTTCTTTTTTCTTAACTAGCCTGAATTTGAAGAATGAATAAGTGAGAATAGGGAAGTAGGCGGTTAGCACCATTGTGGCGCAGACTTCTAATATATGTCCGATATGCATAGAGTTGCTTAAGATTGGTTGCTCAATGATATGTCGAAAAGTAGAAATTTGCAATGCCCATCGCGATCTCAGGTGAATTGCGGTCTACTTCCGCATATTTTAAATTATATTTCAGTAAGCGATAGCCTTGTTTGGGTTGTTGTGGAACTATACATTCACTCCATGAAAGCTTTTGTCTTGGTTTTGTTTTTCATTTTTAGTTGTGCTAGCCTCATTTATGCGCAGACAGATTCATTGCAGGTCGCCAAGAAAAGGCCGCCTAGAAAAGTGAAAGGCTACGTCGCAGGTGTTTTCGAGCGAGCTCCTGTTGCCCCTGGCTACACCAACAGTTATGGTGTGCAGGCAGCAGTCATTTTGATGCATCATATGGAGGTAGGTTTTTTTGGGAGCAAGTATACTGATGATGGCTACAGACAGCTACTCATTTTCCCCAACAAGTTTCAGATGAATTACAAGCAGGCTGGAGTGCTGCTGGGGTATCGGACGCATTTAGAGAAAAAGTATGAATTCAATGTGGAATCCAAATTGGGCTTTGGCGAAGTGAGATGGCTACAGGTAGAGCGAAATACCGCTTTCATGGCAGATAAGTTTCAAATGCTGCATTTGCAAGGCGGAATGGATTATATGCTAGTCGATTTTCTGGCGTTTAATGCTTTTGTAGGATATCGATGGATGAATGATCTTGATATTGACGGCTTGTCCAATTTAGACTTCAAGGGTTTGTATTGTGGTATAGGCTTAAAAGTGGGACTTTTTAAATGACACGAAACCTCACGCTATCGATTGTGATTGCACTAGTCAGTACCAGTTGCTACTACAATGACGTAATACCGCCAAATCAGAATGTTTGGCCAATAGCCCATCCTGAACACATGGAAATGGAGTCCGAATTGTTATTGCAAATGGATTCTGTATTGAAAGGCAATACCCTTGAAGGAATCACCTCGGTAGTGGTGATCAAAGATGGACATTTGGTATTCGAAAATTATTATTTCGGTTATGACAGAAGAACCTTATTTCCCTTGGGTGGACTGAGTAGTAGTTTGGTCAATCTTGCTTTAGGGCGTGCAATTGACATGGGGTTGATCGATTCTGTACAAGATTCTATATATAAGTACTTCCCTGAATACGTTCAGCTTTTCGAGGATTCTCCATTGAAAAAGAATATCACGTTTGAAAACCTCATGACCATGAAAGCTGGACTCAGTTGGAATGAGATAGGAAGTACATTCGATAGAAATCAAAGTGACATTACACAAATTCTCATAAGTGAAGATTGGGTAGAATATCTACTGTCTAAGCCTGTGGATGTCTTGCCTGGTCGTAGGTTTACCTACAATAGCGCAATGGCTATACTAATAGCCTCGGCTATTGATAGTCAGTATGAGGCAGGATATCAGGTGTTTTGGGAGAAGGAGGTGCTTAGCCAGATGGGAGTGACTCACTCAGAATTAGCTATAGAAGGAGGTAACATCAATCCAGCGTGGGGTATTTCCATGACTACTTTGGATCTAGCTAAGATAGGATATTTGTACTTGCATCAAGGAAATTGGTTTGGGCAACAGCTGATAAATCGAGAGTACGCTATCTCATCAGTAGTACCTCAAGTGAGTGTGGATTTTATCAACCAATATGGGTGGATGTGGTGGCAGTATGCTAGTCGAAATAATTTCCTCTATATGCTTGATGAAAATGATGTCTTTTTTGCTACTGGCAATGGGGATCAACGATTGTATGTAGTTCCGCACTTAGACCTAGTAGTGGCTATTACTGGCAGCGACGAAATCATTGATTTTTCTATTCCAGCTTCCTTTATTTTTAGAGATTATATATTGTTGGCTATGCAATAGCCAACTACTCCTTGTTGGATTTCGTAATTGCAGTACATTTGCCGCAAATACCTAAACAATATAAGTGCATATATCCGACGAAGACGAATTAATTCTGCGCCTATCCAATCATGATAGAGGCGCCTTTGAGCAAATTTTCAAAACCTACTACAGTGATTTATGCAAATTTTGCATGAAGTATGTGCGTGATGAACAAGTGGCAGAAGAGGTGGTGCAAGAAGTATTTATCAATATATGGGAGCGAAGAGCCAGTCTGACCATCACAACCTCTATCAAATCGTATTTATTTACCGCTATTAGAAACCGGTCGTTCAACTATTTGAAACTACAATTACCCAAAGAGCAGAAGAAAGTAGATTTGGATGGGATAGGCTTTATGGAAGAGGATAACCGTGAGCAGGAACTGGTCATGGAAGAACTCAAGGAATATGTCCATTCAGCCATAGAAACATTGCCCAATAAATGCCGGATTATTTTCAACCTGAGTAGAAATGCAGGAATGACCTATAAAGAGATAGCAGAAGAGCTCGATATTTCTGTGAAAACGGTTGAAAACCAGGTGGGACTAGCGCTCAAAAAACTGAGAGAGCAGCTCAATCCGATTTGGGACAAAATAATGTTGCTTCTTTTGATGGATTTTTCAGGTTACTTATAGGGGGGTGAAATGGTTTGCTTGACATATCATTGAACGACGACTAAAATGCAAAATTTGGAATTTAAAATACTCGCCTATTTAAAAGATGAGCTCGATGCAAAAGAGCGACTTCTGGTGGAGCAATGGGTAGCTCTGTCACCAGCGAATGAAAAAACTTTTGCGGAGATTGAGAAAATATATCTCTCTGCCGCATATGACTCTACGGGTTTTCAGCCTAATGTAGATAAGGCTTGGGCCAAAGTGGCACTAGCGATAGAGCAAAGCAAAACTTCCAGCTTCACTTTCATGTACCGAATGGCTGCTATGATCGCATTAGTGGCAGGTTTGGGCTTTCTGGTATTGAAGTACCAAAATAGCGACGAACTAGTGGCTATGACGGGAGACAAAGAAGTGAGGAAAATAGAACTGACTGATGGAACAGTAGTTTGGTTGAACGAGCATTCGAAATTGACCTATTCTAAAATGATGGCTGATAATGAACGTATGGTGAGTTTGGATGGTCAAGCCTATTTTGATGTAGCCAAGGATGCGGCAAGACCTTTCAGAATCTTAGGAGAAAAAACTACAGTGGAGGTATTGGGTACCTCTTTCGATTTGATTTCAAAAGCCAATTATGCTAACGTAAACGTAACGAGTGGCTTGGTGTCATTTGCACTTACAGACAATAATGAAATCAAGGTTGTATTAGAGAAGGGTAATCAAGCTACGTATAAAAGTAATACAATCATTAAAAATGAAGGGTTTGATGTAAATGCATCTGCATGGATGACGCAGGATTTTGTATTCAAGAGCTCCCCTCTGTCGCAGGTGGTAGATGTGCTAAGTGAACATTTTGATGTGAAAATTAAAGTAGATGACGCAATACGAAATTGTTTGATCACTTCTTCTTTTGAAGATAAGAATCTGGATCAAATTTTAAACACGCTGGATATCATTGCGAATATAAAGCATGAGAAAAAAGGCAAGGCCATTAGGCTAACAGGCCCAGGCTGTTAATAAAATACTTGAATTACAAAGGACGAACCACGCCATTGGCGTGGTTTTTTTGTAGATTCTATTCATACCTTAAAATGCAATGTCTAAATTTGGTTCAAATTGCACTTATCGTATAGGATAGATTGGATCTCGTCGTTGTTAGAAAATATTTCTTGCCTTTGTTTGCCCTTCTGATTTTTACATCAGAAATGCGCGCACAAGAGAATGTCCTAGAGCGGACAGTGATTCTCTATAAAAAAAAATACAAGACACAAGATATACTGGAAAACCTGTTGCCTCAGCAAGGGGTCAATGTGGCATATCACGACAATATCATACCACTCAAGAAGGAAATTGAATTTGGGAAAATCAAGGAGACAACGGTCAAAGAGATCTTGTCGAGGATTTGTCATAACGAAAACCTAGATTATATCAATTACGAAGGGCAGCTTATGATTCGTTATTACGATCGCCCAGAAAGAGAGTATAAGTATGCGATCAGTGGTTTGGTGGAGGATGCCGCCTCAGGTGAAGCCCTCATTGGTGCTACGGTGTATATTAAAAACATAGAGACAGGACTGGCTACTAACGGTTATGGGTTTTACGCATTCTCCTTGCCGAAAGGTAAATATGATCTGTTGGTGTCATTTATAGGGTACCATACAGTCAACTACGCTATCGAGCTCAATAAGGATTTTCAATTTAATTTTCAATTGGTTGAAAACTCTGTAGAGTTGGATAATGTGGTAGTAGAGGAACAGGAGCTGTTTGACGTGAAAGCTCAAAACATCTTACTTAGCTCTAATAAGCTCGATATGGACATGGCTAGTCAGATTCCTTACATTGCCGAGGTAGATGTTTTTCAAAGCTCTATGCTGCTTCCCGGGATCTCCAATGTAGGAGAGGGCGTGTCTGGTGTAAATGTAAGGGGTAGTGCTGCAGATGCCAATCTAATCATGCTGGATGAAGCCGTGATTTACAATTCTAACCATTTCTTTGGACTGGTTTCAGTTTTTAACCCTGATGCAGTTAAGGATGTGGAAATTCTGAAAGGAGACTTGCCTGCAAAATATGGAGGGAGAACTTCATCCGTTATGCACATTCGTCAAAAGGAAGGGAATGATAGTGAGTTTCACTTGTCAGGAGGTTTGGGGTTGATCACCAGTAGACTGATGATCGAAGGCCCTATCATGAAAGGCAATGCTAACTATTTGTTGTCTGCTCGGAGTACGTTTTGGGATTTGATTTTGAGAAATACAAAAAGCCCAACGTTGGCCAATACCAGAGTGAGTTTTCAGGATATTAATACTAAGGTCAAATTTGATTTGAATAGCAAGAATAAGATTTATTTCTCAGGGTACTTTGGTGCAGATGCTAATCAATTTGGGATTGATGCCATTCAGAAATGGGGCAATAGAGTCATGTCTGTTAGATGGAATAAGATTCATAAGTCCAAACATTTCATGAATCTTACATCCTATTTTAGTCAGTACGAATATCGTGTGGAAGAAGAACGCGAAGCGGCGGATTATGTGGGTTCGTCCAGCATTACAGATATAGCAGCCAAATTCGATATGACATCGTACTATAGTCCCAAAAATATATTTGAATATGGGGGAGAAATAGTAACTCATTTTCTGAATCCTGGAGAGCGAATACCAGGGCCGGGTTCTGCAGAAAATGCAGTTCGATTGGATAATGAATTAGGGATAGAGTCGTCGATATACTTGTCTAATGAAAGGCATTTCGGAGACCTTTCGGTTTCATTAGGAGCGAGGTATTCTAATTTTGTGAATTCTGGGCGTTCGGATATGTATACTTACCAGCCTAATCAGGTGAAGTCATTAAATACTCGAATCGACACCGTATCTGCTGGAGAGGATAATGCAAAGACCTTTTATCAGACGGTTTTGCCTCGCTTGTCAATGAAGTACCAGCTCAACCCCAACATGTCGTTGAAAGTTGGACACTTTGGATCAGTACAGTATATGCACTTGCTGTCCAATACACAGTCGCCTGCTTCATCAGATTTGTGGCAGATTAGTGGAGAGTATTTGTTGCCGACTACGATGCTCCAGACCACGATTGGTCTATATCAATATGTGAAAAAGTTCGATATGGATTTGTCTCTAGAGGTTTATTATAGAAAAATCCAAAACGTGGTAGATTATAAAAATGGAGCGAATTTGCTTTTCAATGAGTCTATAGAAACGGAAATATTGAATGGAAATGAGCGGGCCTATGGAATGGAAGTATTCTTAAGGAAAAAATTTGGGAAGCTTACTGGCTGGTTAGGATATACACTTTCTAAATCAGAACGTCAGGTCAATGGAGATTTAGAAGAAGAAAAAATAAACGGCGGAGCATATTTTCCCACCAACTATGATCGGACACACGACATCGCCATTACAGGAATCTACCAACTGACACCCTACCTTTCCTTGTCTTCAAGTTTTGTGTATTACACGGGTAGGCCGTATTCATTTCCTTCTTCCAAGTATCAGATAGATGGGCTGCTAGTTCCTCATTTTCCCAATCGAAATCTAGATCGGTTGTCTGATTATCACCGGTTAGACATCGCAGCTACACTTAATCTAAAAGAGTTTAGAAAAAATGGGAAGAAACGCAGAGCCGAAAGCAGCTGGGTGTTTTCTATTTATAATGTATATGCACGTCGCAATGCTCAAGCCTACTATTTTCGAGAAAGCGAAAAGCAACAAGGAGTGTCTGTAGTTGAGAAATTGTCAGTGTTAGGAACGATGATTCCTTCTGTTACATATAATTTCAAATTTTGAAAAGTCATCTATATCATATTGTACTGTCTTGTATTGGCTTAGCCCTTTGTGCTTGTGTTGATCAGATCAATTTAGAACTGGAAGCAGGACAATCTAATGTGGTCGTTTTTGGCTGGATTACTGACGAAGCCGTGCCTTACGAAATCAAACTCTCATGGAGTAATGGGTATTCTGACCAGTCAGGTTATTTGCCTGTGTCTGAGGCAAAAGTGTATGTGACAGATCAATCGGGTACGCAATATGATTTTGTAGAGATAGCTACCTCTGGACGTTATCAGTCAGACCCGTCAGTGTTTGTCGGTCAGCCAGGGGGGATTTATCAACTTACGATACATCACGGTCAATCGATCTATCAATCTGCAAAAGAAGAACTGCCTCCACTCAGTCCAGTACAGGATGTATTTGTTGATTTTGTGGCAGATCCAGCGGATTTTAATGTAAAGCCAGAGGATGAAAACTTCTTCGTTTCGGCTTTTGTAGAAGACGATGTGATATTAGAAAATTACTACCGCTGGAAAGTTTATGTGAATAATGAGCTTAGGAATAAACCAGAAGAATTGGTTCTCTTTGATGATCAGTTTACCAATGGTAATAAATTTAAATATGATGCTAGCAATGTGCTTTTTACAGCAGCAGATCAAGCTCAAATTCAGCATATGTCTTTGTCTAAAGGGGCATTCGAATATTATATCAATATAAAAGAACAAACCAGTAGCTCTGCCTTGACTCCTCGTATACAGCCAGGGATTATCAAAGGAAATATGTCAAATCCTAATAATGACAATGAGCTTGTATTAGGTTACTTTGGCGCTTCGGCTGTAGCTACTATTCAAGTGGGTAAATGACCTGATTTCTTTTTCCATTTGTATGGATAGCTCCTGTTTTTGGGTAGGTTATTGAATATCAAGGCGACTACCAATAGGATGATTGTGCCTGTTAAAATAGGGTTAAGAACGTACATATAACCCAAACTCTTGATTTTCTCACTTCCTATATTGGCAATTAATGCAGTAGCTCCGCCAGGAGGGTGTACAGTTTTAGTAATGAGCATACCCACTATGGCTAACCCTACAGCTAGAGCACAAGCCAACCAGTGTAGTTCAGGAGACGAGATGCAATAGGCTATAGAGACACCTACTGTAGCGCTTACTAAGTGACCCCCGACTAGGTTTCTTGGTTGAGAAAGAGGGCTATTGGTAGCGCCATATAGCAGTACAGCAGAAGCACCAAATGACCCTACTAGGAAAGTGTTTTCTAATTGATTGAAAGATAAACTTTGTATATAGCCAATCAGTCCAATGCCGATGAATCCGCCAATAAAGGACCAAATTAAGTCAGTGGGCCTGACGACAGTTCTTTTGTATATGATGTATTTAGCCTTTCTGTAGACGCTATGATTTGTCAAAGCAATAAATAATTTGAATGGGAAACTTACTTTATTCTAAAATCAATACCTCATTGACATAGTCTAACGCACTGAATCTGATTCTAAGTGATTTAGAATTGGTGCTGTCTAGGCAATTGATTTGATAACTAAAGAATTTTTGACCACGGGTGTATAGATGTGTTTTCGTTGGGGCACCCAGTATTTCGATGAGTTCGCGTTCACTCAGGCCTATGAATTTGTCGAATTCAGTTTCCATGTTTTCAATTACAGTACCCCTATAACCTTTACAGTTTGTTGTTTCAGCTTTCCATTGCGGCGAGTTGAAAGAGTCGAAAGAAGTGGTTTTGGACTGGCACGAAAGTGTAGCTAAGCTAAATAGGATAAGTACAATTGGCATTTGGAACTCAATGTTTCCATTTGATAATGTGTGAAATGGAAAACGATGTAGTAACCTTGCCATAGAAAATGATTTTATAAAAGTACTCATGCCAGATATATTGGATTAAAGTAATATTTTGATTGAATTAGTGATAATTTTATAGGAAAATACAAAGGACACCATAAAGTTGTTATTTCAAAATAATTCTATACATTTAAGGTGTGATTTAATAAGTTTATATTAATAATAAGGTAATTGCTTAGATATGGCCGACGATAAACTCAACGAAGGTTCGGAAGAAGAAAACAAATCAAATCAGTCAGACGAGGATTTTGGTTTACCAGATTTGGAGTTTGATGAATTGCAAGAATTAGATTTTAATTTGGATGATTCGGATGACGATGAGTCCGATAATGAAGGAACACTACCAGAGCCAGAAGGCATTGACATGAGTGTTCTGGATGATATTGATGTTCCTGAATCATCTGAGAGTGCTGACGGTCTACAACCAGGGGATCTTGATCCTCCCGAAGGTTCTGTGCTTGATGAAGGTATAGAAGAAGTAGAGGATGTGTTGGACAGTGCTCAATTAATCTCAGATCGCTTGGGAGATGACGATGAAGACCCACTCTCTCCTGATTTTAGTGCGGACATCAACTATGACGACCTTATCGGAGAAGACGTAGATGCAGGTAGTGATGATGTTTCGTCTATTGAAGATATGGGATTAGATCTTTCTTCCGATGATCTAAACGATACCGATGATTTGTTGGCTAATATTGATAGTCCTGATCAGTTAGCTGCTTTAGGTATTTTGGACGAAGACGATCAAGATGATACCTCTTTAGGAGATTCTAGTGGAGAAGGGGATTCTCTTTTTGCGGCTGATTCTTCCTCCGAAGAAGATGATTCTATTTTCGATACAGACGGTATGTCGTTCGATGATGAGAAGTCTGACTTTGAAGAAACGGATACTCCTTCATTACCTCCTACATACAAACCTTACTCATATGAAGAGAGTTCAGGAGGGTTTACTAAAGTAATCGTCATTGGTGTTTTAATTATCTCTATTATTGGAGGAGCTTTTTACTATTTCTCATTAGAGGATGGTCCAAAAAAAGTAGCTAAAAAAGAAGTGCCGAAGAAAACGGTAAAGAAACCAGTGGCTAAGCCTGTTGAAGAAGTTAAAGTCGAAGAAGAGCCAGTGGTTAAAGAAGAAAAGCCAGTAGTGAATACTCCTGCGCCTACCGCAGCTACTGCTAACCCTGGAGAGATCGTTCAGGTAACGGCTCGTACTTCAAGGTCATATGTCGTGATTGCAAGCTTTGTAGATCAAGATTTGGCCATGGACTATGCAACAGAATTGAGTAACGAGGGGAATGGAGTGAAGATAATTCATCCATATGGTAAGTCTAAACGATACAGAGTATCGGTGGCTGATTTTGCCAGCTATGGCGATGCAGCCAGTCAATTAGGAGACTTCAAAGGTCAATATGGAGATGACGTCTGGGCATTACAATATTGATTTAACCATACGCGTTGATTTTAAAACTGTATTAAAATATAAAAAGGTCATCTTGGCCTTTTTTTTGTTTAAATGAAATTATGCTAATACTAAATACAATTTTAGCTTCTCTAGCTCAGGAAATTCCAGTAGATGAAGTAGTAGAACAAGTGGTCGAACAAGTTTCCGTGTTGGATTTGTTATTGAAAGGAGGGTATATGATGGTACCCATATTATTGCTCTCTATTTTGGGTATATATGTTTTTGTAGAAAGACTTCTTACAATAAAAGACGCATCTAAAACGCCAGATGCTTTTATGTCGGATATCAAAAGCATGGTATTGAATGGAGGTATTTCAGAAGCTAAAACCTTGTGTCAATCTACAGCTACACCAATCGCTCGAATGGTAGAGAAGGGTATCTCTAGAATAGGCAGCCCGCTGAAAAGTATAGAAGCATCTATAGAAAATGTAGGGAAAATAGAAATTTATAAATTGGAAAAGAACCTGAGTTTGTTAGCTACTATTTCAGGAGCAGCGCCTATGATTGGTTTCTTAGGTACAGTAACAGGGATGATTCAAGCCTTTATTTCGATTGCTCAAGAAGAAGGTGCAGTGAGTCCTAAATTGCTCTCTAGTGGAATATATGAAGCTATGATTACGACAGCTGCAGGTTTGTTTGTAGGTATTTTGACTTATTTGGCATACAATTATTTGGTGACCAAAGTAGGTAAGTTGATCCATGGTATGGAGTACACTTCAATTGATTTCATTGATTTACTACAAGAACCCCAGAAAAAATGAAACTTGGTTCTAAACACAAAATAGAGTCTTCATTTTCAATGTCATCAATGACAGATGTGATATTTCTCTTGTTGATATTTTTCATGCTGACTTCATCTTTTATTACACCTTCGGGCCTGCCTGTGAATTTACCAACAAGCAAAAGTTCTACCATTGTAATGCAAAAGATCAGTGTCACGATTACACCTGATTTACAATATTTCGTAAATGATCAAAAAGTGGAGTTGAGTGGTTTGGAACGTGCGTTGAAGACCGAGCTTAAAGACAAAGAAGGAGTAGTTGTGCTGCATTGCGATAAGTCAGTGCCAGTAGAGCATTTAGTAAATGTGGCTAGTGTCGCCACCAAGCTAGGGTCGAAAATATCTTTGGCTACAAAACCAGATTAATTTTGGATAAGCAGGAGAGAAAAAATAGAGCGATCAGTATGTATGTGTCTGTAGGGCTACATGCAGTGCTTTTTGTGCTCTTTTTTGTGATGTTGGCATGGACTGAGCCCGATCCTCCGATACCAGAATATGGTATTGAGTTCAATCTTGGTGCAAGTATAGTGAGCGAAAATCAGAGTGAGGAAGCTGTATCTGAAGAGGTAATAGATGAAGTAGAAGAAGTTTCAGAAGAGGTGGAGGAACAAGTTGAAACCCAAGAACAGTCTGAACAAACCGCAGCAGAAGAGGCAGATGGAGAGGATATCGAAACAGTGGAAAGTGATGTGGCTGAAACTGCTACAGAAACAGAAGACTTGAACAGTCCAGATGTAGTAGAGAAAACTATCAAGAAGGAAGAAACTAAAACTCAGAAAGTAGAAAAAACAGATACAGGGTCTGATGCCAAAACAGTAGAAGCACCTAAAAAAACAGAGGAAAAAGTAGAAGAAAAGAAGAAAGTAGAAAAGCCCAAAATCGATGATCGTGCCATTTTTAAAAAAGTAGATAATGGTTCAGGGTCAGGCAACAAAGGTTCAAGTTTAGATTTGGCTGGCTGGGATTGGGATTTTAAACCACAGCCTAATGACAAATCTTCTGAAAATGGCATGATTGTTTTTCAAATCATTATTGATGAAGAAGGAGAAATTATTGGCATTAAGACCCTAGAAAAAACAGTGTCGCCAGTAGTGGAAAAAGTCTATCGAGATGCGGTTATGGAGCTTACCTTTAGTAAAGTGTCGGACGGCCGTGCCGCTGCCGCGACCTCTACTGGAAAGATTACATTTATTATCCAATCCAATTAAAATTATGAACTATCAAGAAGTCCTCGACTTCTTATACACTCAGCTGCCAATGTATCAGCGAGTGGGGAAGGTGGCTTTTAAAAAGGATTTGACCAATACACTCCGTTTGGCAGAGGTATTAAATAATCCACATCAACGATTCAAGAGTATACATGTAGCAGGTACTAATGGTAAAGGCTCTACCTCCCATTTAATTGCTTCTGTATTGCAATCTGCAGGTTATAAGGTAGGACTTTATACTTCACCGCATTTGCGTTCGTTCAGAGAGCGTATACGTGTGAACGGAGAGGAAATTACCGAGTCGTTTATTTCTGAATTTGTAAATAAGCATCAATCAGCCATTGAAAAAATAGCTCCGTCTTTTTTTGAGATTACGGTAGTGATGGCATATGCTTATTTTGCTGAGCGAGAAGTAGATTTCGCAGTGGTGGAAACAGGGCTTGGTGGGCGACTAGATTCTACCAATATTATTACGCCTGAATTGTCGGTGATCACATCGATAAGCCTAGATCATCAGGACATGTTGGGACATACTATCGAAGAGATCGCTAGGGAGAAAGCAGGAATTATCAAAGATGGTGTGCCTGTAGTTGTTGGGCATTTGCCCCCAGAGGCACTGCATGAGATCAAATTAGTTGTAGTACAAAAACAATCCGTTTTAGATGAACCTGTAGTAGGTCAAGTGCCTGATATGCCGTCAGACTTATCTTTGCCCGTGTTACGGTTGAATCTGGGGACGGTGTCTAGAGCGATAGATCAGCTTAGAAGCCGTGGGATTCAAGTTGATGAATCGGCCTTTGCCTCAGGGGTGAATCATGTAGTGGCTCAGACAGGACTAAAAGGCAGATGGCAGACCCTTCGTTCAGTACCTCGGGTTATCTGTGATGTAGGTCATAATGAAGAGGCTGTGGTTTGGTTGATGGAACAGGTTGCCACTATTGATTATGAGAAATTACATATTGTTTGGGGTGCTGTTGCAGATAAATCGTTGGATAAGATATTTCCATTGCTCATTAAAGAATGTGAGTATTATTTTTGTGCTGCTCATGTGCCTCGGGCTATGAGTGCTGAGGTGTTGGCTGAGCAGGCAGTCAATTATGGATTGAAAGGCCAAGTATATGGTTCTGTAGATGAGGCCTACCATGCTGCTTTAGCGAATGCAAATCCTAAGGATTTGGTTTTTATTGGAGGTAGCACCTTTGTAGTAGCGGAATTAAATGATTTATAAGTGAGTAGAAAAAAATTAGAGCGATTTAAAGACAATGCCGAACGGTACAATGTCGTGCAAGATGGTAAGTCCAATTTCGGCCATTTGATTGGGAAATGGAGAGAAGAACATTTTAAAAATGATAATGATCTTGTCGTAGAGTTGGGCTGTGGAAGAGGCGAATATACCGTAGGGCTAGGGGAGAAGATGCTAGATACCAACTTTGTAGGGGTAGATATCAAAGGGTCACGTATATGGGTAGGTAGTTCGTATGCGATAGCTAATGGCTTAGAAAATGTGGCTTTCTTGCGTACACAAATCGAATTGCTCGACAAGCATTTTGGAGCTCACGAAATAGATGAAATATGGGTGACTTTTCCAGATCCACGTCCGAAAGACAAAGATGAAAAAAAACGTTTGACTGCTCCAAGGCATATGGATGTCTACCGGAAATTACTGAAAGAGAATGGCTGGCTCAAGTTTAAGACGGATAATACTTTTTTGTTTGATTATACATTGGAGTTGATCAATGAAGGTATGTTGAAGGTGAAAAACTTGATTTACACACATGATCTTTATAACTCTGAGTATATGGATGAGCATTTTGGCGTAAAGACCAAATACGAAAAGCTATTCTATGATCAGGGGGAGAATATCAAATATATGAAATTTCAGTTTGCTTGACCTTAGCCTAAGACCAACGAAAGGCTAGGATAGGCTTGCTTTAAATTATCCGTAAATATTACCTCGGGTCCTATTTTTAGGTGTTTGCCGATATTTCTAAATAAGGATACTTTGATTGTTGTGTCTTGATAAAGATAGCCATCAGGGTTTAGTAAATATCCAGCGCGTGTAGTCCAGCCTTTATTGGTATGCTTGTTTAATGTGCTATACTCTAGGTTTACAAACGTGTGAGGATGCATTTTTCTGTCACCAGCTTCATTTGTTCTGAAATTGAGTTGAGAAGATGCTCCGAGCTTGTAAATTTCTCTTCGTTTAGCAGTATAGTTTTCCATGAGTTTAAAATCTATGCCCAGTTCAGGGGTGATTCCTTCTGTTTGCAAATTAACCTTTGCAAAAACTGACACGAATGGATTAGATAGTCGGGGCATTTCGATATGCTTTTGAGCATTTCTATCGAGCTTAACTATGGATTGTTGCGTGTCTGTGGTTGGAGGTTTTATAACTGGTTTATTTCGCTTTTCCTTTACAGGAAGAGGTGTGATTTTCTCTAACACAGCTGTTGAAGCTGGTAGTTTTTGGGGGAGCACTACCTTTTCTTTAGTTACAGAGGGGCTGTGAGTAATTGTTTCTTTGGGTTTGGTGTCTAGTTTTCCCCAATTAAAAATTTCGGTATTGGCTGCTACCAGTAGAGAGAAAGAAGCTGCCATAGCCAATCCCCAAGTTACAAATCGCTTGTCTACGTGCCCGAGACGGTTAGACAACTTCAGCCATGTTTCATTCAAGTCAAAATGCTTGACGGGAATGCCATCTATTTTTTCAACTGCCTTTTTGCTTAGCTCATCTGTAGCTTTTGCTTTAGATTCAGACCCGTTTATTTGATTTTCGTTGACTTTCATAGCGCACCTATTTGTTTTAGCGATTTGGATAGTGAAGCTCTGGCTTTACTGAGTTGTGACTTCGATGTGTTTTCACTGATGTTGAGTTTCTCTCCAATTTCTTTGTGGGAGTAACCTTCTATAACATACATATTGAATACTGTCCGATAACCTTTTGGTAGTTTTTGAATAAGGTTGACAATGGTCTCTTCCATGAGTTGAGAATCTACTGTTGCTTTGTCGCAAGACAGATCGTAGATCTTATCTAGTTCTACCTGATCCATTTTTCTTTTTCGGAGCAACATCAGAGACTCATTGACCATTATTCTCTTTATCCAGCCTTCTAAGCTGCCTTTACCACGATAGTCGAAGGAGTCTATTTTTGTAAATACCTTCATGAAACCATCGATCATGGCATCTTCTGCTTCCATTTCATCATTCAAATATCTTAGACAGGTGCGCATCATTTTATTCGCGTATTTGTCATACAGCGCTTTTTGAGCCCACTCATCCTTGGCTTTACACAAGTCTGTCAATTGACTGTCTTCCAAAATTTGATCTTGATTAGAAATGTATCCTTGGTTATTCAATGCGTGCCAATTAAAAAAGGTTGCTTTTGCAGAAATGCAGTTGCAAAATATGCCTAATACAAACATCGAGCCGTTAATGGCTTGTTAAAAGGTGTTAACAAGTGTTAACCAAGAAAGAAAGGTTGTTGTTCGTCTGCTTACAGACGATTCATGTAGATGAACACGGAGTAAGCTACAAAGCCAATTAAATAAATAGCTCCTTCGGCCCTATCCAATTTGTATTTCTGTAGTGTAAACATGAATATAAACAGCATGAAGGTGCCAATCATTACGATATAGAGGTCTAAGTTAAGGTCCATGTCGTATGAAATAGGGGCACTGAGCGTGGCTGTAGCTCCAAGTACTAAGAGTAGGTTGAAAATATTTGAACCTACTATATTTCCTACTGCGAGATCAGATTTTTTATGGAAAGCAGCTACTGCTGTAGTGGCTAATTCTGGTAGTGATGTGCCTGCTGCTAATATAGTCAGTCCAATGACTTTTTGGCTAATATTGAAGTATTCTGCTATGGTAATGGCATTGTCCACAATAACCTGTCCTCCAATAGCTAAACCTGCTATGCCAAAAATAATCATCATGGTAGTTTTGAGACTACCATACATTTCAATTTCATCTATATCTCCCCCCATGTCGCCAGTGCGCTTCATGTTTTGAAAAACATAGGCTAAGAAGCCAATAAACATGACTAAAAGGATGATGCCATCCGTAGAGCTCATTGTGTTTTCTTCTGCTCCAAAGAACATTTGATCATTGATCAATACGAAAAGAACGATGGTCGCTAGTAATGAATAGGGGACTTCTTTCCAGAGTGCATTTTTCTGCACAGTTAGAGGGTAGATCACCGCAGCAATACCCAAGATTAAAAATAAGTTGAAGATATTAGACCCAATAATATTTCCAAATACGATATCATCATTTTCTCCAGATGCCCCTGATATGATGTTGACTACCAACTCGGGAGCAGAAGTGCCCATGGCTACTACTGTAAGACCGATAGCAATGTCCGATACGTTATATCTCTTGGCAAGAGATGAAGCTCCGTTCACTAAAAAATCGGCGCCTTTAATAAGCATAACGAAACCGACAATGATGAGCAAAAAGGGCAATACCATATTTGAATAATTTTATGTTTAGGTGGTGAAATACATTAGAATTGAAATATAAATATATTCAGAATATTTTAATCAACTTTTCGATGAATAAAGAAGGTGTCTTGTTCTTTCTTTTACTCAGCTACTTTTCTAATTTTATCACACTATTTCATTGCAATATATTCAAAACATTTTTTTTCATAGATATTACTTCTAAGTAATATTCTTATTTGTCATAAATATCAGGAAATGAGCTGGTTGCTTATAGCAAACCAAGCTCTTCTTTAATTTTGTCTGTTTTGGCACGAAGCACCAATTTCTCATCTTCAAAACTTCTGTCTGAATCTGAATCAGATCTTACGCTCATATAGAATTTAATCTTTGGTTCTGTGCCAGATGGGCGCATGGATATTTTGGATCCGTCTTTGGTGATAAATTGCAAGACATTTGATGAAGGAAAATCGATTTTCTCTTTTTGGCTTGTTAATAAATTTGTGGAGGTAGAATTTTGGTAGTCAATAAGCCATTCGATTTCCGAACCAGCCAAAGTAGATGGTGTATTGGTTCGGAATTGGTGCATCATTTCCTGAATTTCTTCAGCGCCTGATTTGCCTTTTTTGGTCAATGAAACTAAATCCTCTAGGTACATGCCAAATTGTGAGTATACTTCCTCAAGTAAGTCTCCTAATGATTTGCCATTGTCTTTGGCCCAAGCTGCCATTTCAGCGATCATTGCACATGAGGCAATGGCATCTTTGTCTCTTACAAAGTCACCTATCAGGTA